>DATFPH010000544.1:0-28013 GCA_035264905.1 Thermoanaerobaculia bacterium
CCGTCCAGCCTCTTGGCTGAACCGTCCAGCCTGTTAGCTGAACCACTCAGCCTGTTGGCCGAACCGTCCAGCCTGTTGGCCGAACCACTCAGCCTTTTGGCTGAACCGTCCAGCCTTCGAGCCGAGCCATTCAGCCTCTTCGCCGAATCATCCAGCCTTTTGGCTGGATCACTCAGCCTCTGAGCCGACTCATCCAGCCTGAAGGCCAGATGGCTCAGCCTTTGAGCCAAGCGACCTAGCCTTTTGGCTGGATGATTCAGCCTTCGAGCCAAGCGACTCAGCCTTTTGGCTGGATGGCTCAGCCTCTTGACCGAGTCGCTCAGCCTTTCAGCCAGGGCATCCAGCCTCCAAGCCAGACGGCCCAGCCTATGAGGCGGCAGATCCAGGAGTTGGGCCTGGACGCTGAGGACGAAGGAGAGGTCATGCCCAATCTCAAATCGCAGGCCGACATCATCACCGACATCCAGGGGCTGCTGGACGCCACGGAAAGAACCCCGGAAGTCCGTGCGCTCATCGAGGCAGAGCGCGAGGCACTGGCGCAATCGATGACGCTGATCACGAGCCTCAAGGCCCGGCAGGAGGAGCTGACCGCGCTGCGCCAGGAAGGCAAGGAGCGAGCGATGATCTTCCGCTCGGTGGTCCGAGGAAAGCTCGGCATCCGGAACGAGCGCCTGGTCCACTTCAAGGTCGCCCCGCTGCGCAAGCGTCCGCGGAAGAAGGTGCCGATGGAGAAGGTGGTGGCGGGGGAGGTGGTCGGGTAGCCGCCGGCGACCCCCGCCGCTTCGTAGGGCAAGCCTCCGGTCGGCGGCCGGCCCGACGGTGGCCCCTGGGTCATCCCGCTGCCGTCCTCGGGAGGCGGAGGTGGATTCGGCTGAGAATCGTCTCGGGAGTAACGCACGGTGGCCAGTCGACAGCCTGATGGCTGCTCTTTGCCCGCAAGGATGGAATGAAAGCAGATTCCGGGTCATAGAAGGGTAAGGCGGTTGTGGCCTCGTGCCCCGGGGCGGACCAGTTCTACGACATTGCTTAGAAGCATCCCGTTGCTGGTAAAGATGAATATCACTTGGAAAACCGTCCGCGTCTTCATCTCTTCCACCTTCCGCGATATGCAGTCGGAACGGGATCACCTCGTCCGCTTTGTGTTTCCGCGGCTGCGGGAGGAACTGCTAGAGCGGCGGATTCACTTCATTGACGTAGACCTCCGTTGGGGCGTGACGTCGGAGCAGGAAGCTCTGGCCGTCTGCCGAGAGATCGTTGACGAGTGCCACCCCTGGTTCCTTTGCATGCTCGGCGGGCGTTATGGCTGGGTGCCGCCAGGCAAGACCCGCTCCATCACCGCCGATGAGGTGTATTACGGCGTCCTCGACCGCAGGTCGAAGGAGCGGGGCTTCGCCTATTTTTACTTCCGCGATGACGCCGCCACCGCCGCAATGGTGGAAACCACACCTGGTGAATTCCTTGAACCGCAAGGCAGCGACAACCAAAATAAGCTCCTCGAGCTCAAGAAAGCCATCGTCGCTGCGGGTCTGAACCCGTCCACCTATCCCGCACAATGGGATCACGAAAGCCGGCGGCTGACTGGTCTCAGGAAGTTTGGTGACCGTGTTTATGATGACCTCCTCACCAGCATGAAGGCCGACCCGGGCATGCGGGATCGCTTCTTAACGGACGAAGTGGAGCAACTCGACGAGTTTGCCGAGGCAAACGCCGCAATGGAGACTTTCGTCGAAGAACGCAGCGAACGCTTCGTGCTCGGCAGCCGAGAGCCAGTGCTCAATGAGCTGCTCGCCCATGCCAGAGCCACCGGCGGCAACGGCTATGTCTGCCTCACCGGATCACCCGGCAGCGGCAAGTCGGCCATGCTTGCACATCTCAGCCAGCACTCAACCCTCAATCAACACTCAACCCTCCTCATCCGGCACTTCGTCGGCTCGAGTCCCGACTCGACGGACGTACGTCACACCCTGCGGCGGCTCTGCCACGAGCTCAAGGCGGGCTGCCCCGACATTACCGCTGACATCCCCGACGACCCCGAAAAGCTCCGCGTTGCATTCCCGGAGTTTCTGCGCAAAGCCAGCGCTCGCCAGCACGTTATTGTCCTGCTCGAAGCCATCGACCAGCTCGATCCCGCTTCGGGGGTTTCCAGGTTTTACTGGTTGCCGGAGGAACTGCCGGACAACGCCCGCATCATCCTTTCCGCGCTCGACGCTCCGGCGCTGGAGGAACTGCGCCACCGCCCGCATAAGCCGTACGAGATTGAGTTGAAGCCGCTCACACGAGCGGACGCTCGAGCGATTATTGAGCAGTTCCATCAACGCTACCGTAAGCAATTCGAATCGGACCAACAGGCCGCGCTGCTCGCCAAGACCGACGCCGGCACGCCGCTCTACCTGCTGACCACGCTGGAAGAGCTGCGCACGCTGGGTACCTACGAAGAGATTACTCAGCGTATCGCCGAACTGCCATCCACGACGCAAGAGCTTTTCTCTTGGATTCTGGAGCGGCTGGAAAACGAAGATAGCTTTCGCGACGCGGCGGGGCGGCGGGTCGGGCGGGAACTGGTTTCCCGCTTCGCCGCACTGCTGGGTGCAAGTCGACACGGACTAAGTCAGCGCGAGCTTGCCGACCTGCTCGATGCGGGCGATCCGAAAGGGAACGTCGCCGCGTTGCTGCACCTGCTGCGGCCGTACCTGATGCGCCGCGGCGAGCTGATCGGCTTCTATCACGGTCAATTCTATGCTGCCGCAGAGAATACATATCTGAAGGCGGACAAGCAACGTCATGCGGTGCATGAGATGTTGGCGAGCTACTTCGGAGCCCAGCCACTCACCAGAAGGAAAATCGAGGAGCTTCCCTGGCAACTGGAACGTGCAGGGTCATGGCTTCGCTTGAGCGATACTCTCCGTGACCTGCAGTTCAACAAAGCCGCATGGCGGGCGGACCGATTCGAGGTGACAAGATACTGGACCCAAGTCGAGCGGCACTCTCACAGAAGACTGGCAGACGCCTTTCGAGACTTGGCTGATGCGCCGATCCGAGAGGAGAATGCAGATCTCATCTGGAACGCAGCTCGGCTACTCGAAGATTCCGGTCATGGCAATCAAGCGCTTGCTCTTTGGCGAGCGCTCATCGACTACGGTCGCCGAACGCGTGATCAGCACAGGCTGGGTGGGGCACTGGGGAACGCCGCAATTCGGCTGAAAGACCTGGGAGAGCTCGATACTGCAATGGAGTTCCTCAAGGAGCAAGAGCTGATCTGCCTGGCCCATGGTGACAACTATGGCCTTCAGAATAGCCTTGGCAACCAAGGACTGATCGCCGCCCGGCAAGGTAAGCTCGATGAGGCCATGGCTTTACACAAAGCAAAGGAGAGAATTTGCCGTGAAATCGGCCATCAGATGGGGGTCGCGGCATCCCTGGGCAATCAAGCCCTGATTTCGGCAGCGTGCGATCCTGCAGGCGCGTTGGCTCTTCACCGCGAAGAGATGCAGATTTGTGACGCCATTGGTGACCGGGCGGGTATTGCACGGTCTCTGAGAAACCAAGCACTGATCTACGAGGATCTCGGGAACATAGGCCAGGCGCTGATTCGTCTCCGCGCCAGCGAACGCGTGTGCAGTGAGCTGGGCAACAAAGTCGAGCTTGCAAAGTGTCTTATGGATCTGGCAAGAATCGTCCAAGGGCAGCCAGACGAGAGACCGGAGCCTGAAGCGCTCCTCAAATACGTGCAAGCCGAAGCGATCTATCGTGACATGGGGGACCGGGAGGGCCTTGCTAGATGCCTACATGGTGTGTCGCGTGTGCACATCCTCCTCAACCAACCTGCAGAGGCACTCACTTGCCTGGATGAGGCACAAGATCTTTTTCGTGAATGCGGCCACACCAACGGCATCGAAGCATGTGTGTTGAATCGCGCTGCATGTATGCTCGGTTGGAATCACCACATCGCTCTTGAATTGCTCTCCGCGCAAGAGGTCAGGCTCCGCGAATCAGGAAACAACGAATATCTGGTCCAATGCCTGCTCACTCAGGCACCTATTTTGATGGAGAGGAGAAACTACAGGCAGGCGATGGAGAAAGCCATCGAGAGTGAGGAACTGTGCCGCAAGATGGGCAACAAGAGTCGCTTGGCGATTGCCTTGGCTTACCAAGCCAACATTCGCGAGTGCGAAGCGGCGGTCCACCCCGGAGAAACAGGCCGATTGTGAGGCAAGTTATGGGAAAATTTTATGTTGAGGATCCGAAATGCCCACCACTCGGAAGAGGCATCAACTTTTTTGCAAGTCGTCTATTTGCCGAGGCCATTGCATGTTTTGAACATGCATTGAAAGAGCTTGTCGGTGGTACCGACACCTATCGGTTGAGAGAAACTTGGAAGTGGAAGGGCAGGGCTTACAGTGAGCTGAGACGATACAAGGATAAATTGCACTGTTTCGAGCGCGGCATCGAAGTCGATGCAGGTGACTTTGAACTGTGGCTTGGCAAAGCGGATGCATTGGATGACCTCGGGCGCTCGGATGAAGCCATTCCGTGCTATGACCGGGCTCTCGCTATTAATCCGCAGTCCTGCTCGGCGTGGTATGACCGTGGGTTGGTCCTTAGGAAACTCAACCGACACGAGGAGGCAATCTCGAGTTTCGAGCATGCTCTGGGCATCGACTCAAAGTATTCGCCCGCCTGGATCGCAAAGGGAGCGGAACTTGGAGCCTTAGGAAGATTCGCCGATGAGGTGACGTGTTACGATCGTGTTTTAGCCCTCGACCCATCCGATTTGAAAGCTTGGAATAATCGTGGGGAGGCCCTCGGGAGTATGGGACGGTTGACTGAAGCCATCGCATGCTTCGACCGAGCTATCGAGCTGAATCCTCGCTTCATCGAGGCCTGGTTCGACAAGGGCGCAACACTTCTGAATTCTGGACGAATTAATGAGGCACTCCCGTGTTTCGAAGAAGCTCGGTTGCTCGGCTCGGAACAAGCGGCCCAGATAGTTCAAGCGATTCGGCAACGGATGCGATAGGTCCTTGTGTGTACGTGCCGAAAGTTGGGGAAAAGTTGGGAGGTCGCGGAATTGAAGCTGCCCTTTGTTGGGTAAACTGCCGCAGTGCGACCGCTTCGCTTCGCAGCCGAGCGCAGAGCAGCTCACTGGTAGTACAGTCGAACCAGGCGCCCTCGACTTTTGACGCGACTGCGAGCGGAGGCAGAGGCCGGACGCAATGGACGCCTTGGGAAACCTCGACCTGTACCGGACGACTGCATGCTGATCCGTCGACATGCTAAAGTACGAGCTGAAGCGGCGGCCTATGACCCCGCGTACGGAGACGGCAATTTCTTCCTGGGTCTTCCGGAAGTAGTGTGGGTAAGTTGATGGTAGCCGCGCCGTTGGAAGCCCTGCCAACGCTGGCTTTGAGGAGCTTGACGAGGAGCGTGAAACAGGCATGATATCCTCATGGCTTCCTCGAAGAGGCGAAAGCGTCTGCTGGATGCATACCGATTCCCCGGATTCCGACCCTTGCCAGAGGTTGTCGGTGTGTTCGGTGATTCCTACGCGCGGGTCGTTCGGCTCGTTCGGCGCTCAAAAAAACGGCTTGCGGCGGCTGCAGTCGAGTTCACTCGGGTTGGTACGACCGCACTAATCGGCGCGTTCGCGATCTTCCCTGCGGGCCCTACCGTATCTACCTCGAGTTCGAGGTGCGGCGGGTGGCTTGCCGCCGTTGCGGCAAGGTGAAGAGCGAACGGCTGGAGTTTCTGGCCGACAACCCGCTCTACACCAAGCGCTTTGCCTATTACGTGGGCCGGCGCTGCCGCAACAGTACCATCAAGGAAGTGGCGGAGGAGCTGCACCTGGACTGGGGCAGTGTCAAAGAGCTGGACAAGCAGTACATGCTCGCGCAGCTGGCCAAAGCGGGCACTCCTGCACCCAAGGCGATCGGTATCGATGAGATCTCTATCCGGAAGGGCCATACCTACCGGATCGTGGTCAGCGACCTGCTTCGCGGCCGACCGATCTGGTTCGGCGGAGAGAACCGCTCCGAGGCAAGTATGAGTCAGTTCTACGCATGGCTGGGGGAAAAGAAGAGCCGCGGTATTGGCTTGGCGGTCATGGACATGTGGAAGCCGTTCCGCCCTGCCACCGAAGAGCACGCGCCTAATGCCGCCATCTTGTTCGACAAATTCCACGTCATGCGCCATTTGGGCGACGCACTTGACCAAGTCAGGAAGAGTGAGTATGCACAGCTGACGGGCAACGATCGCCGTTTCATCAAGGGGCTCAGGAGTACGTGCCAGCCGAAGATTGGGAGGCCGCGGACCAAGACGCCGCGATAGGCTCCCGGCGTCAGATGTCTCCAGCAGGGAGTGGGCTCAACTGGACCGTCTCGGGTTCGACAAACTGTCGCGGGTTGACCGTTTCGCCCGCAGCCGAGCGCCGTGCTCGCTGGTGCGGTCGAACCAAGCGCCATCGACCATGACACCGCTGCTCCTCGTCTCGTAAGTGCAAGAAGAGAAGAGCCTTTGCCTCGGGGCCGGCACAATCGGCCTTTACGCCAGATCTGAGGTCGACCACACGACTCGCCGGCTTGCGTGTAGACGCTGAGGGTGTATACTTAGGCGTATGGCCCGCATGCAAGTTTACCTCCCCGACGACTTGTACGCACAGGTGAAGGCCCGCGGTCTACCGGCCTCGGAGCTGCTTCAGAAGGCTGTGCGTGCGGAGCTGCGTCGGCTGGAATTGCTCACTGAAACCGACCGTTACGTTGCGGATCTGGCCGCTGAGGTGGGACCACCTGCCGCAGCTCAGCGCACACGCGCCGCCGCCGTCGCGCGACGGCTTGCGCGACGCCCCACCCGTCAGGTCGGCTGACCTCGTGCTGGTCCTCGATTCGGGCGGAGTCAGCCGTCTGGCCGAGCGGTCTCAGCAAGTGGCAGCACTGATCTTGGCGCTGCGCGAAGAGGGTCTGTGGCCGCCCCTTGTTCCCTCTATCGTGCTCGTGGAGTGTTTGCATGGGCATCCGGGCCGCGACGTCCTTCCAAACAGCTTTCTCAAAACGTGCGACATCGTGGAGGAGATCGGCGAGCCACTGGCACGGCGAGCTGCGCTGTTGCGGAGGCTGGCACGGCGAGGCTCCGCAGTCGATGCGCTTGTCGTCGCCTTGGCCGAACCGGGCGGAACGGTGCTCACCTCGGACCTTGGCGACCTCGACGCCCTTGCTCAATACGCACACGACGTCATCGTCGAGAAGGTCTGATCTGCCATTGTAGATGCCTATGAGGCGACACTAGGACCATTGGTTTCAGGCCGCGATGGTTGATCGCCTTTCTACTCTGCCGGCCCGTTGGGCCGGTGGGAAAACAGAGAAGTGGATTCGTCGCCGGCTGCGGTGCTATCTTTGGAAGCAGTGGGGCAGCACGTTCCGCCCGCGGCGATCGGTGGCTCGACGATGAATGAATCAGTCGTCAACGTGTCGGAGCTGACGCGCCGGTTCGGTGCTAGGACGGCCCTTGTCTCGGTGAGCCTGTCCATGCCGCGCGGCGCGGTCTACGGCCTCGTCGGCGCAAACGGAGCGGGCAAGACGACGCTCATCAAGCATGTTCTCGGCCTGCTGCGGGCGGAAAGCGGCTCGGTGCGGGTCTTCGGGCTCGATCCCGTCGCCGATCCGGTCGCCGTCCTGTCGCGCATCGGCTACCTTTCCGAGGAGAACGACCTCCCCGGCTGGATGCGCGTTGACGAGCTCATTCGCTACTCGCGCGCGTTCTACCCCGCCTGGGACGATGTGTACGCCGAGGAGCTGCGGCAGAAGTTCGCGCTCGACCCCGCGGCGAAAATCAGGAACCTCTCCAAGGGGCAGAAGGCCCGGGCGGGACTGCTCATCGCGCTGGCGCATCGGCCCGAGCTCCTGGTGCTGGATGAGCCGTCGTCCGGTCTCGATCCCATCGTTCGCCGCGACATTCTCGGCGCCGTCCTTCGCACCATCGCCGAGGAAGGCCGCACGGTGCTCTTTTCGTCGCACTTGTTGGAGGAAGTGGAGCAGGTCGCCGATCACGTCACAATGATCCATCAGGGCACGATCGCACTGAGCGCGCCGCTGGACGAAATCAAGGAATCGCACCGCGTCGGCGAGCGCGTCCCCTCTCTCGATGAGATTTTCGTCGCCCATGTCGGCGCCCATATCGAGATGCCCGCGGCGCCAGACCCGGAGGCGTAAATCGTGCGTTCCCCCGCTCTCGCGATCGCCTGGGAATTTCGCCAGGGGCATCGCGTCGCACTGATCGCGCTGGCCGTCTTGATTCTCGTCCTCGGGATGATCAGGCTCCTGATTCCCGGACCGTGGGAGCCCATCGAGCTGGATACGCCCAATGAAACGGCAGCGTTGGTGATCGCGCCTTTCACGGTGACATTCCTGTATCTCCTGGCGGTCTTCAGCTTCGGCCTTGCCGGCGATCTGGCCGCGCGCCCATCGATCTATCCCGCCCGTATGTTCACGCTGCCGGTGACGGCCAGGGCGCTCGCGGGCTGGCCGATGCTGTATGGCGCGGCGGCCATGGCGAGCCTGTGGATTGCCACGGTGCTTTTCGCACTGCTGGCGCTGGGAATCGACGTACCATGGATCTGGCCGGGACTGCTGGCCATGGTCTTTCTCGCCTGGACGCAGGCGCTGATGTGGATGCCCTACGGTCTGCCGGGGCTGCGTGTGATCGTCGCCGTGTCGTGGCTGATTTCGCTGGACGCCGCCGTCCTCCTGGCGATCCATTACGAAGTCCCCGAGCCCGTGCTCGTGGCGTTCCTCGCGCCGCAGCTCCCTCTCGCCTATCTCGTCGCCTGCTCTGCCGTTGCTCGGGCCCGCCGCGGCGACGTACCCGATTGGCGCGGAGCATTCTCCCGGCTCGGACAGATCGCCGATCTCCTGCCACGCCGGCAAGAACGGTTTTCTTCGCCCGCCCGCGCTCAGATGTGGTTCGAGTGGCGGCGGCAGGGCCGGCGGCTGCCGGCATTGATGGGCCTCCTTCTGCCGTTCGAGCTGGCCCTCCTTTTCGTCGCCGGCGACGACCGGCCGGAGCTCGTCGTCTACACACTTTTCGGCGTGCTGCTCACCCCGCCCTGCATGGCCGGATTCGCCGCCGCGACGGTGGGCAAGGCAAATTCCGATGTGCGCGATTCCTGGGGCGTGACGCCCTTCGATGCGACGCGGCCGTTGACCAGCGCCGCGCTCATCGCCGCCCAGATGAAAGTGGCAATCTGGAGCACGCTGGCCGCGTGGCTGCTGGTCGGGATCGCCATCCCGCTCGCGCTCACCTTGTCCTCGACCTGGCCGGTGGTGATCGAGCGAACAGCCCGGTGGATCGACGCCGAAGGGACGCTCCGCGCCGTCGCGATCGTGTTGCTGGGATTCCTGGGGTTGTTGGGGTTGACGTGGAAGCAGCTTGGGCAGAATCTGTGCCTCGGCCTGACCGGCCGCGAATGGATCGTCAAAGCGAGCGTTCTGTTCGCCCTGTCGTATCTCCTCGTCTTCGGGCCGCTCGTCGGTTGGATCCTTTCTTTGTACGTGATGGCCCTGGCCACGAACGCCTTGCCGTGGATCGCCGCTGCTCTGATCGGCCTCAAGCTGTCCGCCGCTGCCTGGATCGCCACACGGCTCCATCGCCAACGGCTGCTCGGCGACCGCACGCTGGTGACCGTCGCGGCCTGTTGGCTCGTCGTCGTGCTCGCTCTTTACGGCCTGCTCGCGTGGCTTATCACGACACCGCTCATCCCGCGCTTTTTCCTGGCGATGGTCGCGGTCCTGGCCATCCCACTGGTGCGACTCTCCGCGGCGCCACTGGCGCTGGCGTCGAATCGGCATCTCGACTGGCCGAGGATGGCGATGAAGCCCGGGAAGCTGGTCATCCGCGGCGCGCTGGTTCTCGGCCTGCCTGCGGTGTCGGTCCTCCTGGCCTCGGTGTCCTTCTACTTCCTGAATCGAACGAGCGGCGTCATGATCTCGTCGGGCGAGAGGCGGGAGTATCTGCTCCATGTCCCCAGTAGCTACGACCGTTCCAAGCCGACGCCGCTCGTCATCAGCCTGCACGGCGGGGCGGCATGGCCGGCCCATCAGATGGACACGAGCGGGTGGAACCGGCTGGCCGACAGTGAAGGGTTCATCGTCGTCTACCCGGCGGGACGTGGTGCGCCCAGGGCCTGGAACGTGAACCACGGAGCCGGTCTCACGAGGGATGTCAGATTCATCTCTGAATTGATCGACACCCTGGAGGCGGCCTACAACATCGACCCGGCGAGGATCTATGCAAATGGGCTCTCCAACGGCGGAGGCATGGCATTCGTCCTCTCCTGCACGCTGTCCGATCGGATCGCGGCGGTCGGGATGGTGGGTGCTGCTTACTCACTGCCGTGGAGCTGGTGTACGGACCCTCGACCGGTGCCGATGATCGCGTTTCATGGCACGGCGGATGCGCTTGCTCTGTACCATGGCGGTCGCTCGCCGGTTTTCCCGGACTCGATGGTCCTGCCGAGCATTCCAACCTGGACGGCGCATTGGGCGCGAAGAAACCGGTGCGGACCGAGCCCCGTCGAATCCGTGGTGGCTGCCGACGTCACCCGCCTCGAATACCAGAGCTGTGCAGACGACGCTGCCGTGGTGCTCTATACAGTCCAGGGAGGAGGCCACACCTGGCCTGGCGGCAAGCCGATGCCGGAGTCGCTGGCCGGGCTCACCAGCAACGGCGTCGACGCGACGAGCCAGATGTGGGCGTTCTTTCGTGAGCATCGGCTGCCGAAGAAGGCCGGGGGAAGAGGCCAGGAGTGAATCGCTGGCCCTCTCCTGTTCCGGTGTTACGCGACCAGCCGCTGCCCGCAACGCTCGCTCAGGAATGGGCGCTGCAGCTCGCGGGGGTCGCGAAGAACAGCATCCCCGTCCCTCTCCGGTTCACCGGGCCGCTCGATCTGACCGTGCTCCGGCGCAGCCTGACGGAGATCATGTGCCGCCACGAGTCCCTGCGGACGAGCTTCCGCTGGGAAGGCGGCGAGGCGCATCTCGTCATCGCTCCTCCGGCCGAGCTGCCTCTCCCGGTCGTCGATCTGGCGGCGCTCCCCGAGGATCAGAGGATGGAGCTCCTGGACCGGTTGATCGCCGAGCATGCGGGCCATGAGTTCGACATGACCCGAGGGCCGCTCTTCATCGCCCAGGTCCTGCGGCTCGACGGCCGGGACCACGCGCTGCTCCTGAACGTCCACCACGTCATCTCGGACGGCTGGTCGATCCAGGTGCTCCAGAGCGAGCTGACGCTCCTCTACGCGGCTTTCGCAAAAGGCCGTCCCTCTCCGCTGCGTCCTCTGCCGATCCAGTTCACGGACTTCGCCTGGTGGCAGCGCCGGATCTTCGGCGGCGAGCCTCTCGCCGCCCAGATCGGATGGTGGCGGAGGACTCTGGCGCGCCTGCCCCCGCCGCCCGCGCTGCCGAGCGACCTGCCGCGGCCCGAGGTCGTCGGCACGCGCGCGGTGCACGCCTCCGTGAGGCTCGCACCCGAGCCGGCGCAGTCTCTGCGGGCATTCGCCCGCGAGACGCAGTGCTCGCAGCCGATGGTCCTTTTGGCCGCAGCCGACGCCCTGCTCCATGCTTACAGCGGAGAGGAGGACCTGATCGTCTCCCTGATCTTCGCGGGCCGCACCCGTCCGGAGCTCTGGGAACAGATCGGTCTCTTCATGAACACCCTGGCGCTGCGGGTCGACCTTTCAGGAAACCCGTCGTTCCGGAAGCTCGCCGAGCGGGTCTCCGATGCCACGCTCGAGGCCTACCTTCACCAGGAGGTGCCGTTCGCCCGGGTGCTCGTGGAGCTCTTTCCGGGACGCCAGCTCACCCGGACCCTCCTCTCCGGAGTCTGCTTCAACATGCTGACCTTCACCGAGACCGCGGACGCCACGGCCGGCGGGGAGGCTCTCCCGGACGGTCTCACCCTGAGCGCTCTCCCCGGAGAGGAGGGAGGCACGAAGCACGACCTGGTCTTCACCTGCGCCGAGAAGGAGGGCGCCGTGCTGTTCGATCTGATGGGAGCGGCCGACCTCTTCACGCCCGAGCGCATGAGCACGATCGCGCGGGATTTCGAGGCCCTGCTCGCTCGCATCGCCGCCGATCCGGACGTCCGGCTCTCCCGGCTGCGCGAGATGGTGCAGGAGAACGCCTGAAAGTCCCCTAGGTGGAGTGCGGGTGGGAAGAGGGGCTGCAAAATGTGCGACCTCGTGGAGGAGATCGGCGAGCCACTGGCACGGCGAGCTGCGCTGTTGCGGAGGCTGGCCACGGCGCGGCTCGGTTGGGCGATCGACCCAGCGCACCCGTCGGCCGCGAGAGGGGGGGACCTGCCTCCCAAGAGAGATTCTTCGAGGAATTTCGTCCCCGAGTGCAAGAATCGGGACCCGTTTTCCGACTGATATAGGGCAAGCCACCCTCAGGTGGCCCGCGCGGCTCCTCCGCGCCCACCATCGGAGAACGGACTTGACCAGCCACGACCAGCTCTCGAAAAGTCTGATTAAAATCTTCTTCACCGACTTCCTCCGCCTCGTCGATCCCGAATCCGCTCCTCGCTTTCGGGGCTGGGAGGCCACCTTCCTGGACAAGGAGGACTTCACCGACTGGCCTGCCGGCGACCGGCGAGAGATGGATCTCGTCGCCAAGGTGCCGGTGGAGGGGGAAGCCCCGCCGCTGCTAGTGCATGTGGAGATCGAGACCGACTTCCGTTCCGGCATGGACCGCCGGCTCTGGCAGTACTACATGCAGCTCCGCCTGCGGCACGCGCTGCCGGTCCTGCCGATCCTCGTGAACCTGCGGGGAGGCCGGCCGGGGGTCTATCGTGGGACTCTGCGGGAAGGCTTCGACGGGAAGGCCATCGCGGTGTTCCACTATCGGGTGCTCGGGCTCTCCGGCTGCCGGGCGGAAGAATGGCTGGCCCGACCCGAGCCGATCGCCTGGGCGTTCGCCGCGCTCATGCGTCCCGGAAGCTGGAGCCGGGCCGAGCTCAAGCTGGAATGCCTGCGGCGCATCGCTGCTTCGGATGTCGTGGGATTGCGCAAGCAGGTCCTGGTCGACTGGGTCGAAACCTATGTACAATTAACGGGACAGGATGCCCGCGAGCTCCAGCAGTTGCTGGATCTGGAAGGCAATGAGGAGATCAAGACGATGGAGCTGACCTGGTTGGGACAGGCCGAGGCGCGGGGGATTGAGAAGGGAATCGAGAGAGGGAAAAGGGAAGGGATTGCCCAAGGAGCGGAGACCGCAACGCAGCAGGCGGTGGGGCGGATGCGGCGGGTGGTCCTTCGACAGATCGAGCAGCGGTTCGGCGCGGTTCCGACGAAGATGCGGCAGAAGATCGAGGCGATCGAATCCCTGGAACCTCTGGCCGATCTCGCTGAAAGGGTCTTTGTCGTCGAGTCCGTCGGCGAGTTGGGCCTGGGCTGACGGACTTTGACTCCGACGCCAGACGCGCCGGCCCGGTACGATCCCGGGCCGGCGCGCGTTCGGCGCTGTTACTTCTTGCTGGTGACGACCACGTTGGCCGTTCCCGTGGCCGACATGCACCCCTGGCTGGTGATCTCCCGGACCGAGAGGATCAGTTGCCCCTTCGAACCGGTGCTGAAGGTGATCTGGTTGGTGCCGTGGTCTTCGGTGATCGTCCCGTTCTGGATGCTCCACACGTACTGGCTTCCCTCATGGTTCGGGACGGAGGCGATGAAGCCTTGCTGGTGTGGCTTCGCCGTGCTGGGGGCGGTGATCGCCGGCGCGGCCGGGGCCGCGGAGACGGTGACCTGGGCGTGCGCGCCGTTGCTGCTGGTGCCGCCGCGCGCGTCGGTCACTTGGAGTGAGCCGACGTAGGTCCCGGCGGTGGGGTAGCTGTGCGTGGCCGCCGGGGAGGCCTGGGTGAGCCCCGCGGAGCCGTCGCCGAAGCCGAACTTGTAGGAGGTGAGGGCGTCGCCGTCGGCGTCGAAGGACTGCGAGCCGTCGAACGTCACCATCAGCGGCGCGCACCCGACGTTCGGCGTCGCGTGCAGCACGGCGACCGGCAGGCTCTGCGGCGCGCACAGCCGGTTTTCCCGCACCGTGTAGCTGCCGCTGAAGGTGAGGCTGTCGGGCATCTGGTCATAGAGGGAGGTGACCGCGCCGGCGGCCGTCTGCGAGACGCCGGAGACGAAGCCGACGATGGTGTCGCCGGGCTTCAACCCGAGGTCGCTCGCCTTGACCACGATGACCACCTTGTCGAACGGCGCGACGTACTTGCTGCCGGGATCGGCCGGCTTGTTCGAGCCGGCGGTGACGAAGCGCCCGTCGACCCCGCCGCTGTTGTTGGCCGACGGCGTGTAGGACTCGAAGACCGGCGCCGTGCCGTTCCAGGCCATGCGCACGGCGCGGTACCGGAAGGTGGTGGCCGGGGCCGGGTCGGCGATCTTGAACGCCACGTACCAGGCGCTGCCCGGCGGCTGCGGCGACTGGCCGGCGTTCGTGTGAATGGTGAAGGCGAGCTTGACGACGCCGTCCGTGGCGTAAGGCTGCGCGAGCCGGAACGCGCGCAGGTCCGCTCCAGGAGGGGCAGGGGTCGTCACGATGCCCAGCACCGCACTGGTGTCGCCGGCGGCGTCGCTGAGCTTGGTGAGGCCCGGCTGCTCGCAGACGTTCTCGGGCGGCGGCGGCGGAACCACGGTCAGGGCGACCGCGTTGCTCGCCGCGCCGGTGCCGGCGGCATTGACCGCCCGCACCGTATAGGTATAGCTCGCGACCGCGGGATTTGCGGTCGTGTCGTCATACGCGGTCTCGCCGTCGGTCTGGCCGATCAGCGTCTGGTTGCCGGCCGTGGTGCCGCGGAAGACCTGGTAGCCGGAGATGTCGGCGCCGCCGTTGTCGGGAGCGCTCCAGGTCAGGTGCGAGCCCTCGGGGCCGCGCGTCCCGGCGAGGCAGGCGCGTTTGGGGGCCGCCGGCTCCGCCGTGTCCTTGCTCGCGAAGAGCGTCTTGCCGCCGATCTGCCGCGCCACGCGCTCGTGGGCGACGAAGTCGTTGGCGGCGGTGCCCGCGATGCAGCCCGCGCTCACGCAGCCGTCGCTGTAGCCGTAGAGCACGCGGCCGTTGTCGTCCACCGTGATCTCGTTGAAGTCGAGCAGGTTGCGGTGCAGTTGGCTGCCGCCCCCCTGCCAGATGCCGGAGGCGCGCTGGACCGGGTCGTTGGGCGTGGCGTTGACGGTCGTCCAGCTCTCGCCGCCGTCGTAGGTGGTGGCGATGAAGGCGTACCAGACGCCGGGGAAGCCGAGGGCCTGGTAGTCGCCGGCCACGTTGGTGCCGATGAAGCCGCAAGCGGCGCGGCCGGAGCTGCCGGCGATGGCCTCCGGGTGCGCCGCGTTCTTGATGCCGTGCGCGGCGCCGAGGTCGAAGTCGTTGATCCAGGTGGCGCCTCCGTCGCGGCTGACCATGACGTGGACGTGGCCCTCCGGCGGATTGCCCGCCGCGACCGGCTCGTCGTTGACATAGCAGAAGTAGGCGTTGTTGTCGCTGTCGATGGCGATCGAGGGATCGGCGCCGACGCTCTGTGCGCGGCTGCCGGGGACGGCGAACTCGCTCCAGGTGGTGCCGGCGTCGGTGCTCACCGCGCCGCCCTGCTCGCCGCCGCAGTTCCGCACCGGCAGCCAGACGGTCCCGTTCGGGGCGACCCGCACGTGGCCGTGGATGCCCGCGCACTGGGTGACGCCGTTGCCTTCGTAGGCGAAGACCCCGGGCCCATAGGTGGAGCCGAGCGTGTCGCTGCGCTGGCAGGCGCCCGGGCCGAGGGGCCAGGTCTGAGCGCAGTAGTAGACGGCCTGGCCTTGGTTCACCGGGTTGGCGAGAGCGCTCATGGACGGCGGGTAGGGCCCGCTGCCGATCGTCTCGTGATCGGTCGTCCCGCTGGGCGGAGCGGCCGCGGCGTCGACCCACAGGCCGCCGTCGTCGTCCGTAAAGGCGTAGATCGCGTTCGCGCCGACCGTCGAGTTGGAGGCGAACGTGCGCCCCGTCTTCTGGTCCGTGAACAGGATCGGGTCGACGCCGACGTTGGTCGACACGGCGGAGACGTCCTCCCACAGTGCCGGGCAGCTCTCCGGCGCCGCCGGGTTCGCGACCTCGGCCGGCGTCACCCGCCAGACGGGCCCGGTGTTCATGGTCATGATCCGCCGCGTGTGCGGGTTGAAGCCGATGTTGAACTCGCCGCTGCCGGCTTCGGCCGACGAGCCGGCCGGCGGGTAGAAGGTCTGGTAGCGGGGCGCGCCCGGGACCGTCGGGTCGGCGCCGCCGAAGTCGTCGTTGCTCCCACCGGAGCCGGGGAGCAGCTCGATCTTCACCTGGACGGTCTCCGCGGACGGCGTGTAGGGGATGGTCTTGATGGTGTAGGTGGCCGCCCCGTCGGCCAGGGGGCTGATCGTCCCCACCTCGGGGTTGCCGCCGCCGGCCGATTGGTAATCGGCCCCTTGGGTGCCGTCGGTGTTGAGGACGGTGCCCCTGTACATGTAGAGGTCGTAGTCCGACACGTCGGCGCCGCTGTCCGTCCAGCTCAGGGTCACCTTGACCGCGGCGTTGGGGTGAGCGGCGTGGTAACCGACCGGCAGCACCACCGTCAGCGCGAAGTCATCGCAGGGTTGGAGAGGGTTGAAGCACTCCGGCCCCTGATCGACGAACGGCACCGGGGTCGGGTTCGCGACCGCGAACGGTCCGGCGCTGTAGGTCACGGGAGCGGACGTGTCGGTGAGCGTCCCCGAGGCCGGCACGGCGGCCCAGGCCGTCAAGGGAAGCGCGAGAGACAGCACTATCGCAATGGGAACCAGCTTCGATCTCATGGTCAGGCTCCTCCGTGTGCAACGCGCCACCGCCGCCGATCGGGTATGAAGAGGAGGGACTCGGCGTCGTGTCCGTGGCGGGTAAGACCCCCCACCACGACTATGGAACGGCGGCGCCGCCACGGGAATGAGGGGTTCCCCTCAGCTCGCGGTACGAAAAAACCTCATCCTGAGATCCCTGGACGCTCTTGGCGGGCGCGAAAGCGGTGTCTTCGATCGTCACCCCGAACCGGGCCTGTTCCACCTCAACCGTCGTTTCGCCGAGCGCATCCGAGATCGTGCTCCGGAAGGGGATGCGCTCGCCGTCGACCAGCCGGTAGTCGGAAAACACGACGCTCTCGCCCTCCGTTTCCCGCTTGAGGATGAGACCCGTGGACGTCGAAACGGAGAGCAGCACCTTGGGTCCTGCCTTCGGCACGAGGGTCAGGAGGAAGGCGCTTTCCGCTCCGACCATGCCTTTCGACTCGACGCGCACCTCCTGATAGAGGTCGGTGAGGTGCAGGAGGGGATGCAGGTCGGCGTCACGCCGGGCCCGATCGTTGGCCGCGTCGTCATTGACGGCGTCCTGCCCGAACGTGGTCTCCTGGCCGCCGTGCCGGCCATCGAAATAGATTCGCAATCGACCGATCTCCCGACCGGCCGCTGTCCACACCTCTTCCTCCACCCGGCTCGCAGGCGCTTTGGCTCGCACCGTGAGGGCCGCACGGACCCCATGGTTCTCGTACGTCTTGTGCGCGTGGATCTCGAGGGTTTTGTGCCGGCGCAGAACGTCCTCTCCTCCCACGGCCTCGATCATTCGCGAGAGAAGGGATTGCACGCTCGGCAGACGCTCGTCAGCCGGAGCAGCGGCAGGCGCCTCCCTGCCGAGGATCAGGGGCCACAGCAGGGAGCCGGCGTTGCCGATCGTGGTGAGGAAGTTGGGGGAGGTGTTGGCCAGGAAGACGAAGCCGACCCGTTCCGACGGGATGAAGCTGACGAGAGCGCTGATTCCCTCGGAGCCGCCGTTGTGCTCGACGACTTGCTCTCCGCCCCAGGTGTACGTCGCCCAGCCGAGGGCGTACGACATTTTGGCGTCAATGGCGATCTGAGGCGCGAAGAGCTCCTGGAGAGTCGCCGCGGACACGATCTGGCGATCCCCGATCCGGCCGCCGGCGGTGAGGAGCCGCAGCCATTGCGCCATGTCGCGGGCCGTGGACGCGATGCTGCCGGCAGGAGCGAGCGCCTGAAGACTGGCCGGCGGCGGCACGGCCCGCCAGCCGCCCGTCTGGGGGACGTAGACGTAGCCGGTGGCATGGTCGGCGACGGTCGCAGCATCGCGCACGGAGGGCAGGCTCGCGGTCATCCCGAGCGGCGCAAAGATCTGTTGTTGGATCACGTTCTCCCAGCTCGAGCGATACGCGCTCCCGAGCACTTCCCCGGCGGCGCTGTACATCGCGTTCGAGTATTGGAAGGCGGTGCGAAATGGAGCCGCCGGCTTGGCAGCCGTCGCGGCGCGAACATACTCCTCCCGGTTCAGGACGCCCGGCGTGGCGGCGAGGTCCGCCTTCGCTTTGAGGCCGGTCCGGTGGCTGAGCATGTCGCGCAGAGTCACCTCGGCATCCGCCTGAGGATCCGCCATGTGGAACCACGGCAGGAAGCGGCGCGGATGGTCGTCCAGCGAGAGCAGATGCTGGTCCTGAGCGATGCCGATGGCCATGGACGTGAAAGCCTTGGTGCAGGAGCCGATCGGGAAGACGGTGTCCGGGGTCACCGGAAGCGCGTGCTCGACATCCCGGACGCCGCGCACGATGACGAGCTCGAGCCGGTCCTTCCGCACCAGGGCGAAGGCGAAGCCGGGGATGTGCTGCTCGCCGCGTTGAGCTTCGAGGATCTCCGCGATCCGCTCCGCGGCATCGCGTTGGGCCGCAGGCGCCGCGGCCGCCCAGGGCGCCGGTATGAGGATGATGACGGTGGTCAATAACGAGAGCAGAAGTCTCATCCGCTTGTTACCCATCGGGTGATCATCGGCCCGTTGGGCCGGAGCTCGTCGACCTGCTGGCCGGCGCCCGAGAGCTCGCTCGCTTCGGTCAGGCGCCTTTGGCGACTCGCTGGCTTGCTACCTCGCTCGGGAGTCGATGGACCTCTCTCTCCAATCTGTCACCAAGCCGGTCCTTCTCGACCTCGAGGTCATATCGAATCTGAAGATTCAGCCAGAAGCGCTCACTCATGCCAAAGAAACGTGACAAGCGAAGAGCGGTGTCGGCACTGATCGCTCGTTGTCCATGAACAATCTCGTTGATCCGACGCGCCGGCACTCCGATATCCTTGGCGAGCCGATATTGGCTCAGGCCCATCGGCTTCAGAAACTCCTCGAGGAGGATCTCTCCTGGATGTACAGGTGAAAGCTTCTTGCCCATGTCGCCGTTTCCTAGTGGTAGTCCGTAATCTCGACATCGTATGCATCGCCTTCGGACCATCGAAAGCAGATACGCCACTGCTCGTTGACTCTGATGCTGAACTGACCTTGGCGGTCTCCATGCAAGCTCTCGAGTCGATTCCCTGGCGGCACACGTAAGTCCTGCAACGAATCGGCGCCATCAAGGATCAGCAGCTTTCGGAGAGCCGACGCAACCACCGCTGCCGGGAGCCGACGGGAGCCCAGCCGCTGAAAAACCCTCTCTGTCTCCCGGTCGCGGAAGCTCCGTATCATCAGCAGCCATAGTAACGTACCGCGCTATTAACGTCAAGCGTCAACAGACGGAGTCCGGCAGACGCCGACCAAGGAGGCGAGCGCGATGCTGTGCCAGAAGGCGTAGCGCAGGATCTCGCCCTCGTTGCCCTGCTGGCCGGTGGCGACACCGGTCACGACGATGCTCTGGGCGTCGATCATCTTTCCTATGGCGCCGCCGTTGCTGTTGGCGGCACAGGCCAGAATGGGACTCAAACCCAGCCGCTCGGCGCTGACCGGTCGACGCAAAGGCGAGCCCCATCGTCGCGTCCAGGCCGGCATAGCGGGTCGAGAATCCCAGGGCCAGCATGGCGACGATCGTCAAGAGCGACCACTTCACCCGCCAGAGCGTCCTGCCGAGGACCTTCCTCAATTCGACGAGCGAAGAACGAGCTCACGGTCAGTCAAACCGACCCCAGGGCTATCATGCGGCATGGAACCCAATCGGAGACCAGAGGCCGCCGTGCTCTTCCCCCCGAACACAAGCAGGAATGGGTGCCCCTGAGCGGTTCCGGCGCCCGCGTAGCGCGGGATGGCGAGCCAGCCGGCCGAGGAATCTCTAGCACCTCATCCAGCGGGGTCAGAAGATGCGCCGTCGGCCAGCCTTTCCGGCGCTGCGAAATCTTTCGGTTGCGTCCGTCTAGCAAGAAAGGCGCTCGCTTGAGGCGCTCACCGTCTAACAGGGATCCCTGTCCCATGGAGGAGGTCTGGTATGCGATCGGCGACTCTCTTTGTCACAGCGCTTCTCGTAGCGCTCCCTCTGCTCGCGGCCGAGCCGAGTAGTGACGAGGTTCAACCCGTGTACGACGAGTACCGGCAGGCGGTCTGCCGCACCACCGGCTGCCCACCAAGGCCGGACCTTCAAACTCAAATCCGCGTGTTGAAGGAGTACTGCGATCACTCCGGCACCGGCATCACCAACTGCTCCAAAGTAAAAGATTGGTCCACTCCGCCGACGCTGAGTTTCGATCACCTGCGGCAGGACTGGACCGCCGACGACACCATCGATGAACGCACCGTGGAGGACGTCAACGGGATCCCGACCGTCGACCTCGCCCACGGCCAAACGGTCATCGTCGTGGTGACCAACACCAACCCTCTGCTGTACACGGCGACTCCGGGCAAGATCACACTGCAGCCGATCGAGCAGTTCTCCGACCTGCAGAAACTGGCTGGGCTGGTCGGCGGAAACCTCGCGGCGATCGAGGCGGCACGCGCGAGCCGTGGCACGATCGAGGCCCAGGGCAGTAGTTCTTTTAAAGACGCGGCCAAGGCTCTGCTGGACGCCGCAGACGACTACATCACCGGCCAGCGGCTCGCCGATTGTGCGATCGGCAAGGTCCAACTCGCCACGAACTTCGTGCAGGCCGTCGAGCTGGGCCGCCAGGACTCCTACCCGCGCGACCCGCCGCAGTGCGCCGGCGGCCAGACACTGACCGGCGAGGCCGTGCGCGAGCTCACCGCCAAGCTACTGCGCGCCCGGGAGATCCTGGCGCTCCGTTGCCCGGATCTTCCGGAGGCGGCCAGGTTGCTTCTCACGGCAGATCCCAACAAGGAGGCCGAGGTCAGGGAGAGGCTGGCGGCGTACGAGGCGACCACTTTGTTGTCAACCTGTGCGAATTGGAAGACCGATCCGGATGTCATGGGGGAGATCGACCAGCGGATCATCGCTCGCATAAAGAAAGCTCTGGCCTCCAGAGGCTCGTTGCCAGTCCTTTATGAGGATTTCAAGCGGAGCAACCTACCCGAAGCGATGCAAAATCTTGCCTCGGCGGCTAAAGGAGTCAAGCCGGCGGAGGAACCCCTTGCCAAGCTGGTCAACCAGTGGCCCGCGATCGGCAAGGCGGCCGAGAACCTCGACGCCTTCCGCGGACGGCTGCTCCAGAACGTGACTCGCAACCTCGTGACATGCCCCGCGCCGCTGCAGCAGGATCTGTGCGTGCCCCACACGGCCGTGGCGACCTTCATCGTCGTACCAGGGGGACCATCGCAGGTGACGCGATGGGAATTCGTCCATTCCCGGCCGATCAAGATCGCCGCCGAATCCCCCTATGCGGCCGACGTGGTTGCGCGCCGCAGCACCGTGGACACTTCGTACAACCTGCGCTCCAACCTGGCGTCGATCTTCGACCTCGGGGTGAGCGTCACCCGGACTGATCTGCAGGCGCCCACGTTCGGAGTGGTCAAACGGAGAACCGCCACCGACCCCACGGAGACGAAGCGAGTGACCGTCGTCGACCAAGAGAGTCAGTCCGGAAAGCTCGCATTGATGCTGAACGTCATGCCGCTGCGGCTGTGGGACGTCCCCAAGGGGCTCCAAGGCCTGGGAATTCAGATCGGTGCGGCCACCGACTCCACGAAGCCGGCCCTCTTCTGGGGGCTGTCCTACAGTTTCGGCAAGTATGTACGCGTCGGATGGGGAGGGACTTCGCAACGTATCACCAAGCTACGCGACGAGACTCCGCTCGATCTCCCCCTCGAGAGCAAGGACGACATCCGGACGCGCAAGTCCTACAAGGACGACCACTACTGGTCTCTGACGGTGTCGATCCGCGCCCTGCGGCTCTTCACCTCACCCTGAGGACGCCATGGAATACTCTTCGGCACTTGAGCTTCGCAACCGCTGGCTGGAGCGCCTGCGGGCGGAACGAGCCGGCCCGTTCGGCACCGAGACAACGCAAGAGGCTTTTGGGCCCCAAGTGGCCGTCGGCGTGACCGGGGACGAGGGCGACTATCGCATCGCCATCCGCGTCGGACGCCTCGACGCGGTCACCGCACCGCTCGTCGACGCGATGCGAGAGGAGTCGAGAGGTGAGGTTGACATCCGCGAGATCGGCGATATCGAAGGCATTGCGAAACCGCCCAGGGTCCGACCATTGGTGGCAGGCATCTCGGTGGGCAACGAGTTCGGTGAGGTGGGGACTCTGGGCTGTCTCGTGCGCAAGCGGGGGACCACCGCTCCGTTCTTTATCCTGTCGAACAACCACGTGCTGGCGCGGCTCGACTCTGCCAGCCCCGGAGAAGCCATCCTTCAGCCGGCGTTCCTCGACCAATCGGGGAGCGGGCCATTCGGGGTCGCGGAGTTCGGTGAGGCGGTGGCGCTCAAGCCGACGGCCAACGTCGTCGACGCCGCGATCGTACCGCTGCTCGCCGGCGTCACCTTTGACACGCGCGCGTTGTTCGGAGTGACCGAACGCCTTGCCGGTCAGAGGGCGGCGGACCTGCGCGAGGACGAGCCCGTGTCTAAAGTGGGGAGGTCCACGCAAAAGACCACCGGAACGATCAAGGCCTGGGGGCTGAGCGGTCTTTTGGTCAAGCTCGGGAGCCTTCAGTTCGAGTTCGACGAGCAGATCGAGATCGTGCCGGACCTCACGCAGTTCTGCGACGACGGCGACAGTGGCTCCATCGTCGTCGATGCGGCGAACCTGGCGGTGGGTTTACTCTTCAGCAAAAGCCGGGCGACCGAGCACGCCTATGCCAACCCGATCGACCGGGTGTTCAGCAAGCTGGGTATCGAGTTGGCCTGACAGGAGAGATGCCGCCCTTGCCCACCGCCCCTACTTAGGCCGCAGGCCCCCAAAAAGTGAGGAGGGAGCGGCACGACTTACCCCATGTTCCCGGGAGAAAAGCTGGCATCGCCGTGATGTGGGCTTATCTCCCGCGACATAAGCTTATCTAGGAGAAGCTCCCGCTATCTGGGCAGCGCCGGGATTATCCACGGGAAGACATAGGCCTGCAGGAAGACGAGGCCGCCGACCAGGGAAGCGAGCGTGATGCTGTGCCAGAAGACGTAGCGCAGGATCTCGCCCTCGTTGCCCTGCTGGCCGGTGGCGACACCTGCCACGACGATGCTCTGGCGTCGATCATCTTCCCCATGACGCCGCCGCTGCTGTTGGCGGCACAGAGCTGGCCCCTATTCCGCCTGGTGATCAAAAGCGGACTTAAAGCTCCCCCGCGATCGGATCGTGGGGGAGCTCCCTCCTGTTCAGTCCGCCGCTTGCCGTTTTCCCGATCTGACTGCCAATGCCGCCCGCCCGGCCAACCCCAGAGCCAGCAATCCGATCGCCTTCACCGCGCTCGCCGTGTCGTTGACCAGCACGCCGGCAAGAAATACGACCGCGCCCGCGACGACGACGGCGGCCGACCAGGGATAACCCCACGCGCGGAACGGCCGGGCGAGGCCGGGCTCCCGCCGTCGCAACACCACCAGCGCGAGGCAGCAGACGCAGTAGTTCACGGCCAGGAAGACCGACGCCAGCGCGATGAGGTTCTGGAACGTGCCGGACGCGATCAGGAGGACTGCCACGCCGGTGGTGACGACGGTCGCGACGACGGGTGTGCCGCCCGGATTGACCGACGCCGTGCGCGGCGAGACGAGCCCGTCGCGCCCCATCGCGTACAGGATCCGCGTGCCGATCATCAGAATCGCGTTGAGCAGCGGCAGGAGCGAGATCACCGAGAGCACCGTGATGATCTGCTTCCCTCGATCGCCGGCGACGATCGCCGCCGCATCCGCGCCAGGCAGCGTCGACTTCGCGAGCTCCGGAATGGACAGTACGTTCAGGAGCGCGAGGTTGACGAGCAGGTACACGACGATGACCGAGACGACGCCGCCGACCATCGCGCGCGGCAGGTGGCGAGCGGGATCACGATCCTCTTCGGTGAAGTAGAGCGCGCTCTGCCAGCCGCCATAAGCGATCACGATGGCTTGCAGCGCGAAGATGACGCCGGTCAACGTGAGGCCGCGCGCGTCCGCCGCAGCCGGCAGCCCCCGGGTGGGCGCGGGTCCGTGCATGAACGCCGCGACGACGAGCGCGAGAAACGCGAGGAACTTCACTGCCGTCGTCCCTTCCTGGAACCGCGCGCTCACCTTGAGGCCCGCCCACTGGAGCGCCACCATGGCAAGGAGAGTGACCGCCGCCATCGGCCGCACCCAGCCCGCGAGCGCCGGCAGGAGCACGCCGCTGAATTCGGCGAGGCCGATCGAGACGTAAGCGAGCACCGTGCAGTAGGTGAGCCAATCCGTCCAGCCGACGCCGAAGCCGACCCAGTTGCCGAATCCGCGCCGCGCGTAGACATAGTACCCGCCCGCCTGCGGCAGCATCGTGCCCAGCTCGGCCAGGCACACCGACCCGAGCAAGGTGTAGAGACCGCCGACCAGCCAGAGAACCAGGATGGCGGACGAGCTGTGCAGGTGGCCTGCGACGAGCCCGGGCGTGCGCAGGATGCCCACGCCAATCGTGCTGCCGATGATGACCGCGAGCCCGAAGCCGAGACCGAGCAGGCGGCGGAGATGGCCGGTGGGAGAGCGAGCGGCCTCGATCACCCCTGGATCTTGACTCCTTAGTCCTTGCATTCCTCCGTAGCGTAGCACGGCGGCTCTCCGCTACACGATCAGGTCTGAGCGGCGTGGCTTCACTGCCCTTTGCTCTCGCCGGTGGATGGGCCGAAGCTCCAACGTGCGCGTATGCGTTGACGGAATCGTTCCCGCTCCTCAGGGGTCATGTGCTCGCAGCGCTCTTCCATGCGACGGCGGTAATTGGAGCGACCGGAACCGCGGAGCCCAAATCCGCCGAAGAGGATCCGGCACAGCGCCAGAAGTCCAATCGCTTGCCAGAAGGTAATCTGGGGCCAGCCGAAGAGCGGCGGCAGCAGCCAATTCCACAGTTGCAGCACGACTGCGCCGCCGAGGGCGATAAAGAGCAGCATCCCTAGAATCGCCAGCGGCGCAATCAAAAGCAGTCTCCTTCTCATGGTCAGCTCCTCAGGGTTTCGTGAATTCATCGTAAATTCCTTGCAATCGCTCGCGCAGATGCCGCACCGCATAACGCTTGCGCGAGAGCAGCGTGTTCACGCTCACGCCGGTCTCGGCGGCCATCGCCTTGAAGCTGCGCCCTTCCAACTCGTGCGCAACGAACACCTCGCGTTGCTCCTTCGGCAGCTCGTCGACCGCCAACTCGAGCTCGGCGAGAAGCAGGTTGCGGGCATACAGCGCCTCCGGTCCGGCATCGGGCGAAGGCAGCAGGTCTTCCAGCTGCAGTAGCTCGTCGTCCTCGTCTACGACGGCGGTATCGCTGAAGCTCTCCGGCTTCTTCTTGCGGAAGAGGTCGGTGATGCGATTGCGCGCCACGCGCAACAGCCAGCCGGTGACGTGCTCGATCGGCATCAGCAGGCGGTTCGCTTCCACCAGCTCATAGAAGACGTCCTGCAGAATGTCCTCAACGTCGCGCGGGTCGGGCACGTGCCGGCGAATGAAGTTGCGCAGCCGGAGCTGCTCCCGCGTGACGACTTTGGAGATCCGCTGGTTCTCTTCGATGGGCATCCGCTTCAGGCTCGCCGCGTCCTTCATCTACGGTTGTAGACGAATGAGGGGGTGCGGATATTGTAGGATCGCCGGCCGGGATACGGGCCAGCCGAAGAGGAAGGACGAATTGGCTGCCGGGGGGCGCCTCAGTCGCCCGCGAGGGACAGCCGGAATGCGGCCATCTCCTGGTCGTTGCGAACCAGCAGGACATCGCCGGCCAGCACCGGGTGGTTCCAGGTCTTGCCCTCGATCGCCGGGAACCGCGCGAGCTCCGTGAACTGGTCGGGGGTCGCCCGGACCAGCGCCAGCTCGCCCTGCTCCGACAGCACCAACAGCAAGTCCTGGTCGGGCAACAGGACGAGCTGGCCGTTGCCGTAGCGCCCGCCCTTCCACTTGCGCTTGCCGTCCTCGAGGTCGATGCACGCGAGGATGCGGCCGTCGAAGCCGAAGGCGTGTCCATCGTGAACGACGAAGTCGTTGAAGTAGGGCTTCAGCCCGATCGAGGTCCAGCGCTCTTCGGCGCTCCATCCGCCGGGTCCGCGCGCGACCGCGATGCGGCGCGTGCCGTTTTGTCCGCTGGCGCTGATCAGGAGGTCGCCGTTCGCGATCACGGCCGGCTGCACGATGGGGAAGCCCGGCCACGCGTGCTCCCAGAGCCGCTGACCGTCGGCCGGCGCGACGCTGGTCGCGCCGGCTCCGCTCAGCAGCAGGACCTGCGCGACTCCGTCGATCGTCACCAGATGCGGCGAGCTGTAGCTCACGCCGCCGGCCGGGCCGAACCAGCGCGGCGTGCCGGTGGCGAGGTCGTAGGCGACGAGCTGGCCGGCGACGGCGACGATGACGACGTCGTCCACCACCAGGGGCGAGCTTGAGAAGCCCCAGTCCGGGACCATCGTCTTGGTGTCGGACGCTGCGTTGCGCGACCACACGACGGCGCCGTTCCCGGCGTCGAGCGCGTTCACGATTCCGGTCGCACCGAAGGTGTAGACGCGGCCGTGGCTGAGCGTCGGCGTCCCACGCGGACCGGCGCCCGCATTCGACTCGAAGAACCGGGCCGCGTCGCGGTGTGTCCACACCGGCTCGCCGGTAGTCGCGTTGTAGCAGGCGACGACCTCGTCCTCACCGCGCTGCTCCTGGGTATAGAGGAGGTTGCCACGGACCGCGAAGGACGACCATCCCGGTCCGATCGGCCGGCGCCACAGCTCGACCGGCGGCGCTGCTGCCCAGTCGGTCTCGATCCGCACGCCGGAAATGGCTCCGTCGCGATCGGGTCCCCGAAAGCCGGGCCAGCCGGCTCCCGTCGCCGCTCCTGCCGGAGCCGACGCGTTGCCAGGAACCTCCGCTGACGGGTCGGAGGCTTGGGTTACGAGCGGTTCCTGGGGAGTCTCCGGCGATGGGGGAGCCGACGGGAGGGCCGCCAGCTCACCCCCGGCTTGGGCCATGGGCCGTTCCTTGGAAGTCTCCGCGGCCGGAGCCGGCGGGCGCGACGCCGGCTCGCGGCCAGCCTGGGCCAGGAGCCGTTCCTCGGGGCTCTTTGCCCAACGCCACCCGAAGTCCGCAACGTGGTCGCCGTTGATGCCATCGGTCCGGACGAGCGTCCAGACCCCGCAGGCGAGCAGGATGGCCGCGGCGATCGTCGCACGCCGAGGTCCGGCAGGGAGTCGGCGGCTGGCCGCCGCCCCGGCGACCAGGGCGAGGCACAGGCCAGGGATGGCATAACCGGCGAGCCACAGCGGCCCCATCGACTCGTGTTTGAGGGACCATGCCCCGGCCAGCCCGACGATCATCAGGACGATAGCACCCAAGCGCTCGAACCAAGGCGCCCGGCTGAAGAACGCCCACCACAGGACGACCGCCACTGCGGCGCCGAGCGCCCACATCATCCCGAGCGAAAAGCCCCTGAATCCTGGGATGACGGCTTTCAGCCCGAACCGGGCCAGCCACAGCAGCACCACGGCGGCCACGCCGGGCCACACCCGGAGCGGCTTCCGCGGAGTCGGTTCGCCGGTCTGCGAGTTGGTCATACAGGCATTACCCGCCAGTTGCATAAATTTCCCCCTCGATAACCTGCAAAGGCCCGTATAGTGGGGCTCCGGAGCGTATTCTCCATCCGCCGCTGGATCTCACCGGGAGTGACATCCAGGAAAGGGAGAAAAAAAGCTTTCTTCTTTGTG
>DATFPH010000545.1:0-2164 GCA_035264905.1 Thermoanaerobaculia bacterium
CCAGGCGGTCGAGGAACCAGAGCCGCTGCTGGGCGAACGACAGCCGCTCGGCGCCCGTGCGCGGCACCGGAAGGATCGCCGGCGCCAGCGCGCCCCGCTCGGCCCGGCGCGCCTGCTCGATCCGCGCGGCGAGCGCGGCGACGGTCGGAGCTTCGAACAGATCACGCAGCGGCAGCTCGACGCCGAACAGGCCGCGCACCCGCGAGATCACCTGGGTGGCCAACAGGGAGTGGCCGCCCAGCTCGAAGAAGCTCGCGTCGACTCCCACCCGCTCCAGGCCCAGCACCTCGCACCAGACCCCCGCCAGCATCTCTTCCACCGGCGTGCGCGGCGCCACGAATTCACGGTCCGCGGCGGCTCTCTCGGGCTCGGGCAGGGCCTTGCGGTCCACCTTGCCGTTGGGCGTCAGCGGCAGGGCCGGGAGCATCACGAAGGCGGACGGCACCATGTACTCCGGCAGGCTCTCTCCGACGAAGCCGCGCAGGTCGCCGGCCGTGGCCGCCTGGCCCGGCGCGAACACCACGTAGGCCACCAAGGACTCGCCGCGCACCAGCACCACCGTCTCGCGCACCGCCTCGTGCCGGCCGAGCGCCGCCTCGATCTCCCCCAGCTCGATGCGGAAGCCGCGCACCTTCACCTGATGGTCGATCCGCCCCAGGTACTCCAGATCGCCGGCCACCCAGCGGCCCAGGTCGCCCGAGCGGTAGAGCCGCCCGCCAAGAAAATCGGACGGATCGGACGGATCGGTCCGATCGGTCGGATTCAAGAACGGATGCGGCATGAACCTCTCCGCGGTCAGCTCCGGCCGGCCCAGGTAGCCCCAGGCGAGGCCGGCACCGCCTACGCACAGCTCCCCGGCCACCCCCTCGGGCACCAGCTCCTGGTGGCGGTCCAGCACGTAGACCTGGAGGTCCGGGATCGCCACGCCGATCCGGCTTCCGGTGCCGCTCACCGCATCCGCCGCGGTCAGCTCCCGGTGGGTCACGTGCACCGTCGTCTCGGTGATGCCGTACATGTTGACCAGGCGCGGACGGTCCTCGGCGTGCCGCTCGTACCAGCTCCGCAGGCTCCCCAGCTCCAGCGCCTCGCCGCCGAACACCACCCAGCGCAGCGACAGCTCGCCCGTGGAGGCCTCGTCGGCGCGCATCAGCTGGCGGAACGCCGAGGGGGTCTGGCTCAGCACCGTCACCTTCTCGCGCACCAGGAGCTCGTGGAACGACTCCGGAGAGCGGCTGACCCAGTAGGGCACCACCACGAGCCGGCCGCCGTAGAGCAGGGCTCCCCACAGCTCCCAGACCGAGAAGTCGAAGGCGTAGGAGTGGAAGAGGGTCCACACCTCGTCCGGGCCGAAGGCGAACCAGTCGTCGGTCGCGGTGAACAGCCGCACGGCGTTGGCGTAGCTCACCACCACCCCCTTGGGACGGCCGGTCGAGCCCGACGTGTAGATCACGTAGGCCGCCTGCTCGGGGAGCACGTCGAGGCCCGGATCCTCACTGCTGTGCGCCGCGACGGCCGCGGCTTCCCGCTCCAGGCAGAGCACCGGCACGGCGGGCGCGGGCAGCGCGGCGAGCTGAGACTCCTGAGTCACCACGGCCTCGACGCCCGAGTCGGCGAGCAGGAAGGCGAGGCGCTCGGCGGGCAGCGCGCCGTCGAGCGGCACGTAGGCGCAGCCGGCCTTGAGCACCGCGAGAAGGGCGACCACCAGCTCCAGGTCGCGCTCCAGGCACAGGCCCACGCGCGAGCCCGGGATCAGACCCAGTCCCAGGAGGTGGCGGGCCAGGCGGTTGGCCTGGGCGTTCAGCTCGCCATAGGCGAGGCTCCGGCCGTCGCAGACCGCCGCGACCGCGTGCGGACGCAGGGCCGCCTGCCGCTCGAACAGCCGGTAGAGCGGCGCCTCGACCGGGAAGCTCCGTCCCGCCGGGCTGTGTTCGTCCAGCAGCTGGCGCCGCTCGGCGTCCGAGAGGATCGGCAGCTCCGACAGCCGCCGCCGCGGCTCCTCCACCGCTCCCTCCAGCAGCCGGCCCAGGTGGGCCAGCAGCCGGTCCGCGGTCGCGGCGTCGAAGAGGTCCGTGTTGTAGCTCAGCCCACCGAAGATCTGCCCGCCCTCTTCCGTCAGGCCGAGGCTGAGGTCGAATTTCGCGGTCCCCACCTCGGCGCCCAGCGG
>DATFPH010000546.1:0-40229 GCA_035264905.1 Thermoanaerobaculia bacterium
GGCAAGCTGGACCGCAAGGCGTTGCCTCCCCCCGAGATGGCGGGCGCCGCCGAGCCGCGGAGCTCGTTCGAGCCGCCGCGCAGCGGGCTGGAGCGGACGATCGCGGCCATCTGGTGCGAGGTCATCGGGCTCGAGCAGGTCGGAGTGCTGGACAACTTCTTCGATGCCGGAGGCCACTCTCTCCTTCTGGCCCGCGTCCACGCGCGCCTGCAGGAGGCTCTCCGCCGGCCGCTCCTCCTGGTCGACCTCTTCCAGTATCCGACCGTCGCCTCGCTCGCCCGGCATCTCGCCGTTGACGCCGAGGAGCGCTCCCGGCATGCCGCCCGTCCGACGGCGGCCCCGCCAGGGGGCCGGGCCATCGCCGTCGTCGGTTTGGCGGGCCGTTTCCCGGCCGCACGGACCGTTGACGAGCTGTGGCGGAATCTATGTGACGGCGTCGAGTCGATCCGCTTCTTCTCCGACGAGGAGCTGCTCGCCGCGGGCTTCCCGCACCACCTGCTCGCGGACCCGCGCCTGGTCAAGGCGCGCGGCGCCTTGGACGGGCCCGACCTTTTCGACGCCGCGTTCTTCGACGTGCCGCCACGCGAGGCGCAGATCCTGGACCCGCAGCAGCGGCTCTTCCTGGAGTGCGCCTGGGAGGCCCTGGAGCACGCCGGATGGGGCGCCGCCGCGCGCCGGCCGCGCGTCGGAGTCTTCGCGGGCGTGACGGAGAACACCTACGTCCACAACCTGCTGGCCGATCCGGACCTGCTCCGCGCCGTGGGCCGCCAGCAGATCTCGATCGCCAACAATCACGACTACCTCCCCTTGCGCGTCTCCTACAAGCTCGACCTCAAGGGGCCGAGCGTGAACGTGCAGACCGCCTGCTCCACGTCGCTGGTGGCGGTCCACCTCGCCTGCTTGAGCCTGCTCCACGGCGAGTGCGAGATGGCCCTGGCCGGCGGCGCCTCGGTGCAGGCGCGGGAGGTCTCAGGCTATCTCTACCAGGAGGGGGGGATCGCCTCGCCCGACGGCCATACCCGGTCCTTTGACGCCGACGCCCGCGGAGTGGTGGGCGGCAGCGGAGCCGGCGTGGTGGTGCTCAAACGCCTGGAGGACGCCCTCTCCGACGGCGACACGATCCACGCGGTGATCCGCGGCACGGCCAGCAACAACGACGGCGCGGCGAAGGTCGGCTTCACCGCGCCTAGCATCGAAGGGCAGGCCGCTGTGATCCGCGAGGCGCTGCGCGCCGCCGGCCTCGAGCCGGCCGACGTCGACTACGTCGAGGCCCACGGCACGGGCACGTTGCTCGGCGATCCGGTCGAGATGGCCGCCCTGGTCCAGGTCTTCCGGGACGCGGGGCGAGGGCCTGGGCGCGCCAGTCTCCCTGCGATCAAGATCGGCTCGATCAAGAGCAACGTCGGCCATCTGGACGCCGCCTCGGGCGTCACCGGGCTGATCAAGACCGTCCTCGCCGTGCGCGAGGGGATCCTTCCGGCCAGCCTGCATTTCGAGCGGCCCAATCCGGAGATCGATTTCGGCCCCTTCGAAGTCAACGCGCGGACCTCCCCGTGGCTGCCGGGCGAAGGCCGGCTGCGGCGGGCGGGGGTGAGCTCCTTCGGCATCGGCGGGACGAACGCCCACGCGGTGCTGGAGGAGGCGCCCGCCGTCCCGCTGTCCGATCCGCCGCGGCGGAGCGCGCACCTCCTGGTCCTTTCGGCCAGGACGCAGGATGCCCTCGACGCGGCCACGGCCCGGCTGGCAGATCATCTGGAGACCGGGCCGGAGCCGCTGGCGGATGTCGCCTTCACCCTCCAGGCCGGGCGCCAGGCCTTCCGCCACCGCCGCGTCCTGGTCTGCCACAGCCGCCAGGACGCCGTGGCCGCCCTGCGCAGCCGCGATCCGGAGCGGGTGGAGGGGGGCGAGACGGCCGGCGGCGAGCGGACGGTCGCGTTCCTGTTCCCCGGGCAGGGAGCCCAGCACCCGCGCATGGCCGAGGAGCTCTATCGCGTCGAGCCGGCCTTCCACGTGGCCCTCGACGAGTGCTGCGACCGTCTCGCTCCCGAGCTCGGTCTCGACCTCCGCGGCCTCCTCTTCCCGCCGGAGGGGGGCGAGCCGGAAGCCGCACGCCAGCTCGAGCAGACCGCCTGCGCCCAGCCGGCGCTGTTCGCCGTCGAGTACGCCTTCGCCCGGCTCTGGATTGAGTGGGGCGTCCGCCCCGCGGCCCTGCTCGGCCATTCGATCGGCGAGTACACCGCCGCCTGCCTGGCCGGCGTCTTCTCCCTGGAAGACGCCCTGGCGCTGGTCGCAGCGCGCGGCCGGCTGATGCAGGAGATGCCCGCCGGGGCAATGCTAGCCATCGGCCTGCCGGAGGAGGAGGTGCTCGCCCTGGCAGCGGGGCTCGACCTGGCAGCGGTCAATGCGCCGCGAGCCTCTGTGGTTTCGGGCCCGGTCGCGGCGGTCGAGGCGCTGGCGTCCCGGTTGGAGGCCGGCGGGCTGGAGCCCCGGCGGCTCCACACCTCCCACGCCTTCCACTCCGCTCTCATGGAGCCCGCCCTGGAGCCTTTCGCCGCACGGGTCCGGCGCGTGCGGCTCCACCCGCCGCGCATCCCCTTCGTCTCGAACATCACGGGCACCTGGATCCGCCCGGAGGAGGCGACCGATCCCGGCTATTGGGCCCGCCACCTGCGCGCGCCGGTCCGCTTCGCCGACGGCGTTGGCGAGCTGCTCCGCCGGCCGGGGCCGATCCTCCTGGAGGTGGGACCGGGGAAGACGCTGTCGACCCTCGCGCGGCAGCATCCGGAGAAGCAGGCCGCCCGCCGGATCATCCCGTCCCTCGGCGCCGCGTGCGACCGGAAGTCCGACGCGGAGACTGTCCTCGCCGCCCTCGGCCGGCTCTGGCTGGAGTCTGTGGAGGTCGACTGGTCCGCCGTCCACGCGGGCGAGCGCCGCCGGCGCGTCCCGCTGCCCACCTACCCCTTCGAGCGCCGCAGCTTCTGGATCGGCCCGGTGCAGGGAAGACAAGGCAAGGACGTCAAGGACGACAAGGACAATGAGATCCCCGTCCCCGAGGTGTCTTTGACGTCCTTGAAGTCCCTGAAGTCCCTGAAGTCCTTGGAGCCCGCGACATCCTTGACCCCGGTCGAGCAGACGGTCGCCCAAGCCTTCCGCGACCTGCTCGGCGTCGAGGAGGTGCGGGCGCACGACGATTTCTTCGATCTGGGCGGCAGCTCGCTCCTGGCGGTCCAGCTCGGCTCGCGGCTGCGCGAGCTGCTCGCCCTCGACCTCCCCGCCGGCTTCCTGCTGGAGACCTCGACCGTGCGCGCTCTCGCCGCTCTCGTGGAGTCGCGGCGGAGCGGCGCCGCCGCCGCCGGGGACGCCCGCTCTTCCTGCCTCGTCCGGCTCCAGGCCGGCGCTCCGGGCCGGCGTCCGCTCTTCCTGGTTCATCAGGTGGGCGGCCACGTGTTCACCTTCCGCGCTCTGGCCCGCGCCCTCGGACCGGACCAGTCGTTCTACGGCCTGCGCTGCCGCGGTCTCGAAGTGGAGGAGGAGCCGTTCTCGCGGATCGAAGAGATGGCGGCCCACTACCTCGGCCTGGTGCGCGAGGTCCAGCCCCACGGCCCCTACCGGATCGGCGGCGCCTCAATGGGCGGCATGGTCGCCTTCGAGATGGCCCACCGGCTCCGCGCGGCCGGCGAGAAGGTGGAGCTGCTCACGCTCATGGACACTCCCTGCCTCGACCAGATGGCGCCCCGGCCTACCGAGGACGCCGAATTCGTCGCCGCCGTGTTCGCCGGCCGGGTCCGCCTCTCTCCTGAGGATCTGCGCGACCTGCCGGCTGAGGAGCAGCTCGCCCGTGCCTGTGACAAGGCGCGGCAGGCCGACTCGGCCGGCGGGATCGAGCTGGCCGAGGCCCGCCGCCTGTTCCGGGTCCTCCGGGCCAACGTGGGGGCTCTCTACGATTACGTGCCGCGCCCCTATCCCGGGCGCCTCCTCTACTTTCGCGCCGAGCAGCGCCGCCCGAACGATCCGCCGCGGCCGGAGATCCCCTGGATCGAGCTGGCCCAGGGTGGCCTGGAGATCCTGCTGGTGCCGGGCAACCACCAGACCATGCACGAGCCTCCGCACGTGCAGGCCATGGCAGACCGGCTGCGGTGCGCAGGATGAAAAGCAACACGTTCGCTCGATCCGCACCGCGGGCCAATCCCGGCGCACGATGCGTGACGACCTTGCCGCCGCTCCAGCGGACCGGCTGGGGCGGTGACGGCGCGCCCGGCAGCGGCACGCTGCGCGAGTTCGCCACTGGCGCGGTGGTGCAGCACTTCACCAAGGCGCTGGCGCGCTCGCCGGGCTCCGATTTCCGGCTGCCTACCGACGCCGAGCTCGATGCGCTGGAGGCCTTCCAGCTCGCTCTCGGGCGGCAGGACAACCCCAACCTGGCGACCACCCAGCTCAAGAACCCGTTGGCGGCCAAGGGCCTCCTGCAGCACAATGCCCTGAGCGCCCGCTGCTTCATCTGCCACTTGAACGCCGGCGCCAATGCGGCGGCGAACAACAAGAACAACAACTTCGACATCGGCGTCGGCCGCCTGCCCAACATCCGGCCAACCTGATCGATCCGGGCAACCTGAAGCCGGACGGCGGCTTCGGCACCCAGCCGGTCTTCGACCCGGTCACCAATGAGTTCATGGGCTACGGCCTGGCCGGCGAGATCCGCTTCAACAGCCAGCCGGCCATCGAGGCGGTCGACACCGCACCGTTCTTCCACAACAACGCGGTGCAGACCATCGAGGAGGCCGTCGGCTTCTACAACAGCCAGGCGTTCAAGAAGTCCTTCGCCGACGGTCTCGTGCCCATCGCCATGGAGACCACCGAGGTCGAGAACATCGCGGCGTTCCTGCGCGTGATGAATGCGCTGGAGAACATCCGCGGCTCGCTGGAGGTCGACCAGGGCGCGATCGACGAGGGCGACCGGTCCACCTCGCAGCGGCTGGCGCTCCTCGCTTCCTACGACACCGAAGACGCCTATCAGGTGCTGGAGGAGCGGAGCCTCCACTTGCCCGCCGTCCACAAGCTGAAGGTCGCGTACCTCAAAGAGAGGCAGGCCGCGGAGGCGGAAGGCGCACCGGTGCGCCACAACCTCCTCCAGGCCGCGATGCTGCTCAAGCAGCAGGCCCGCGCCGAGATGATCGTGGAGTAGATCCACCGTCCTGGCCGCAAGATTCGGGAGGGGTGGGACGCCCGCGCCGGGCCCCACCCCTTTCCTTTTTGGATAGGATGGACCGATGAGCCTACGTCGAGTCTGGCCGGCCGCCCTCGCTGCGGCCTTCCTGTGTGTCCCGTCCCTTCCCGCGCAGGCCGCACCCCAGCCGGCGGCGCTCCGCGGCCAGGTGCGCGCCTGGCGCACGGCCCATGAGAGGGAGATCGTCCGCGAGCTGGCGGACCTGGTCTCTCTGCCCAACGTCGCCGCCAACCGGGCGGACATCGAGCGCAACGCCGACCACCTGATCGCGATGCTGGGGCGGCGGGGGATCGAGGCCCGGCGGTTGACCGCCGGCGATGCGCCACCCGCGGTCTACGGCGAGCTGCGCGCGCCGGGAGCGACCCGCACCGTGGTCTTCTATGCGCACTACGACGGACAGCCGGCCGATCCCGCCGACTGGGGCGGCGCCGATCCGTGGAAGCCGGTGCTGCGCACCGGTCTCTCCACCCAGGGGGGCCGGGACGTCGACCTCGCCACGGCCCAGACGTTCGACCCGGAGTGGCGGCTCTTCGCCCGCTCGGCGAGCGACGACAAGGGGCCGATCGTGGCGATGCTCGCCGCTCTGGATGCCCTGCGCGCCGCCGGCGTCCAGCCCTCGGTCAACCTCAAGTTCTTCTTCGAAGGCGAGGAGGAGGCCGGCTCGCCGCATCTGACGGACCTCCTGCGCGCCCACCACGACCTGCTCGCGGCCGACGCCTGGATCCTCGGCGACGGGCCGGTCCATCCGACCCGCCGCATGCAGGCGGTCTTCGGCGCGCGCGGCGTGACCTCGGTCGAGATGACCGTCTACGGCCCGGTGCGCGCCCTGCACAGCGGGCACTACGGCAACTGGGCGCCCAATCCGGCGGCCCTGCTCGTCGAGCTGCTCGCCGGGCTGCGGGCGCCGGACGGCACCATCCTCATCCCCGGCATCAACGAGGCGGTCCGTCCGCTGACCGAGAGCGAGCGGCAGGCCGCCGCGGCCATGCCGGCCGTGGAGGCGGACCTGCAGCGCGAGCTGGGCCTGGCGTGGACCGAAGGGAACGGCGGGCGCCTGCAGGACCTCATCATGCGCCCGGCGCTCAACCTGCGCGGCCTGGCGGCGGCGGGAGTGGGGGAGAAGGCGCGCAACGCCATCCCGACCGACGCCGCAGCGTCGATCGACTTCCGGCTGGTCCCCGACCTGACCCCCGAGATCGTCCGGGAGAAGCTGGAGGCCCATCTGCGCCAGAAGGGCTTTTGGGTCGTCCACGAGGAGCCCGATCTGGAGACCCGCCGCGCGCATCCCCGCATCGTCCGCCTGCTCTGGGGAGACGGCTATCCAGGCGCCCGCACCTCCATGGACCTGCCCGCCTCCCGCGCCGTGCTCCAGGTCGTCGGCGAGGCCGTGGACGGGCCTCTGATCCGCGTCCCGATGCTGGGCGGCAGCGTCCCGATGTACCTCTTCACCGACGCCCTGAAGGTGCCGGTGGTCGCGGTCCCGATCGTCAACCACGACAACAACCAGCACGCCGCCAACGAGAACCTGCGCCTGCAGAACCTGTGGGACGGCATCGAGGTCTTCGCGCAACTGTTCGCGCGGCTGGGTCCGGCGTGGCCGTAGGGCGCTCTATTTCCAATCTCCGTAGAGAGCGAACCCCGCCCAGTTGTATGGGTGTGACGTCTCACGTTTTGGCGTGCGGATCAGATCGATCTGCGCGGACCGCAGAGCTTCATCTTTCGTCCTGCCCTGGCGGAGGTAGGTATAGAAACGTTTCATGAGCGTCGCGGTCGAAACGTCGGAGACGCTCCATAACGAGGTGAGGACCGAACGCGCGCCGGCGAGCTGGAAGGCGCGGACGAGGCCGATCAGACCCCTCTCCTCCCATGACCTGGCCGCGCCCTGCCCATTGTCGCGCCCTTCGGCCGGGTGCTCGGGGATCGAGAGGGCCAGGCCGGAATTGAGCGGGAACCGCTCGTCGAGCAGGCCATGGCACGCGAAGTGGAGCCGCCGGGCCTGCGGCGCGAGCGATTTGACCGCCTCTTCGGTGGCGCCGCCGCCCAGGAGGAGCCGCGATGCGGGAAAGAGACCGGAGATCGCCTCGACCTCGCCCCGGGTCGCGGGCAGGGGCTCCAGGTGGAGGCCCCAGCGGAGAGCCGACCGCACCTGCGGGTCCGTCTCCGTCTCGGTGCGGGCCGCGAGCCCCTCGGGATAGAGCGGATCGCCCACCGCAAGCAGCTCCGTGCCCGGAGATGTCTCCGGTCGGAATGCCTTGATCTCCCGGTAGACCGCGGTGGAGGCCACGATATGGATCGGTTTCGATTCGGCCAGATAGCGATCCTGGGCGACCAGCGCCGCGAACGGGAGAGCGTGCAGCGGCCCGTCGGGTGAGATGAGCCAGCGGCCGGCCTGGGCGAGCGCCGGCTCGGCTGGACGGATCAGAAGGTTGTAGAGAGACCGGCCGCGCTCGCGCACCGCCGCGACGGAAGTCTCGGGCCGGCTCGTCAAGCTGCGGAAAGCCTCGACCTCCTTTTTCAGACCTTCGCGGCCGATCGCCAGCGGATACAGGGAGAATCCCGGGCCAGGATCTCCTTCCGCCTGGAGGACGAAAAGATAGCTGCGCGTGTCGCTCACGGCATAGGTGAGGAGCACGGTCCCGGGATCGAGAGCCGCGCGCGCCGTCCGCAGATCGGGAGGGGTGGGGCTTGCGAGAGCTCCGAGGCGCGGCGAGGAGCGCAGGATGTGCGCCTGGACGTCCGCCTGCTCCAGCCGCAGGTCCCGCAGGCGGCCGAGGAGCGCTTCGATCTTTGCCGCGCCCTGCTCCTGCGACCAGTCGGCGAGAGCCTGCTGCGCCCCGTCATACTCCGCGGCCAACCGGCGGCGCTCGGCATTGAGCTCCGCCGGAATCTCGTTCGCGAAGCGCAGATCCCTCTGGGTTAGCATCTCCTGAAAGCCGCGGGCGCGTCCTCGTTCGATCAGGCTCCAGGCTTCCTGCGGCCGGCCGCGCGAGATCTGGTGCTCCGCGGCTTCGAAATAGAGGTCGCCCAGGGTGGAGCCATAGAGCCACTGCGATTCCTGCGCTCCACCGAGGCGCATCCGTTGCGCTTCCAGAGCCTCGATCGCCGCGAGATAGGTCGCCGCGGCTTCGTCGTTCTGGCCTCGCCATGCCTGGAGACGGGCCAGGGCCTGGTACCCCTCGGGCAAGGGCCGGCCCTCCTTCGCGTGAACGCGTATTGCCGTGCGGAGATGAGCTTCGGCGTCCTCGGACTTCCCTTGATCGAGAAGAAGAAGGCCGAGCGTCAGGTGAGCGGAGCCCCTGTGGTGGGCCTCCGGATTGATCGTCTGCCAGATCGCCAGGGCTTGCCGCAGGAGCCCTTCGGCTGCCGCGCTCCGTCCCTGCAACCGGGCCGCCGCCGCGAGGCCGCTCAGGCACAGGGCACTTTTCGGACCTGTCGGATTGATCTTCTGGCTGATGGCGAGGGCGCGCCTCCACCAGTCCTCGGCTTTGTCTCCCCGGCGTTGCCGCAGGGCCACTTCGCCGAGGCCGATCATACTGTCGCGCACCAGAGTGCCGCTCGGATCGATTTTTTCGAAGAGATCCAGCTCCCGTCGAAAAAGGTTTTCAGCCCCCTCGTGGTCTCCACGCTCATACGCGAGCTCGCCGAGGTTGTGCAGCGTGATGGCCAGTGACTGGCTCTCGGGCCGGATCGTTTCGAGGATTCTCTTGGCGCGCAGGAACGCGGCTTCGGCGCCCGCGAAGTCGCCGCGGGCATAGAGCAGATTGCCATAGGTCAGGAGGCTCGGGATGATCCCCTCGCCCGCGGGGGTGAGCTTCTCCCGGATCGCCAGTGCGCGGGCCGCATACTGCTCGGCCTGCGCGAGATCCCCGCGTCTTCCCGTGATCACCGCAAGGTTGTTTATCAGATCGAGCTGCGCGGCCCGCAGGGCTTCATCTTAACTTCACTCCAAATCGATTTGAACGTCGGCGCGCCCGTCTGTGGTCACGGGTAACGCCCATTGGCGCCCGTCGGGAGCCGTCGCAGTGACAACCCAGCTTCCGGCGGGCACGCTTTCGACGATCGCCGTGCCCGCGATCAACTGCCACTGCTGCTCCAAGTTGCCCGCCAGGTCCAGGGTCTGAAAAGCGCTGCCATCGGAACCGACGATCTTGAGGGAGGCAATAGAATCCGTCGTCACCAGAGCGGGAACACGGACGGCGATTCGAGCCGCATCCGGCAGCACGAGATCGATCGTCTCTCCTGGCACTGCAACTTGAGCAGCGGTCAAGGCAGCGTTGGAGCTTGCGGCAAGCAGCACCCAGGAACCGGCAGGCACCGAAGAGAGCCGCACCTTACCGTCGCTTCCAACCGGTCGGATTTCGGTGACGATGGGTGCTCCGGAAGGCGAGATCACTCTCAATCGTAGCAGGCCCGGCGGTCCGCCGGAGGCCCGCCGTACGGAGAGCTCGAGTCCCTGTGCCGACTGAAGCTCCACCTCGAGGCCGGTCAGATCGCGGCCGTCCGGCACCTCGATCTCGCGCTCGGCCGGCGAGTAGCCAGCGTGGTTGATCGTCATACGGTAGTGGCCCGGCGGCACGCGCTCGACCGCGAACGCTCCGGATGCGTCGGTTCCGTCCGCCATGACGAATTCGGGGCCTTCGTCTCCCGCGATGTGACGAAGGGCAACGACCGCAGCGCCCACCGGCTTCCCGCTGGCCGCGTCCGTCACGCTGCCGGCGACCGTTTCGCGTTCGAGCCGGATTGTGAGCTCGCGATCCGTCGTGAGCTCGATCATCTCGTTGTCGGCCACCTGTTCGTGCATCTGACGCAGGCCCAACCAATAGGTATCGGCATCGAGATCCTCGAAGCGGAACTCGCCGTCGGAGCCCGTGGTCACGGAGCGTTCAACGGCGAGATGTTGACCGCGGATCGAAACCTCCGCGTCGCCGAGCGGCTTGTTACGGTAGAGGACCCAGCCCGAAAGCGTCAGACCATCGCCGAACCGGAGGTCTCGCGTCTCCTCACCTCCCGCCGCCAGCAGCACGCGGCCCCGCGCGTGCCGCTGCCCGTCAAGTAGGGAGGCTTGGAGGAGCCAGGCTCCAGCCCGCAGGTCGCGGAGCGCGTAGTTGCCCGCAGCGTCCAGCTCCGCGACTCTCGACTCGCCGGCCTCGTGCATGGCACTTACAGTGACCTGCGGCAGTTCCTCGGTCTCCAGGCCGAGGACGCGGCCAGTGATCGCGCCGCCTTTCCCCAGCACGACTTCGAGACCCTCGACGATCTCACGCTGGACCACCACCTCCTGAGGCAACTCGCCGTCAGTGAAACCGTTGGCACTGGCCCGCAGCCTGTAGCGTCCGGCTGCGACATCCTCCAGCGTGAAGAGGCCATCGGCGTCGGTACGCGCCTGGTATGCGAGCACCTCGTTGCGCTCCACGGTTTCGAGGACTGCGGTCGCCGCAGGCACGGGTTGAGCGCTGCCGTCCACGACCCGGCCGCGGACCGTGGTGCCCGCCGCGAGCTCGATGTCGAGATGGTTGACCTGCTCCTCGATGCGGATGCGCTGCCGGAACCGCTTGTAATGGGGATGGACCGCCTCGACGACGAGAGGTCCGGGGCGCACGCCGTCGACCCGGAAGACCCCATCGTCATCGGACATACCGCTCGCCGCGCCGGCGAGCACCCGCACCCCCGCGACGGGCGCGCCTACGGTCGTCACGACTCTCCCTTCGAGGGTCGAGCCGCGCTGGAGCACAACTTCTTTCTCCTCGCCGGGAGCCTGGGGCAGCACGAGCGGTTGATCTTCGAGAGTGATGAATCCGGCAGCGGAGGCGGTGAGCGTGGCCTTGCCTGCCGGCATCTCGGTGAAGCGGAATTGCCCGTCGCGATTCGTCGAGGCCCGCTTGGACACCGGCCGCCCGGTGGGGATGTCGTCGCGGCCTGGGAGAGTCGGTTGCCAGGTGAGTGCGATCTCTGCGCCAGATACCGGTGCACCCTCGGGATCGACGATGCGACCAGCGAGGTCCGCGCCGGCCGCGAGCTCGATACGGAGCGGAGTTGCTGTCGGTGGATGTATACCTCGCACAGTGACCGGCAGGAACCCCTTGGCAAAAACGAGCAGGTGCGCCGGCTCGCCTTGGCGCAAGTCGGCGAGAGCGAATCTCCCGTCAGATCCGGTTACCGCATCCGGAGCCTGATCCCGCAGACGCTCCACGAGGTCCGAGGGGGGGCGCAGCTCCGCGACGTGGAAGACGCTGGCGCCTACGATCGGTCGGCTCTGTCCATTGATCACAACTCCGCTCAGGAGCACGCCCGGCCGCAAGGTGACGGTGCCCAGATCGACCGGACCATGTCCGAGTGGGATCTTGAAGTTCCGCACCGTGGCCCGCGCGAATCCTTGCTTCGAGACCTCGACGTCGAGCGCCAGAGAGGGGATTTCGGCCACGGTGAAACGGCCCCGGGCGTCCGAAACCGCGTCGGGCCCGCGAGGCGATTCATGCGGCCCGGCCCCGGTTTGCGCGGCGGAAAGGCGAACCTGGGCACCCGCAACGGGGTGCTTTTTCTGGTCCAGAACGCGTCCGAGCGCGGCACGCGCGGGCGCCAGGACAATGGCCAGAGGAGGCCCGCCTTTCCCCGGAACAGGGACAAGGGCTTCGCGTGCGGCCGGGAGAAACGCCGTCTTTGCCGCCTGGAAGGAATACAGCTCACCGGGTTTCAGACCACCCAGGTGAAACGTGCCGTCGGCTCCGGTCAACGCGCTGGCGAGGACAGGTTCCTTCGGCGCTGTGGAAACGGCGCTGACCCAGGCGCCAGCGATTGCATTGCCCGCTGTGTCAACGACCCGGCCGGCCACCGCTCCGGCGCGCGCCAGGGCAAGGGCCGGAGCGCGGTCGACTCCGAGGCGGGCCGGATCGAGAGCTGCCCGTTTCGGCAGACGCTCCGGAGCCTGAGCCTCCAACCAGACTCCCGTCTTCGCTGCCGTGGTGCGATAGCGGCCCTCGCCGTCGGTGAGTTGAAAGTCGCCTGGCTCGGTGATCGACCAGACCAGCGCCCCGGCGAGAGATCTGCCGTCCTCCTCCCGCAGCACGCGACCGGATAGCGGAACGCGATCGGCGAAGGTCACGGTCAAGGTCTCCTCGGTTGAGGCGGTGAGGCGCACCACCGTCTGGCGCCCGTCGGCGTTCACCAGCCGCAGGCGAGGAACACCACCGTCCCGGACGCGTATCGCGATGCGGCCCGCGTCGTCTGTCAGACCGACCGGCCAGGCTGCCTCGCCAAGACGGACCAGGACCCCTGCGATCGGCTGGCCGCGCCCGTCGACGACCCGCAGAATGCGAGCGGTCGAAGGGACAGAAGAGATCCTCAGCTCTCCCCCAACCACATCATCATGGACGTCTTCCGTCGCCTCGCGAGTAAACGAGTGCACCTGAAGCTCTTCCCCATCGAGCCGAGGCAACGTCAGCGAGCCGTCCGGCGCGGTATGGCCCACGCGGGGAGCGATCCGCCAGCCGCCAAGCGACAGCTCTCCCTCTTTGCTCCCGGCAAACACCCAGAGATCCGGCGCCGCGCGGCCTTGGGCCGTCCGGAATAGAAGCTTCGCGCCGGCGTCTTTGGGAGGCACCGCCGGCGGAAGCTCCGTGTCTTCCACGAGGGGCAAGGGATCGAATCTGATCGGAACCTTGCCGGGCGCCGCGACCCGGACGGCAAAGACGCCAGTCTTGCCCCCGCCGACAACGAAACGGCCGAGCGTGTCGGTGACGGTCACCGCGAGAGGGGCGGGATCCCGCCCCTCGAGGCGCCGACGTCCCTGCTCGTAGTTGCGGAGGACCGGTAGCAGCTCGACCTGAGCTCCCGCAAGCGGCCCCCGTGCTCCGTCGAGAACGATGCCGCGCGCCACAGGCTGTGCGGCGGCAGGGGCCGCCACCGCGAGAAGCACGACGAAGGCGATGCGACGCATGGCTCTCGCTCTCATCTTTCAGAAGAAACCGCGGTCAGGATCTCTCGCAGTTCACGGTGACTTCCCCCTCCTGGCACTTGTCGCCTAACGAGCCATTCGATCCACCGTCGAGACTATCGAAGTTGCTCCCGTTGTTGCCGCCATAAAGCTCATCGTCGCCAGCTTCACCGCAGAGGTTGTCGCTCCCCGACCCGCCGAGCAGGACGTCGTTGCCGGTGTAGCCCCAGAGGTTGTCGTTACCGCTGTCCGCCAGGAGGAAGTCATTGCCCGCTCCCCCGTCGAGTAGATCGTTGCCGCCTTCGCCGTACAGGCTGTCATCGCCGTCCCCACCGTTGAGGTAGTCGTCTCCGTTGGCGCCGCCCAAGGTGTCATTGCCACCTTGACCGTAAATACAGTCTCTGCTGGGACCACCATAGAGAGTGTCGTTGCCTGGGCCGCCGATGATGTAGACGTCGCACGAATAGCTGTAGCTGCACGCAGCTTGAGCCGTGGCTGCCCCGGCCAACAGCGCGACGCCGATCATCCCAAGCAGGATCCAGTGCGAGGCTCGGTTCTGGGTCATTGGATCGATTTCCTTTCGATGTCCGCGGCGCCCTTAATGGGCACCGAGAGTCTCCGTTCCTGCAGGAGGGTCTGTGCAAGCTGCAAGCCGGGCGACCAGCGCTCCGTAAATAGCTGAAAATACAGAGTTTTGCTAAAAGGTGGCGGTTGACCCTGTCTCAGAAATGAGACCGCAGCCGTCGCGTTAGGTCTCATTCTTGAGACCGGACTCCTCCGTTCGGCTGCCTCCGGCCGAGATCCCCAAATCTTTCGGTAGCGCATGGTCACGAAGAGCGCACAGGCCCGGGCGAGGTCCCGCACGTGGCCCTGCTGAAGATCTTGACTTCGGCAGCCCAACGCGATACATGTATCGCATGGCGCTTTCCGTGAGACTTCCCGAGGAAGTCGAAGCTCGGCTCGAGGCGCTCTCCCGGAAGACCGGGCGCACGAAGACCTTCTACATCCGGGAGGCGATCCTCGAGCACCTCGATGACCTGGAAGATTACTTCCTTGCGCTGGAGCGGATCCAGAAACCGGAGGGCGACTCCGTTTCTCTCGAGGACGTGATCGCGCGGCTTGGCCTGGACGATTCGGTTTGATCCGCGGGCAGAGCGCGAGCTTGCCAGGCTCGACCGACAGGTCCAGATCCGCGTCCTGCGGTTTCTGCGCGAGCGCATCGCGCCGCTCGCCGACCCAAAGGAGTTGGGAGAGGCGCTTACCGGTCCGTTGCGGTCCTTCTGGAAGTACCGAGTGGGCTCCTACCGCGTGATCGTCGACCTCCAGCACGACGAGCTCGTCATCCTGGTCGTTCGTATCGGGCACCGTGGGTCGGTCTACCGATCTTGAGCCTGGATAACTGTCAGACGGCTCGAACAACGCTCTGCGATCAAATCCTCCGTTCGGCTGCCTCCAGCTGAGACCCCCAGCCCCTTCATGTACCGGTGAAACGTCGCCTTGCTCAACTCCAGGCTCTCCCGCGCCGCCTTGACGCTGCCGCCGTGGCGCTCGAGGCGGGCGAGGAGGAGCTCGCGCTCGAACTGTCGAGTGGCATCGCGGAAGGAGAGGTCGGCCCAGAGCAGCGGGCCGGCTTTGGGATTCGGTGATTCCTGCAGGATCTCCGGCAGGCAGCGCTGGATGAGCGCGAGGTCGATCGGGGCTCCCGGTTGCGCGTGGATCACGAAGAGCGCGCAGGCCCGCGCCAGGTCCCGGACGTTGCCTGGCCAGGAAAAGGAGGCGAGGGTGCGCAAGGCTTCGGGCGTGAAGCCGAGAGTGCGCTTCCGGTGCTTCCGCTCGTAGTGGCGGCGGAAGTGCTCCACGAGGATCGGAATGTCCCAAGAGCGCTCGCGCAGCGGCAGCAGGCGGAGCGCGAGCGTGCGGAATCGATCATAGAAATCGGGCCGCAGCGTGCCGGCCCGCACCGCTTCGTCAAGGTCGCGGTTGGTGGCGAGAATCACTGGCGGCAAGCTCGTCGGTGATCTCAGCGCAGTTGACGACCACGAGCTGCAATAAACAGACAGCGACACCCGGATCGCCAGAGCACCAGGTGCTCCGACCAGACCGTAGTTTGGTCAGATGTTCATCCGCGTAATAGTCTAGCCCTCTGTGCGCGTGCTCTCACGAGGACTCTCTCCAGCGCAACGCAGGGATCGCGTGGTACCCTGCCTCGGAGCGATCCTTCTTGTCGCCACCCTGGTCCGCCTCGCCCTGGGCTTCGTCTACTTCGGTTTTCTCACGGGGGACGACGTCGAGATCCTCCAGGCCGGCTTCCTGTGCGCGCTCGGCGTCCCGGAACAACCGATCCATTGGATGCAGGAGGAAACCATGCGGTACAGCGGAGCGGTATTTCTGATCGCGCTCGGGTTTTGTGGATCTGGCCACGCGCAGCCGGCCGGCCGCGTGGCGGCGGAGGTGGAGCAGGCTTTCGCGGCCGTACGTCCGCATGCGATTCGGGCGCACATGGGCTTTCTGGCCGACGATCTGCTGGAGGGGCGCAGGACCGGAACGCGCGGCTACGACCTGGCTGCGCACTATGTGGCCGCCCAGCTCGAAGCGCTCGGGCTCGAACCGGCCGGGACCGGGGGGAGCTATTTTCAGCCGGTCCCGCTGGTGCAGATCACCGGACGAGCCCGCATGCTCCCTGGCCTTCCTCCGCGACGGCCGGACGACCGAGCTGAGGTATGGATCGGACTACTTCAACACCATTCAGGACACGACCGTGACAGCTCCCATAGTCTTCGTGGGCTTCGGCGTGACCGCTCCGGAGGGATCTTCACGCCGGAGCTGGAGCGGATGTTTCCCTGGGAGCTCATCGCGCAGCAGGCCCGCCAGCCCGCCTTGTTATGGTTGGACGCAGCCGGCCGGCCGTACCGCGCAGGACCCGGAGGCGCGATTCTGAGCCCGAAGGCGGCCGAGGCACTGTTAGTGGGAGCGCCGCACAGCCTCGCGGAGGTCTTCGCGAACGCCGAGTCCGGCCGGGTGCAATCGTTCGAGCTGCCCGTCCAGGCAAGCCTGCGCAGCACGAACCAGCGCGAGCGGATCGAGAGCCCGAACGTGGTGGCAGTGCTGCGCGGCTCCGATCCCCGGCTGCGCGAGGAGTACGCCGTCCTCTTCGCCCACCTCGATCATCTCGGAGTGGGAGATCCGGTCGACGGGGACTCCATCCACAATGGCGCGTACGACAACGCCTCGGGTGTGGCGATCCTCCTGGAAGTGGCGAGCGCGTTCGCCCGCCTCCCCGTGGCGCCCCGCAGGTCCGTGCTCTTCCTCGCCGCCACCGGTGAGGAAGAAGGCTTGAACGGCTCCGGGTTCTTCGCGCACGATCCCCCCGTACCGGCCGGCCGGATCGTTGCCGACATCAATCTCGACATGTTTCTGATGCTCTACCCGCTCCGGGACGTCGTCGCCTTCGGGGCGGAGCATTCGAGCCTGGGCGTGACCGTCGAGGAGGCGGCGCGCGCGCTCGGGGTCGCAGTGAGACCGGACCCTTTCCGGAAGAAGTGATGTTCATCCGCAGTGATCATTACTCATTCGTCCAGCAGGGGATCCCTGCGATCCATCTGGCCGGCGGTTTTGCGACGGGCGATCCTGCCGTCGACGGCCGGGCGATCTGGGACACATGGATGCGGGAGGTCATGCAGCTCGCGAAGCTCAATTTCCTCATCAGCTACCTGGTGGCGCAGAAGGACCAGGCTCCGAGCTGGAATCCCGGCGACTTTTTCGGCGGAATGTTTCACAGCAGCTCCCATGATCAGTCGCCGGCCGGGCCGTCTCGCGAGATCCCCAAACCCTTCAAATACCGGTGAAACGTCGCCTTGCTCAACCCCAGGCTCTCCCGCGCTGCCTTGGCGCTGCCGCCGTGGCGCTCCAGACGCGCGAGGAGGAGCTCGCGCTCGAACTGGCGGACGGCGTCGCGGAACGAGAGGTCCGCCCAGAGTAGCGGGCCGGCCTTGGAGCTTGGATCCCCCCGCAGGACGTCCGGCAGGCAGCGCTGGATGAGCGGGAGGTCGATCGGGGCTCCCGGCTGTGCATGGATCACGAAGAGCGCGCAGGCTCGCGCAAGGTCCCGCACGTTGCCCGGCCAGCCGGCGGAGGCGAGGGCGCGCAGGGCTTCGGGGGTGAAGCCCAGGGTGCGCTTGCGGTGCTTGCGCTCGTGATGGCGGCGGGAGTGCTCCAGGAGGATCGGGATGTCCCAGGGCCGCTCGCGCAGCGGCATCAGGTGGATCGCGAGCGTCCGGAACCGATCATAAAAATCCGCGCGGAGCGTGCCGGCCTGCACCGCTTCCGCAAGATCGCGGTTGGTGGCGAGGATCACCGCCACGTTGACGCGGATTTCGCGGGTCTGCCCGACCGGCGTCACCACGTGGTTTTCGAGCACGCGCAGCAGGTGGGCCTGGGCGCGCAGCGACAGCTCGGCGACTTCATCGAGGAAGAGGACTCCGCCGTCCGCCGCGCGGAAGAAACCGGGCTCATCCGCCAGGGCGCTCGTGAAAGAACCCTTTTTATGGCCGAAGAACCGCGAGGCGGCGAGCTCGTCGGTGATCTCGGCGCAGTTGACGACGACGAGCGGCCTCCTGTGGCGTGCGCTGAACGCATGGAGATAGCGGGCGATCAGGTCCTTGCCCGTCCCCCGCTCGCCGAGGATCAGGATCGGCTCGGGGTTTTCCGCTTCGAGAGCCGGGATGTACGTCTCGTGCAGCGCGCGCCGCAGCGCCTGGGTGTGGGCGGAGTCGCCCAGGATCTCCGGTGCGTCGTCGCTCGCGGCGGCGGCTTCGAGGCGGTCGCGCAGCTCGCGCTCCTGGCGCTCCTTGCGGAAATGGAATCCGAAGACCCGGCCCACGGCGGTGGCGTATCCCTCCAGCCACGTGCGATCGTCCTCTCCGTAGGCCTCGGTCAAGCCGCTGCTCTGGAAGTAGACCACGGCGAGCACCGCCTCGCGGAGCGGATCGCGGATCGGTGCGCAGAGGACGCTGAAGTGCCCCCCTTCCAGGGACGGCGTCTGGGACGCTTCGGCCTGGAGGCGGGGATCCTCGATGAGCTCCGGCTCTCCGGTCTCGATCACCCGATAGATAACCGACGGGCTCACTCCCGGGACCGACTCGCCCCGCTCGCAGGCCCGCACCTGCTCCGGCGCGAGCTTGCCGAGGACGTGGACGGCGCGCAATTGCAGCGGCTCGCGCTCCTCGACGAGCAGGAGGAGCGCCTTCCGCGCGCCGAAGCCGCGGGCGGCGGCCTCGAAGGAGGCGCGCAGCGCCTCCTCCTCGCCGCCGTCGCTCGACAGGACGCCCAGGAGCTCGTTCATGGCCCCGAGGAGCTGGGTGTAGCACCGGCCCTGCGGTTGGAGGATCGCGGCCGTCATGACCCTTACGGTAGCAGAGGCGATAGGATGCGGGGCGGGGAAGGCTCCCCAGGGAGGACTGATGAGCCTACGTCGAGTCTGGCCGGCCGCTCTCGCCGCGGCCTGCTTGTGTGTCACGTCTCTCCAAGCGCAGGCGCCGGCGGATCTCCGCGGCCAGGTGCGCGCCTGGCGCACGGCTCATGAGAAGGAGATCGTCCGCGAGCTGACGGACCTGGTCTCCTTGCGCAACGTCGCCGCGAACCGGGCGGACATCGAACGAAACGCCGACCACCTGATCGCGATGCTGGGGCGGCGGGGCATCCAGGCCCGGCGGCTGACCGCCGGCGAGGCGCCACCCGCGGTGTATGGCGAGCTGCGGACCCCGGGAGCCGCCCGCACCGTCGTTTTCTACGCGCACTATGACGGCCAGCCGGCCGATCCTGCCGATTGGGGCGGCGCCGATCCGTGGAGGCCGGTGCTTCGCACCGGTCTCTCCACGCAGGGGAGCCGCGACGTCGATCTCGCGACGGTCCAGACGTTCGATCCGGAGTGGCGGCTCTATGCCCGCTCGGCGAGCGACGACAAGGGGCCGATCGTGGCCATGCTCTCCGCTCTCGACGCCTTGCGCGCCGCGGGCGTCCAGCCTTCGGTCAACCTCAAGTTCTTCTTCGAGGGCGAGGAGGAGGCCGGCTCGACCCATCTGACCGAGATCCTGCATGCGCACAAAGATCTGCTCGCGGCCGATGCCTGGATCCTGTGCGACGGACCGGTCCATCCGAGCCGGCGCATGCAGGTCGTCTTCGGAGCCCGCGGTGTGTCCTCGGTCGAGATGACCGTCTACGGCCCGGTGCGCGCCCTGCACAGCGGGCACTACGGCAACTGGGCGCCCAATCCCGCAGCCGTGCTCGTCGAGCTGCTCGCCGGGCTGCGGGCGCCCGACGGCACGATCCTCATCCCGGGCACCAACGAGGCGGTCCGGCCACTGACCGAGAGCGAGCGGCAGGCCGCCGCGGCCATGCCGGCCGTGGAGGCGGACCTGCAGCGCGAGCTGGGCCTGGCGTGGACCGAGGGAAGCGGCGCGCGCCTCCAGGACCTCATCATGCGCCCGGCGCTCAACCTGCGCGGTCTCGCGGCGGCGGGCGTGGGGGAGAAGGCGCGCAACGCCATCCCGACCGAGGCCGCGGCGTCGATCGACTTCCGCCTGGTCCCCGACCTGACGCCCGAGATCGTCCAGGAGAAGCTGGAGGCCCACCTGCGCCAGAAGGGCTTCTGGGTCGTCCACGAGGAGCCCGACCTGGAGACCCGCCGCGCCCATGCCCGCATCGTCCGCCTGGTCTGGGAGGGCGGCTATGCCGGAGCCCGCACGTCCATGGACCTGCCGGTCTCCCGCGCCGTGGCGCAGGTGGCCGGCGAGGCGGTCGACGGACCGCTGATCCGGGTCCCCATGCTGGGAGGGAGCGTCCCGATCTCCCTCTTCACCGAGGCGTTGCCGGTGCCGATGATCATCGTGCCGATCGTGAACCACGACAACAACCAGCACGCCGCCAACGAGAACCTGCGCCTGCGGAACCTGTGGGACGGCATCGAGGTCTTCGCGCAGCTGTTCGCCCGGCTGGGGCCGGCCTGGCGGTAGGCCTTCACCCCCGGCTCAGCCGGCGCTTGTGCCCGCGCCGAGAAGATCGACCGGAGGAAGCCCGTCCTGCTGTGCCTTCCTGGCAAGTTTCGCCAATGTACGGTCGAAGGTGGCAAAGCGCTCGGCGTCGGCGCTGGAGGCGAGATGCAAGGAGTCGGCGAAGTCCATCCCGGCCTCGACGAGGGAGAATGCCTGAAGGACGGCGCCGCGGTCCTCCACCTGGAGATTTCGATAGCCGAGAAGGCGGCGCAGTGTTTCGAGGATCACGTCGGGCGAAAGCTCATAGCTGTAGCGGAGGACCCACTCGGTCTCCAGGAGGACCGTCTTGCTGACCCACAGCTCACCCGATTGGAGGACTTCGAGGGCGAGCGCCAGTTGCTCCGGATGGTCGGCGGTGACGACCCGCACGAGAACGTTCGTATCCAGGGCGATCATCGTTCGCGATGCCGGCGCGCGCCTTCGGCGACGCCGTCGTCCATGTCCTGAAGCGTCTTGGCCGGCCCCCGATAACCGGTGCAGCCGATCAGCTCCTCCAGCCGGGTCTCCGGGAATTCCCGGACCTCGCGCAGGACCACCCGGTCTCCGAAGTCCTCGAGCGTTAGCTCGGCCCCGGCCGACCAGCCATGGCGCAGGCGAACTTCCTTGGGAACCACGAGCTGCCCTTTGGTCGAAATCCGGACGGTGATCGCGGCGGGTTTCGGTGGCTTTGGTTTCATCGCAGGCCTCCGGGGCAAAGTAAGACTCAGGTAAGATAGCATGGCCCGACAGGCGCGGCCATCCGCTCGTCGTCTCCGGGGCTCGGCTCGCTCCGACCCCCTCCGAGCGTCCCTTTCTGTAAGATGAAGCCTCGTATGCAGCGGCCCGATTCCAATCTCGCCGAGAAGCGGCGCATTCTCCAGCTCGAGACCCTGTACGACCTGGCGCTGACGCTCCATGCGCAGCGGGCGGAGGGGGAGCTGGTGGAGGAGCTGCTGCAGCGGGTGTGCGCGGTGCTCGATCCGGCGGCGGCGGCGGCGGTGACGCGCGATGGCTATGGCGGCGCTCGCGGCGTTGCCACGGTGGGCTGGCTGGAGGATGCGCCTTCCGGCGAGGCGCTGCTCGCGGCTCCGATCTGGCGCGAGCTGCTGGCCGAGGGGCACATGCTCTCCCGCGATCGCGGGGAGCTGGCCGGCCGGCCCTATGAGCAGCTCCTGGCCGCGCCGCTCTCGTATCGCGGCGTCTTCCTCGGCTATGTGGCCGTGCTCGACAAGGAGGTCCGCGGCAGCTCGGGCTCGGCGTTCACGCCGGACGACCGGCGCTTCCTCGACTCGGTCGCCACGCTCGCCGGCGTGGCCCTGGATGCGGCGCGCCAGGTCGAGCGCCTGGAGGCGCAGCGCGAGCGCCTCCAGGAGGAGAACAAGGCTCTCAAGGGGACCCTCACCGGCGAAGTGGCCGGCCGCCGCATCGTCGCCCACTCACCGGCCATGCGGCGTGTGCTGGAGCTGGTGGAGCGCGTGGCGCCACGCAGCGTCAACGTCCTGGTGCGTGGCGAGAGCGGCACGGGCAAGGAGCTGGTGTCGAAGCTTCTCCATCTGCTCTCCGGCCGCGAAGGGGCACTGATCGCCGTCAACTGCGCGGCCCTCCCCGAGTCGCTCCTCGAAAGCGAGCTGTTCGGCATCGAGGGGGGCGTCGCCACCGGCGTCCAGGCGCGCCCCGGCAAGTTCGAGCTGGCGGACCACGGCACGCTCTTCCTCGACGAGATCGGCGACATGCAGACGTCCCTCCAGGTGAAGCTCCTGCGTACCTTGCAGGAACGGGAGGTGACGCGCATCGGCGGCCGGCGGCCGATCCCTGTGGACGTGCGGCTGATCGCCGCGACGCACCAGGATCTCGAAGCCATGGTGCGGGAGGCCCGGTTCCGCGAGGACCTCTACTACCGCCTCAAGGGGGTCGAGATCGAGCTGCAGCCTCTGCGCGAGCGCCGGGAGGAGATCCCGCATCTCGTCCGCACCTTCGTCGAGGAGTTCTGCCGCCGCGAGGGGATCCCGGTCCCCCAGTTCCGGTCCGAGGCGCTCGCGCTGCTCCTCGCCCACGAGTTCCCGGGCAACGTCCGCGAGCTCCAGAACCTCGTCGAAGGGGCCGTCTCCCTGGCCGAGAAGGAAATCGACGCGGAGCTCGTCCGCTCCCTCCTCGGCACACCGGCCCACGCCTCCCCCGAGCCGCTCGACCTGGAGAGCCTGGAGAAGCGCCACATCTCCCGCATCCTCAAGCTGACCGGCGGCAACAAGAGCGAGGCGGCGAAGATCCTGGGGCTCGACCGCAAGACCTTGCAGCGCAAGGGTTTCTGAGGATTCTTCTGATGATCGGGGCAGAGCGGCGGGGAGGGTGGGGCAATTTGACGCGCGTGGGTCAATTTGTCTCAAATGCCCGATGGAGCGCGACGGAATGGGCGCTTGGGCCCTGGGCGGGGCATGAAGGGTCGTCAATCTGTGGCAAAATGTCTCAGGACGGTGTGGGGCGGATTGCCACGCGGATTTCGTCAGAGCTGACAAGACACGTAGAATCAAAGAGTTGGGACACCCAGGACGGGACGGGCCCAAGTTGGCAGCGGGCTTGCGATTTAGGGAGGGCGAGGATGAGGAGAAAAATCCAATGCTCGAATCTGTCCGCAAGCATGCCGTCCCATACATTCCGGGGAAAGTCCTGCTCTCCGCTACGACGATCGCCAGCTTCGGGTGGCTGCTGGCGCAAGACCGGATCCATCCGCTGGTGGTCTGGGCGCTCCAGCTCTACCTCTCCTTCTGATCCTGGGATTGAGCTCCGCCCGGCCCTCAAAGACCCATGACTGGTGATACCGTCATGAGGAAAGTCACGCTGGCACTCCCGATGGTGCCCGAAATGGAGATCGAGGCCAGCAAGACGGCCACTGCCATCGCTGAGTCCATGAGGATGAGTCCGGATAGAATTGACGAGGTCCGGATGGCAGTGGTGGAGGCTTGCATCAACGCGCTCGAGCACAGCCGCTCCTCGGAGAAGGAAGTCTTCGTGACCTTCGAGGTCGTCGGGGAGCGGGACCCGGAGAAGCTTCGCATCACCGTCCGGGACACGGGCGTCGGCTTCTCTCCGGAGGAGATCGAGGAGCCGACGATCCAGGAGAAGCTCAAGTCGCGGCGCAAGCGCGGCTGGGGTTTGAAGATCATCCGGGGGCTCATGGACGAGGTCGAGATCCTTTCCGGCACGGAGGGGACCACCGTCGTGATGAGCAAGATGCGATGAAAGGCGGGGACGCGCTGATGACCGAGAGCTTGAACGTGACTGTGGACCGGAGGGATGGTCTGGCCGTGGTCTACACCGAGGGGTACATCAACAACCAGGGCGGTGAAGAGATCGCCAAGGTGGCCTACAAGCTCATCGACGAGGGCTACAAGGTGCTCCTCCTCAACCTCGGCGGCACCAAGATCGTCAACTCGATCGGCATTTCGATCCTCATCGAGATCATCGAGAAGATGATCGAGATCGAGGGCAAGCTCGGCTTCTGCTGCCTGACCCACACCATTGAGAAGACCTTCCACATCATGGGGCTCGCGCAGTATGCACCCATCTTCCCCGACGAGCCCACCGCCGTCGCCCAGCTCAGGGGCTGAGCCGGAGGCGGAAGCGGGGCCGCGGTTGACCCCGCAGCTCTGGCGCGAGCTGCTGGCTCTCTTACAGGACGAGGCGGGCGAGCGGACCGCCATGGAGCGGCTGCTGGAGCTCTGGCGCCAGTCGCGGGGAGCCCGCGCGGCCGGCCTCTACCTGGAGCGCCAGGGGGTGCTCGAGCAGCAGGCCGCTGCGGGGGATCACCTGCCGGAGATGATCGACGCCGAGGCGTTCGAGCGCGGCGCGCTCGCCGAGCTGGAGATGGAGAGCTTGCGTCTGCCCGCCGGCCTCCTGCTGTGGTCGCCCGCCGGTTCCTCGGCCGTCTCTCTCGACGGGACGAGCGATCCCCTGCCGGTCCTCCTCGCCTCCGCGCTCAAGAGCTGCCGTCTCAAGCAGGTGCTCAAGGAGCAGCAGTTCCAGGTCAACTACCGGATCGTCGAGCTGGAGAACCTCTATGACGTGGGGCTCGCCGTGGCCGGCACCCTCGACCTCAACCGGCTGTCGGAGGAGATCCTGCTGCGCGCCGTCTCCCTTCTCGATGCGCGGCGCGGCGCCCTGTACGTCCTGGAGGATGGCCGCTACCGCCTGGAGCGCACCTTCGGCGGCGACGCGGGGCGCTGGTTTTCAGAGGAGGATCTCAATCTGGCGTCCTTCCTCTCCGGCGACGCCGAGGGTCCGTCCGACCTGCTGCCCGGCGTGCAGTATCTGATGAGCGTTCCGATCCTCTTCGAGAACAGCCCGCGGGGAATGCTGGTGGTCGGCGACAAGGAGAGCCGCCGCGGGGTCGGGCCGTTCCTCCCCGGCGACCGCCGCACCCTGGGGCTGTTCGCCAACCAGGCGGCCATCGCCCTGGAGAACGCGCGGCTCCACTTGCGCGCCCTGGAGCAGGAGCGCCTCGAACGCGAGATGCACCTGGCGGCCGAGATCCAGCGCCAGATCCTGCCCAAGGGGGCGCCGCAGGTCCCCGGCTATCAGCTCGCCGGCTGGAACCGTCCGGCCCGCGAGGTGGGGGGCGACTATTACGACATGTTCCCCACACGGAGCGGCCGGATGGGCCTGGTGGTCGGCGACGTCTCGGGCAAGGGGATTCCGGCGGCCCTGATGGTGTCGACGCTCCATTCGGCGCTGCGGCTGCTGCTCGATCAGACCGGGATCGGTCCGCCGCTCCTGGAGAAGCTGAACAAGCACATTCTCGAATCGAGCATGCCCAACAAGTTCATCACCATGTTCCTGGCCGAGCTCGATCCGGATACGGGGCACCTGCTCTACGCCAACGCCGGACACAATCCGGGGCTGCTGCTGCGCACCGACGGCCGGGTCGAGGAGCTCGGCTCCGGAGGCGTGCCCCTGGGCCTCCTGCCCGGCAGCCGCTATCAGGCGCGCGAGGTGGCCGTCGGGCCGGGCGACCTCCTCTGTCTCTACAGCGACGGCATCACCGAGGCCGAGTCGGTCGAGGAGGAGGAGCACGGGATGGAGCGGCTCTGCGACGTCCTGCGCACCCACCGCGAAGATCCGGCGATCCAGTCGGTGCTGGAGGCGATCCAGGAGTCGGTGGAGACGTTCACCCGCGGCCGACCGCAGGGTGACGACCAGACGCTGCTGGTGCTGCGGCGGGACGGGTAGGGGATTACAATCCCCGGCATGAAACCCGCGCTGGTTCTTCTCGCTCTCCTCTGTTGCGCCCTCCCTCTCTTCGCCGCCGTGCAGCTCCCGACTCCGGAAGGGGGCAAGGCGGAGATCGTCCTCCGCTCGGACAAGGCCGGGGCTCCGCGGTGGTCGCTCGCGATCCATGGCGGTGCAGGCACGATTCCCAAAGACATTCCGGCGAGCGAGCGCGATGCGTATCTCGCCTCTCTGCAAAAAGCCCTGGAGATCGGCCGCGACGTGCTGGCCGGCGGCGGCACGAGCCTCGACGCGGTCGAGAAGATCGTCCGCTTCCTGGAAGATGACCCGCTGTTCAACGCGGGCAAGGGCGCGGTCTACACGCATGACGGCACCCATGAGCTCGATGCCGCGATCATGGATGGCCGCGACCTCACCTGCGGCTCGGTGGCGGGTCTGAAAACGGTGAAGAACCCGATCTCGCTGGCGCGGCTGGTCAAGGAGCGCTCGCCGCACGTCTTCCTGGTCGGCGACGGGGCGGAGGTCTTCGCCGCCGAGATGGGGGTCGAGCGCGTGCCGAACAGCTCCTTCGATACGCCGCAGCGCTATGCGCAGTGGCAGGAGGCGCTGCGCAAGGAGAAGGAGGCGAAGCCGAAGGGAACGGTGGGAGCGGTGGCGCTCGACCAGCACGGCAACCTGGCCGCGGCCACCTCGACCGGCGGCATGACCAACAAGCGCTGGGGCCGCCTCGGCGACGTACCGGTGATCGGCGCGGGGACCTACGCCAACAACAAGACCTGCGCCATCTCGGCCACCGGCTGGGGCGAGAAGTTCATCCGCAACACCGTGGCGCACGACATCTCGGCGCTCATGGAGTACGCGGGCCTGACGCTCCAGCAGGCGGCGGACCGGGTGATCCACCAGAAGCTGGAGAAAGACGACGGCGGGGTGATCGGCGTGGCCCAGGACGGCTCCATCGCCCTCGTGTTCAACTCCGAGGGGATGTACCGGGGCGCCGCCGACTCCAACGGCCGCTTCGAGGTGAAGATCTGGGAGTGAGCCCGGGCCGGACGGCGGAAAGCGGTCTCCGGGCGGTGCTCACGAGCTCACCCTGCGGGCTCAGACAGTTGCGCTCCGTCCTCGCCCGCTTCCGCCGTCCGGCCTCAGGTCGACCGCAGCCCGCTGACCGCGTCGAGCCCCAGCATCGGCGCGGTCGTGGCGCCGAAGAGGGGGTCTCCGGCCGCGACCGCGGTCACCGTGGTCCGGCCCACGCCCAGGACGCGCTCCAGCAGGGCGGGCAGACGGTCCTCCCAGAGGAGGTCGGGGACCGGGGCGCCGAGCGCTCCACCTTCCAGGCGGCGGACGCCACGCAGGTGCGCGCGGAAGCGCAGCGCGGCCGGATCGAACGACTGGGGCGCGTCGAGCCAGGTCACCCAGAGACCGCCTTCGGCGCGGCGGAGGAGCTCGGCGTCGGGCTCCTCTCCGGGCTGCAAGAACAGGTGGGTGGCCAGCGCTTCGTCCGGGGCGATCAGGTGCGGTGTGCGGGGGCAGCCGGTCGCAGCGGCGAGCCGCTCGTCCACCGCCGGCGTGCGCAGGATGCCCGCCTCGATCAGGGGGATCGGGCGCTTGGCCGCTCCCAGGAAGTCGAACGGGAACGGGAGCCCGCGCGGATCGGTGCCGTCGTCGCGCAGGGTGATGTCCGGCGGGCCGACCGGCTCGTTGAGGCGGCCGCTCAGGGCGCCGTCGCCGAAGGTGCGGGAGCCGAGGGCCTCGCGGTTCAGCAGCTCGACCAGGGCGGCGGCGGCTTCCGGGGAGAGGGCCAGCGGCACAGGCCGGTCCGGCGGCTCGGCCACCGGGCCGCCCCCGGGAGCGTGGCGCTGCCGGGCCCGCTCGAACACGGCGGCCGGGTCGAGGTCCTCCAGAGAGCGCGCGGCGGCCGCGGCGCGTCCGGCGCCGGCTCCCCGGCCGCAGCTCGCCACCAGCCAGGCGGCGGTGACCTCGGTGGCACGCCGCAGGCCCCGGCTGTTGACCACGGCCATGCGTCCCTCGGCCCAGCCGAGCCAGCCGATCTCGCCGCGGTCGGCGTGCCGCTGGAGCAGGTCGCGCGCCCGGCCCTGGCTCATGCGCGCGATCTCTGGGTCCGCCAGCTCGGGGAGATCGGGGAGCGGGTCCGCGCCGGAGGTGGTGGCGGGGAGCTCCGCGGGCTGCGCCAGGCGGGCCTGGCCGAGAGCGTCCCGAATGGCGTTTTCCAGGTCGGACAGCCCGGAGGCGTTCGTGCGGTGCAGGCCGAGCCGGCCCGACTCGCGGACGCGGACCAGCAGGTTGCGTTCCGGAATCTCGTAACTGTCGCGCCGGCGTTTGCCGTTGCTCTCCTGGCTGCGCCGGGCCTCGATCCAAACCAGCTCCGTCTCGTCCGCCGGCGAGCTCGCCAGCGCGCGTTCGAGACGGGCCAACATCTCTTCCACGGGCACCAGGGGGAGCGGCATGGGGCGGGAGTGTAGCAGGCGGAGGTGGTCCACCCTTTGCAGTCTGACCCCAGGGACCTTGGGAGAATGCAGCGGAGACAAGGACTCATGACACTCGGGCGAACGCCTCTCTTTGTGCTCGCGGCGCTGGTTGCCGCCTCGGCCGGACCCTCCTTTGCAGAGGACGGTGCCGACCTCCTGCTGCAACATGGGGTCTTCTACCCGGTCCAGCCGTCCGGCCGGGTCGAGGGGAGCCTCGCCGTGCGCGGCGGCCGGATCGTCTATCTCGGCCCCGACGCCGGCGCCGAGCGGTTCCGCGGCCCGCGGACGCGCGTCGTCGACCTGGCCGGCCGCACGGCCGTTCCCGGTCTCATCGACGCCCACTCCCATCTGCTCGGCCTCGGCCGGGCTCTCGCCGAGGTCGACCTGACCGCCGCGCCCACCTATGACGAGGTGATCCGCCGGGTGCGCGAGGCCGCGGCCAAGGCGCCGCAGGGGACCTGGGTCTTCGGCCGCGGCTGGGACCAGAACCTCTGGCCGGGGCAGCAGTTCCCCACCCACGAGGCGCTCTCCGCGGCGGTGCCCGGCCATCCCGTCTGGCTGACCCGCGTCGACGGCCACGCCGCGCTGGTCAACGCCCGGGCCCTGCAGGCTCTGAAGATCGACGCGTCGACGAAGGACCCCTCCGGCGGACGCCTCCTGCGCGACGCCGCCGGCCGCCCGTCGGGCGTGCTGGTCGACAACGCCATGAACGTGTCCGGCGGCCTGCCCGGAGCCACCCGAGAGGAGAACATGCGCTGGCTGGGTGACGGGGCGCGCCACTGCCTGGCTCTCGGCCTGACCACCGTCACCGACATGGGAGTCGACGCCGGCGAGATCGCGGCCTATCACGACCTGCGCCGGGCGGGCGGGCTGCCGATCCGCGCCGCCGTCTTCCTGACCGACAGCGAGCCCCTCCTCGCTGACTGGTTCCGCCGCGGACCGGAGATCGATCCCGAGGCGCGGCTCCTCATCCGGAGCGTCAAGATGTACGCCGACGGCGCTCTCGGGAGCCGTGGAGCGGCCCTGATCGAGCCCTATAGCGACGATCCCGGCAACATCGGCCTCTTGGTCACGCCGGGCGCCCACATGGAAGACGTGGCGCGCCGCGCGCTGGCCGCCGGGTTCCAGGTGGGCATCCACGCGATCGGCGACCGCGGGTCTCTGGTGGCCATCGACGCGATGGAGAAGGCGCTGGGCGGGCCGCGCCCCGAGGCGCGCTTCCGCCTGGAGCACACCCAGGTGGTGCGCGTCCAGGATCTGGAGCGCATGGCGCGCCTGGGGATCATCGCCTCCATGCAGCCGACCCATGCCACCTCGGACATGCCCTGGGCGGACGAGCGCCTGGGCGAGGCGCGTCTGGAGCGGGCGTACGCCTGGCGCAAGGTGCTGAACGACGGCGGCCGCCTGGCGCTGGGGAGCGACTTCCCGGTGGAGTCGGCCGATCCGCGGCTGGGCCTCTATGCCGCCGTGACCCGGCAGGACCTCAAGGGCAACCCGGCCGGGGGCTGGCTGCCGGAGGAGCGGCTGACCCGCGAGGAGGCGCTGCGCGGCTTCACCCTCGACGCCGCGTGGTCGCTCTTCCTCGAAAAGGAGGTAGGCTCTCTGGAGGTGGGGAAGCGGGCCGACCTGGTCGTCTTCGCCCGCGACATCATGACCGTCCCTGAGGCGGAGATCCCGCGCGTCGAGATCGACATGACCGTGGTGGACGGCCAGATCGTCCATGAGAGGGGGCGCACGCCTTGAAACGGTGGCTCCGGCCTGGGCCGCTCCTGGCCTGGCTCGCGTTGCTCTTCGTCCTCGGCGGGGTCTTCCCCTCCGGGGCCGAGGATCTCTGGGGCGCCCAGCGCCGCGCCATGGTGGAGAAGCTGCGCCAGCGCGGCAAGATCCAGCCGGAGGTGTTGTTGGCCATGGAGAAGGTGCCGCGCCACCTCTTTGTGCCGGCGTCCGTGCAGGCCCGCGCCTACGAGGACGAGCCGCTCCCCCTCGGGTCCGGCCGGACGATCTACGAGCCGTACGTGGTGGCGCTGATGACCTCGCTGCTCGATCTCCAGAAGGGAGACAAGGTCCTGGAGGTCGGCACCGGCTCCGGATACCACGCGGCCGTGCTCGCCCGCATGGCCCGCGAGGTCTATTCCGTCGAGATCGTGCCGCCGGTGGCGAGCCAGGCGCGCCAGCGCCTGCAGACGCTGGGCTACCACAACATCGAGATCCGGGTGGGCGACGGCTATCAGGGGTGGCCCGACAAGGGACCCTTCGACGCCATTCTGCTGTCGGCCGCGCCGCCGCACATCCCCAAGCCGCTGATCGACCAGCTCCGCGTCGGCGGCCGGATGGTGGTGCCGGTCGGCGGGCTCCTCCAGGACCTGCTGGTGATCACCAAGACCGCGGACGGGATCGAGAAGCGCACGGTGATCCCCGTCCGCCTGACGCCCATGACGGGCAAGGTGCGCGATGGCGAGTGAGCGGGTGATCGCCCGCCTGCTGCTGGCGCTCCTCCTGGCGGCCCTGCCGGGGGACGTGCGCGGAGCGGACCGCGAGAGCGAGATGCGCCACCTGATGGTGGAGCAGCAGATCCGCGAGCGCGGCGTCACCGACACCCGGGTGCTCGCGGCCATGGAGAAGGTGCCGCGCCACCTGTTCGTGCCCGCGCCGCAGCGCGCTGCGGCGTACAAGGATACGCCGCTCCCCATCGGCCAGGGGCAGACCATCTCCCAGCCCTACATGGTGGCGCGGATGACCGAGCTCCTCGGCATCGGTCCGGGCGACAAGGTGCTCGAGATCGGCACCGGATCGGGATATCAGTCCGCGGTCCTCTCCGAGATCGTCGGCCCGAACGGCCAGGTCTATAGCGTGGAGATCATCGCGCCGCTCGGTGCGCAGGCGCGCTCCACCCTCGGAGAGCAGGGCTATCGCAACGTCCAGGTCCGCATCGGCGACGGCTACAAGGGGTGGCCGGAGCATGCTCCGTTCGACGCCATCATCGTCACCGCGGCACCGCCGGACGTGCCTGAGCCTCTCCTCAGCCAGGTCAAACCCGGCGGCCGGCTCGTGCTGCCGGTGGGGGAGGTCTGGCAAGACCTCCAGGTCCTCACCAAGCGCGCCGACGGGACCTTCGACCGCCAGAAAGTGCTGCCCGTCCGCTTCGTGCCGATGACCGGTGAAGCGCAGCACGTCCACCGCTGAAGCCTCCGTGTAACACTCCGCCGTCCTCAGTCGCCTGTGAGAGCGGGACAGTGCAGCGTCCGATAGAATAGATTCTTGCAGATAGGTCCTTGCGCTGTCGGTCGGTTTAACAGTTCGTTCAAATGGGTTAGGGAGGTCACGATGCGACGCATGATCTTTGGGGTGCTGTTCGTCTGTCTCGGTCTCGTTCTGGGAGTGGGGAGCGCGCAAGCGGCTGCTCCGTTCGGCTCCTGGCTGGTCCTTTCTCCTGGATATCCGACGTCTCACGGCTACGTCGAGGTCGCCAGCCATCCTGCGCTCAACCCGACGAGCGGCTTCACCTTCGAAGCCTGGGTCGCCATTTCGAACAGCACCACCGGCGAGGATTGCCGGACCATCGCCGGCAAGAACTATATCCAGGCCTGGTGGATCGGCCAGTGTAACGTCTCCGGCCAACCCACTCTCCGGTCCTACCTGAGGGGGGGCGGCTCGGCGAAGAACGGTGGCATCATCCCGCGGGGCGTCTGGACACACGTCGCCGTGACGTCTGATGGCGTCACGCGGAACCACTACATCAACGGCGTGCTCGCCGCCTCCTTCCCCGAGACGGGTCCGCCGACCACGAGCACCAGCCCGCTCCGGATCGGCAGCGACGTTTCCTGGGAGCGCACGCCGACCGGCGCCATCGACGAAGTGCGCCTGTGGAGCGTGGCCCGCACGGCGGCGCAGATCAACAGCCTGCGGGGCGTCCCCCTCACCACGGCGCAGCCGGGCCTGGTAGCGGTCTGGTCGCTGGACAGCACCGGCGAGGACGTGGTGGGAGGATTCGACGGTTCCGTCCTGGGAGTCTTCTCGTTCGCGAGCCATCCCGCCCCGCCGGGCGGTCCGTGGCTGACCTCCTCGTCCGTCCCCGGCTTCCAGTTCAAGGTGCGGATCACCTCCGGCGCCAACATCATCACGGGGGTGAAGGAGAACGGCTGCATCGCCGAGACGCTCTGCGTGAGCGGCGCGCTCCCCGGACGCACCGAGGTCTTCCTCCGCGTCATCGGTCCCCGGCCGAACGGCTACCTGTGGCCCACCATCGTCCGCTTCACAATCTCCCAGGTCGAGGTCTGGGTCGAGCAGACGGACACGGGCCTGATCAACTACTACCTGCTCGACGCGGTGCCCGCCGACAGCGACGAGCTCAACGGCCTGGTCGACCGGCTCGGTTACCTGCCGTAGGCGCCGAGGCGCGGCTTGGTATAATTGAAGTTGTCGATGCCTTGAACCATTGGAACGCGGCCCAACAGGAGACTCATCCATGAGACGTAGCGTCCATCTGGCGTTCGGAGTCATCGTGCTGTTGTTGGTTGGATCGGCGAGCTCGCGGGCGCAGCCATTCACCGCCTGGCTTCTCTCGTCGCCGGGGTATCCGACCTCCAACGGATACATCCAGATTCCGCATTCCGCGGCGCTCAACCCGACCGTCCTCTTCACCTTCGAGGCGTGGGTGTCGGTCACCAACTCCACCACCACGGAGGATTGCCGCAGCATCGCGGGAAAGAACTACCTCCAGTCCTGGTGGATCGGAGTCTGCACCGTCTCCGGCCAACCGACCCTGCGGTCGTACCTGAAAGGTGGGAGCTCGCTGCGGAACGGCGGCATCGTCCCGCGCAACGTGCTGACCCACATCGCCGTCACCTTTGACGGCGCCAAGCGGCGTCACTACATCAACGGCGAGCTCGCGGCGGAGTTCAACGACCCCGCACCGCTGACCACCAGCGCCAGCCCGATGCGCATCGGCAGCGACATCTCCTGGGAGCACTCGCCGACCGGTATCATCGACGAGGTGCGGCTCTGGAACATAGCGCGCACGATCAGCCAGATCCGGGCCAACCTGAACGAGCGGGTCACCACCGACCAGCTTGGCCTGGTGGCCGTCTGGTCGCTCGATGCCAACGCCAACGACATCATCGACACGCACGACGGCGCGCTCGTCGGCACAGGGGTGAACTACTTCACCTCCGCGGTTGCGGTGAGCTGCGGGGCTTCCACCGCGACCACTCTCTGCCTGAACGACCGGTTCATCGCGCGGGCCTTCTGGCGGACCAACCCGATCCCGGGCTCGCCGACCGACGGCCAGGCTCAGGTCGCCGGCTGCCCGAACGCCGGCTCGGGCCTGTTCTGGTTCTTCTCCTCCACCAACTGGGAGGTGATGGTCAAGGTGCTCAACGGCTGCGGCCTGAACAACCGGTGGTGGGTCTTCTCGGCCGCCACGACCAACGTCTTCTACCGCCTGGAAGTCACGGACGTCACCTCAGGCGAGACCAAGATCTACTTCAACTACCCCGGCCCACCGGCGCCCGCCGTCACGGATACGGACGCGCTCGCGGTCTGCTTCTAGGCCCTCCTCCGCCCGGGGCTCGCCACTCCGGGCGCAAGGTGTAGAATCCGGCGCCTATGGAACCCTCAGCCTCTCCGCTGCCAGCTCCTGAGACCATCCCGGACCAGACCCAAGCACCGGGGAGGCTGTGGAACCGCAACTTCATCCTGCTCTGGGCAGGCCAGACGATCAGCCAGCTCGGCAATCCGGCCTTCAACATCGGCGCCATGTTCTGGCTGATGGAGAGGACCGGCTCGGCGAGCCTCATGGGGCTCGTGATGACCGCGGCCTCGGTTCCGGCCATCCTCCTCGCGCCCTTCGGCGGGACCTTCGCGGACCGTCACTCCCGGGTCCGCATCATCCTCTGGAGCGACCTGATCTCCGGGCTCGCCCTTCTCGTCTTCGTCGCGGCTGTCCGGCTGCGGCCTGAGGACACGGGGCTGGTCATTCCGCTCCTCTTCGTGATCGCCGTGACACTCGGCATCGTCCGGGCCTTCTTCGGGCCGGCCGTGTCCGCGCTCATTCCGGACCTGGTTCCCAGAGAGAAGCTGCCGGCGGCGAACTCGATGAACCAGCTTTCGGTCCAGGCTTCGATCTTCTCGGGGCAGGCGGTGGGCGGAATCCTGTACAAGCTCTTCGGCGCGTCGCTGCTCTTTTTCATCGACGGCATCAGCTACCTGGTCGCCGCGGTGTGCACGCTGTTCATCCCGCGCGACCCCCGCCCGGCCCGTGCCCCGGCCGCGGCCGGAGGCCATCCGTTCCGTCAATTCCTGGCGGAGACGGCGGAGGGTTTCCGGTACGTCTGGGCGCAGAAAGGGCAGCGCGACTTCCTGTTCACGGCGGCGCTCATCAATTTTCTGGCCACGCCGGGAATGGTCCTGTTCCCCTTCTACGTCGCCCGCTTTCTGAATGCGGGGCCGCAATGGTACGGGTTCCTGATCTCGGGTTTGAGCGCTGGAGTGGTCGTGGGCTTCCTGGGAGCCGGGGCGTTGCGGCTGACCGGCGCGGCGCGGGCGCAAGGGATTCTCACCGCCATGGTGCTGTACCCGATCTTCTTCGGCTCTCTCGCGCTCTGGCGGCAGCCGCTCATGGCACTCGTGGCGGTCTTCCTGGGAGGGCTGACCACCGGTTTCATCAACGTCTACCTGATCACCTTGATTCAGGCCTCCACGCCCGCCGAGCTGCGGGGACGGGTGATGGCGTTCCTGGGTCTTCTGACCGGCGGCCTGATGCCGCTGGGCATGGCCATCGGCGGCTTCGTGGGCGACCTCACGAACAAAAACGTGCCGCTGGTCATCTCGGTCTGCGCGGTGCTGGCGCTCGTCGTGGTGTTTCTGCTGGGCTTCCGGCGCAGCAGCCGGGAGTACCTGGCTTCGTAAACCGTCTCGGAAAGCGCTGGAAGAATCGGCCCATGGCGGAGGTTCTGATCTCTCGATGAACGCCGCCCGCCGCACCCTCGGCTGCTGGATCCTCTCGGCCTTCCTGGAGCGGGGCTGCGACCCGACGACGGCCCGCCTGCCGCGCCCGGTGCGCCGGGTGCGGTCCCTGAGCCCGGCCGAGCTCGCCGAGCTCTGCCCCCTGGCCGGCCGCCTGGTCCCCCAGACCAACCTGCGGCGGCTGCGCCGCCCCCGGCGGGCGGCGGCCACCTAGCAACTCAGATCAAAAGGCCTCCTTGTCCGAGGCTCCGCACAGGAGGCCGGCTTTGTGGTGATAGGTGCGGACGGTCCCGGTGGACCGGTCGGTCACCTTGATCGAGGTTTCCAGGCTGCTCGACAAGGGAGCGTAGGTGACCCAGAACCGGCCGTTGATCGGGCGGCCGTCGACGATCCGGACGGTCAGCTCGACGTTGCCGGGGTCGGTCAGCCAGAAGGCCCCCCAATCCTCAGCGCCGGAGAGACTCAGGGTCCGGCCGATGCCGGACTTTCCGGAGCGAGGGTCTCGCCAATCCACGTCGACGGTGAAGCGTCCTCCCTGCAGACACAGATAGAGGTCTCCGCGCGTGCAGGGGCTCTGGATCAACTGGTCGTCCTGCCACTCCTCGGAAGAGTCCGAGGCACCCGGAGCGGACGACGAGCCATCGATCTCCAAAAGGTCCGCGGAGAGCTCTCCGGAGGCCGGGATGGCCCTTGTGTCTTCGAAGCCGCACCGGTTGCCTGGAGGGTTGTAGTAGCTTCGTATCCGGCCTTGTTGAAGATCGCGGACTTCGATCCAGTATTCGAGGTCGGATCCTCCTCCCGCCACGAGCCAGAAGTGGTCATTCACGGCTCGTCCATCCGTCACCTGGACGGCGAGATCGACGCTCTGGCTGGGGGCGGCCGAGAAGCGGAACAGAGCGGTCTCCGGGGGCAGCTCGGCATCGGCGATGCTGACAGATGTCGCGGGCTTTTTCTCGCCGCTCCGGGGGGCGCGCCACTGGACGCGGATCGAGTATCGCTGGTCCAGCACGCAACGCGAGCCGGTGTCCGCACAGCCGGGCTTGGGGGCGGCGATGAGACCGGAGACGCCATTGCGCCGGAAGTCGTCGAAGCTCGGAAGCTCCGGATGGCCTTCCACCTCGTCGAGCCGAGGGAGCCTGGCCTCGCCCTGAGCAAAGTAGGCCGCCTGCCCGGGAGCGTTCCGGCTGCGGAAGCTGAAGCCTGCCAGGCGTTGCCCAGGCGCGATGGCATGGCGTGCCGGCGGGATGCCGCCATCGTCGCCCCAGCCTTCTTCGTCGGCTTCGGTCGCCGTCCAGTTGAGCAGGGCACCATCTTCAAGTGGCGCATGCGACCAGCCGCGTGGCGAGGTAACGCCGGAGACCTCTCCGTTCACGACGATGGTGAACGAGCTCAGTTTCTGGCGAGAGCCGGCGGCATTCTGCAGCACATATTGATAGACGTACTCGCCAGAGGCCGGATCGAATCGTACCGACGAGGTGGCGCGGACCTGGACGAGATCGCGCTGGCCGGGAAACGGCCGGCTTCCTTGTGCTTCTTGAGGCAGCGCGGCGGACGACAGGAACGTCGCGAAGCCCAGGGCCGCCAAGAGGCGGGTGATCTGCCGATGATTCATCTGTGCTCCTCCGGGACGAGAGCGTTCCCGCTAGTTCAGGTTGGTCAAGTGCCAGTGCTCGGCGTCTTCTTGCAGGACCTTGATCTTCAGGCTCTTGGCGAGCTGCCCGACGCGGGCGCGGCGCGCGGCAGGAAAGTAACGCAGCGGAAGGTCGACATTGACGCCGATCCGGTGCTCGCTGTGGGGAGACTTCCAGGTGGCTTTCCAGTCGAAGAGCCCCCCCAGGGGCAGGCTCATGTCGTTGTAGCCCAGCTTGCCGCCAGGAAACTCCCCTGTGTAGAGATTGGCGAGTTGGGCGAGCTTGGCATTGAACCCGGAGATTCCGAAATGATTGCTCGTGTGCGACTTGGTCTGGCCGACCAGAAGATAGTTCGTCCCTTGCGCGAGAGACTGCAGCCCCGGCAACTCGATCCGGAGTCGAAAAACTCCCGGGGTGATGTTGTAGCCGGGAGCGCTTCCGGAGACCTTGACATCGATGAATCCGGAGATCTCGGGCGAGGTGAACGAGGATCGAAAAACGTCGGATCCCGTATTGCCGGATTTCGGCGAGAAGCTGCCGAGGGGCTGGCCGGCGTTGGTGTGATCGTGACCGCCCGACTTGGAAACGGCTTTGGAGGCCAGGCTGATCTGGCAGTTCGGAATGCGATCTCCATTGGACTTGAAGCACCAGAAGGTGAACGGGTTCGTCTCCTTCTTTCCGGGGAAGCTGGGCCGGACGCTGGCCTCTGAAGCCTTCGATGGGTCCGCAGACCAGGACCTGCTGAAAGCCACGGTGCCCTGCTCGGCAACTACTCCGCGAGCCTCCCCACTGATCAGGGCGATGAGACAGACGGTGAAAAACACAACATGCAGCTTCACGATGCTGACCCCCCTTCGAGCCCTGGATCGGGACAGGTGCGCCCGTTTGGCTCTCTCTTGAGTCGCCAGCCCGAGGAAAATTGTTGAGTGGCTCACACCGGGAAGGCGTAAGTCAGGCGCATGTCTGGCATGCTTCCTGCTCTCTCGTTTGCAGAGGCGGCCCACCCAAGCTGAGGACCGCCGGACTCAACGAGGAATGACTTCATGGCGCAAAACGACGACACGCGGAATCAGAGCCAGCAGGCGCCCCGTCCGCAGGGGAACGCCCTCAAAGATCCCGACGACTGGACGACCGGCGACGAGCCGATGACCGGCGCCCAGCGCTCCTATCTCCACACCCTGGCGACCGAGGCTGGCGAGGAGGTGGACGACAACCTCACCAAGGCCGAGGCGTCCAAGAAGATCGACGAGCTGCAGGAGAAGACGGGCCGGGGCGTGACGAAGTAGAGCGGTGGGTGGAATGCCCAGATCCGGCATCCGGGTGGGCTGTGCGGGCTGGAGCCTGCCTCGTTCCGAGCAAGCGGAGTTTCGGGAAGCGGGGAGTCATCTGGAGCGCTATGCTTCCCGGTTCGAGTTCACCGTCCGCACCGTCCGGCGATCTCCTCGACACGTTCTCGCGGAGGTGACGGGCCTCGGGGACAAGCTCGGATGCCTTCTCGTCCAGCTCCCCCCGAGCCTGAGCTTCGAGCCCGCGGTTGCCGCCAGCACGCTCGGCGCCGCCACGCGGAACACTTGGATCTCCGCTCGCGGTTGGCCGCCCGGGCTACTCCCCCTCGTCTTTGACCAGCGATTCGAAGCGCGCTTTGTTGTGGGCTTTCATGAAGGCCTCGCGGGCGGTGATGCGCTTCTTGTCGACGAGCTCCATGAGGGCGTCGTCCATGAGCTGCATGCCGGCGGTCTTGCCGCTCTGGATGATGGTGGTGATCATCGGCGTGTTGCCTTCGCGGATCACGTTCGGCAGGCCGGGGGTCTTCAAGAGGATCTCGTTGACCGCGCAGCGGCCCTGGCCGTCGGCGGTGCGCAGGAGGAGCTGCGAGACGATGCCGGCCACGGACTCCGACAAGGTCGTGCGGATCTGCGCCTGCTCGTCCGCGGGGAAGGCGTCGATCAGGCGGTCGATGGTGTTCGCCGCGCCGTTGGTGTGCAGGGTGCCGAAGACCAGGGCGCCCATCTCGGCGGCGGTGACCGCGAGCGCGATGGTTTCGAGGTCGCGCATCTCGCCGACCAGGATCACGTCCGCGTCCTGCCGGATGGCGGCGCGCAGGGCGGAGCCGAAGCTCTCGGTGTCGTCGCCCACCTCGCGCTGGGAGAAGATCGATTTCTTGCTCTTGTGCACGAACTCGACCGGGTCTTCGATCGTGACGATGTGCTTGGCGTAGTGGCTGTTGATCCGGTCGATGATCGCGGCGAGGGTGGTCGACTTGCCTGAGCCGGTGGGGCCGGTGACCAGCACGAGCCCCTGCTGGAGATGGGCGAGGGCCTCGATCGCCTTGGGAAGGTTCAGCTGCTCCAGGGGGACGATCTCTTCCGGAATGATGCGGAAGACCGCGCCCGCGCCGTTCTCCTGGCGCAGGTAGTTGGCGCGGAAGCGGGCGACCCCTTCGAAGCCGTAGGCGAAGTCGAGATCGCCGCAGCTTTCATACTCCTCCCACTGCTCGTCGCTGGCGATCTCGCGCAGGATCTCGCAGAGCGTCTCGTGGGTGAGGACGGGCCAGCCGCCGATCGGCTCGAGCGAGCCGTGCTTGCGGATGCGGGGCTCGAGACCCGCGGCGAGGTGGAGGTCCGAGCCCTTGTTGTCGCGCAGGTAATGGAACAGCTCATGCAACCGGGGCATGCGGGACTCCGGGGGCGGCGGCCGGCTTCGGGCTCAGGAACTTGGCCGGCTCGTCGGCGTGGCGCGCCGCCTCTTCGTTGGTGATGATCCCCTTCTTGACCAGGTCGCCGAGGGAAGCGTCGAGCAGGCACATGCCCTGCGCGCCTCCGGTCTGCAACACCGAGCGGATCTGGAACGTCTTGTTCTCGCGGATCAGGTTGCCCACGGCCTTGTTGCAGACCAGGACCTCGAGGGCGACGACGCGCCCCTGGCCGTCGGCGCGGTTGACCAGGCGCTGCGAGACGACGGCGCGCAGCGACTCGGAGACCATGGTGCGGATCTGGTCCTGCTGCTCCGGCGGAAAGACGCCGAGGACGCGGTTGATGGTGCGGATGGCGTTGCTCGTGTGGAGCGTGGCGATCACCAGGTGGCCGGTCTCGGCGGCGGTCAGGGCGAGCGAGATGGTCTCCAGGTCGCGCAGCTCGCCGAGCGCGATGACGTCCGGGTCTTCGCGCAGGGCGGCGCGCAGGGCGCGGGCGAAGGTGCCGGTGTGGCGGCCGACCTGGCGCTGGTTGACCACGCACTGTTTGGAGTGGTGGATGTACTCGATCGGGTCCTCGACGGTGATGATGTGGTCGCGCCGTTCCTCGTTGATGATGCGCAGCAGGGCGGCGAGAGTCGAGGATTTGCCGCAGCCCGCCGGGCCGGTGAGCAGCACCATCCCCTGGTGATAGTTGCAGAAGCGGGCCAGGGTCGTGGGGAGGCCGAGATCGGTGAGGCTCGGCGGCTCCGGCGGGATGGCGCGGAAGACGGCGTCGACGCCGCGCTGCTGCCGGTAGGCGTTGCCGCGGAAACGGCCGACGCCGGGGAGGGTGTAGGAGAAGTCGATCTGGCCGCGCTCGTCGAGGGCGGTGCGCTGCTCGGGGGTGAGGATCTCGCGGATGATCTCGCCGGCCGTCCGCGGATCGAGCGGCTCGCTCTCGAGCTCCTGCAACTGGCCGCTGATACGGACCTTGAGGGGCGCGAGGCTGTGGACGTGCACGTCGCTCGCCCGTCGATAGACCGCCACGGTGAGCAGCGCGTCGCGGCGGC
>DATFPH010000547.1:0-23207 GCA_035264905.1 Thermoanaerobaculia bacterium
CATTCCGACGATCATCAAAAAGTGGCCGCCTTCACGTCGGAACGGTGGCCGCCTTCGTCTCGGAATGGGTGGCCGCCTTCACGTCGGAATGGTGGCCGCCTTCGCGTCGGAATGGGTGGCCGGATTCGCTCGGAATCCCCAGATGATCGCTTCTCCGGAAAGAAACCTCTGCATAAGTCGAGTTGAGGGCCCCTTGAATTCATCGTCACAGCATCCGCCGATCACGGAAGTGTCGACGTAAGCACGTAGGCGCTTACCTCTCATCTTTGAGTCCCACGACAAGGAGTTGTTAGTAAGTCCTTCATCTTCTTGATCCTAGCATGGTGTCCTGGGCGACGCCCAACACGGAATTGCCGCCTCGTTATACCCTACCCCCCATGAACTGGCGCGCCCTCCGCCACCCCGTCTTCCGCGCGCTCTGGATCGCCAGCGTCGCCTCGAACCTGGGAACCTGGCTCCAGGGGGTGGGGGCGGCGTGGTTGATGACCTCTCTGGCCGCGTCGACCACCATGGTCGCTCTGGTGCAGGCGGTGAACAGCCTGCCGATGTTTCTGCTGTCTCTCCTGCGTGGCGGATGGATGGACGCGGAGGTGACCTCTATATACTCGGCAGGACCGGACTCCGCTTTCCAGTCGGCAACTCCGGAGCCATCGTGAACCATCCAGCAGGAGAGAGGCCCATAACGGCCTATAGCGAACAGGACTTGGAGGCTATGCTCTGCGACCTCGAATCGGATGTCGCCGAGCGAAAAGAATCCTTCAAGGGCGACGCGCCGACCAAGGTCCGTGAGGCTGTCTGTGCGTTCGCCAACGACCTTCCGGACCATCGGCGCCCGGGCGTGATCTTCATCGGTGCGCGGGATGACGGAAGCCCGGCCGGGCTCACGGTGACGGACGAGCTCCTCCGCCAGCTTGCAGACATGAAGAGCGACGGCAACATCCTCCCACCGCCGACGCTGACCGTTGAGAAGCGCCTGCTCCGTGGCGCAGAAATGGCCGTCGTGACCGTCTGGCCAGCAGATGCACCTCCCGCCCGTTTCAAAGGACGGATCTGGGTCCGCGTCGGACCGAGAAGAGCGATCGCCAGCGCCCAGGACGAATGCATCTTGAACGAGAAGCGACGCCACCGCGACGCCCATTTCGATGCGCAACCCGTTCCCACCGCGACGCTGGCCGATCTGAGCCGGGTGCGTTTCCAGGAAGACTACCTGCCTTCCGCATTCAGTGCCGACGTGCTGGCCGCGAACGACCGCAGCTACGAGCAGCGCCTTGCCGCAACCAAGATGATCCTCTCCATCGATGAGCCGACGCCGACGGTGGCCGGGATCCTCGTCCTGGGCAGCCGCCCGCGGGACTTCATTCCGAGCGCGTACGTGCAATTCCTTCGCGTGGCCGGCCGGGAATGGGGCGATCCGGTCCACGATGAGGCCTTGCTGGAGGGACCGATCGGGGACCTGGTCCGGCGCGTCGACGAAAAGCTCGCCGCGCACAACCGGACGGCGGTCGACTTCACCTCCGGGCCGGTCGAGTCCCGTTCTTCCACCTATCCGATGGCCGCCTTGCAGCAACTCGTCCGCAATGCCGTCATGCACCGCGCCTATGAGGGGACGAACTCGCCGATCCGCGTCTACTGGTTCGACGATCGCATCGAGATCATCAGCCCGGGAGGACCCTACGGGATCGTCACGCCGGAGGCGTTCGGGCAACCCGGCGTCGTCGACTACCGCAATCCGATCCTCGCTGAGGCCATGCGCGTGCTGGGGCTCGTGCAGCGCTTCGGGTTCGGCATCCCGACGGCGCGCCGGGAGCTCCGCGAGAAGAACCACCCCGAGCCGGCATTCCTCGTCGAATCCACCCGCGTCCAATGCACGGTGTGGGCTCGCCGGTAGCGATTTCTCAGTACCTACCCCCATGAACTGGCGCGCCCTCCGCCATCCCGTCTTTCGCGCGCTCTGGATCGCCAGCGTCGCTTCGAACCTCGGAACCTGGTTGCAGGGAGTAGGTGCGGCGTGGTTGATGACCTCTCTGGCTGCGTCGACCACCATGGTCGCGCTGGTGCAGGCGATGACCAGCTTGCCGATGTTCCTGCTGTCGCTCCCGGCGGGCTCTCTCGCCGACGTGATGGACCGGCGGCGGCTCTTGCTGTTCACCCAGGCCTGGATGCTGGCGAGCGCCGCGGCGCTGGGTCTCCTCACTCTGGCGGGTCTGACCACGCCCGGGCTGCTGCTCCTGTTCACGTTCCTCCTCGGCCTGGGGACCGCTCTCAACGGACCGGCCTGGCAGGCGATCGTGCCGGAGCTCGTGCCGCGCGAGGACCTGCCGGGGGCGGTCACGCTTCAGAGCATCGGGTTCAACATCGCCCGCGCGATCGGTCCCGCGATTGGCGGTCTGCTCGTCGCCGCGGCCGGGCCGGAGGCGACATTCTTTTTGAACGCGGCTTCGTTCATCGGGGTTCTGATCGTCCTCGTCCGCTGGCGGCGGAAGCCCAGAGAGTCGGTGCTGCCCGGCGAGCGCTTCTTCGGCGCCCTGCGCACGGGCCTGCGCTACGTGCGCCACGCTCCCGAGGTCCGGGCGGTCATCGTGCGCGGCGCGACGTTCGTCTTCTGCGCCAGTGCGCTCTGGGCGCTGCTCCCCGTGGTGGCCCGCACCGACCTGAAGCAGGGGCCCGCCGGCTACGGTCTCCTTCTCGCCGCTCTGGGCGCCGGGGCCGTGTCCGGAGCGTTCGCCCTCCCCCGTCTCGAGCGGGGAGGCTCGACGGAGGGCTTGGCTTCGGCCGGCGCCCTCGTCTTCGCGGCCGGAATGGCGGGGCTCGGCGGCCTGCGCATCTTCTGGCTGGTCCTGGTCGTCCTCTTCGCGGCGGGCGGCGCCTGGCTGACGCTCCTGTCGATCCTCAATGTGGCGGTCCAGACGGTGATCCCGGCCTGGGTGCGCGGGCGGGCGCTGTCGGTCTACATGCTCGGGATCTTCGGAGGGCTGTCGCTCGGCAGCGCTCTCTGGGGCGCCGTGGCCGACCGCCTCGGCACCAGGCAGGCGTTGTGGATGGCCGCGGGCGGGATGGTCCTCGGGCTCGCCGCGACCTGGCGCGTCCATCTCCCTTCGGGCGAAGGGCTCAATCTGGCCCCGTCGCGCCAATGGCCTGCTCCCCGCGTGGCGAGCGATCTCGAGCTCGAGAGCGGGCCGGTCCTGGTGACGGTCGAGTACCAGATCGGTCCCGAGCATGCCGCGGAGTTCGTGGCGGCGATGCAGGATCTCCGGCGCATCCGCCTGCGCGACGGCTCGCTCCAGTGGGGGCTGTTCACGGACGCGGACGTCCCCGACCGCTGGACCGAAGCGTTCCTCGTGGAATCCTGGGTCGAGCACCTCCGTCAGCACGAGCGGGTGACCGTGGCCGACGAGGAAGTCCGGCACCGCGTCGGCGCGTTCCACGTCGGAGACCGGCCGCCGGAGGTCCGTCATCTCGTGGCAGAGAGATTTCCTCGCGAGTAAATGAAGCCGAAGGGCTCGGCTTGGAGGCTGGTCGATCCGGCTGACAGGCCAGGCTATCCAGCCTCTCAGCCGATTCATCTGGCCCAAAGGCTGGATGATCCAGCCTCCAGGCCAAGTGACTCAGCCTCTGAGCCAAGCCGTTCAGCCTTTTGGCTGAACGATCCAGCCTCTGAGCCGGACCGTCCAGCCTCTGAGCCGGGTCGCTCAGCCTTTTGGCTAGGTCACTCAGCCTTTTGGCTAAGCCATCCAGCCTCTTGGCCGAGTCGCTCAGCCTTTTGGCTGAATCATCCAGCCTCTGAGCCGAACCATTCAGCCTCTGGGCCGAGTCGCTCAGCCTTTTGGCTGAATCATCCAGCCTCTGAGCCGAACCATCCAGCCTTTGGGCCAAGTGCTCCAGCCTCCGAGCCGGATGACTCAGCCTTTTGGCCGGATGACCTAGCCTCTTGGCTGGATGACTTAGCCTTTTGGCTGGATGACTTAGCCTTTTGGCTGGATGACTCAGCCTTTTGGCTGGATGACTTAGCCTTTTGGCTGGATGACTCAGCCTCTGAGCCGGATGGCTCAGCCTTTTGGCTGGATGGCTCAGCCTCTGAGCCAGATGGCCTAGCCTTTGGGACGGGAGATCTGGGAGCGGGCGGTTCTCGACAAGACCGCGGTCGAGCCCTGCGGCTCCGGGATCGGTGGGGGCCGGATCGCGAAAGATGCCTCTTGACCCTGGAACCTGGTCTACAGTTTAGGCTCCTGTCATGACGACGGACGAGACTCCTGATCAGCCTTTGAGGGCGGGCGAGCTTGCGCAGCGGGTCGGCGTGAGCAAGGACACCTTGCGCTTCTACGAACGCCGGGGCCTCCTCCCCCGTCCCGAGCGGCGGGCCAACAACTACCGGGTCTATCCGCCCGAGACTGTGGCCCGTGTGCTGTGGATCCGCAAGATCCTGGCCGCGGGGTTCACAGTGGACGAGCTCGCGCGCATCCTGGCCGAGCGCGGCCGGGGGGGCGTGCCGTGCCGGAAGGTGCGGGACCTCGGCGCGGCCAAGCTCGTCGAGATCGAGGAGCGCATCCGCGATCTCAGCGAGTCGCGGGACAACCTGCGGGAGCTTCTGGCGGAATGGGACCAGCTCCTGGAGGACGCGGGGCCAGGCCGGCGCGCCGGGTTGCTCGACGCTCTCGCCGGCCGCAGCCCGGGAAGCTCGCCGTCACAACGTCGATCCGACACGGAGACTTCAAGATGAAGATGACAGGAGCACTGACGGGAACTTTCCTACTCCTGGGCGGAACCCTGGCCACGGCGGCTACGGCCTCCGATCCAGCCCAGTCCTGCCCCCTCCACGCACAGCATCAGACCCAGGGGGCCGCGCAGCACGAGCACCTGGCGGGCGTCGACCATCGCGGCGACGAGGTGATGGGCTTCTCGCACGAGCGGACGGCCCACCACTTCCTCCTGGAACCCGAGGGGGGCACGATCCAGGTGGAGGCCACGGACACCGCCGATTCCGAAAGCCGGGAGCAGATCCGCGCTCATCTCGCCGAGGTGGCTCGCCAATTCGCGGCGGGAAACTTCTCGATGCCTCAGGAGATCCATGACCGGGTCCTCCCCGGCGTACCGGAGATGATCCAGCGCAAGGACGCCATCACCTATCGCTATGAGGACCTGGAGAACGGCGGCCGGGTGATGATCCGGACCTCCGATCCGGACGCGTTGGCCGCGATCCATGCCTTCCTGGAAGCCCAGATCGGCGACCACCGCACGGGAGATCCGCTCGCGCGCTGACCAGGTAAAAGTAGGCTGATTGTACCGTATGCTTCCCATCCTATGGAGTTCCAGGGAACCGACCGTTATTACCTCGACCCCGAGCTCGGGGCGATCGTCAACATGGCCCTCGTCCTGGAGAAGCCGCTGCTTCTGACCGGCGAGGCGGGGACCGGCAAGACGCAGCTCGCATTCGAGGTCAGCCGCTCGCTCGGCATGCCGATCGAGGTGCTGCGCTGCAAGTCGACGATCAAGGGCGAGGAGGCCTGCTACGTCCAGGACACGGTCCTGCGCCTGAACGACGCCCGGTTCGGTACGGCGGCGACCGGCCGCGACGTGAACCACTTCTTCGACTACGTGATCTGGGGACCGATCGGCCGCGCCTTCAGGGCCCAGGAGCGCACCGTCCTCCTCCTCGACGAGATCGACAAGACCGAGACGGACGTGCAGGACAACCTCCTCGACGTGCTGGAGGACTGCCAGTTCACCATCCGCGAGGTCAACCAGACGATCCAGGCAAAGCTGCGGCCGTTCATCCTGATCACCTCGAACGCCAAGCGGGAGCTCTCCGATCCGTTTCTGCGGCGCTGCTTCTGCCATCACATCGCCTTCCCCACCCCGGACCAGATGCGGGAGATCGTGCGGCTTCACTTCCCCAATATCGAGCAGGGGCTGCTCGACGCGGCGCTCGGGATCTTCTACGAGCTGCGGCAGCGCGGCTACGAGAAGCCGCCGGCCACCAGCGAGCTGCTCAACTGGCTCAGCGCCCTGCAGCACGCCCGGGTCACGCCGGAGCGCCTGAACGTGCCGTTCGTTGGCACGCTCTTGAAGCGCACCGAGGACATCCTCTCCTTCCGTAGCGGTGGCAAGCGCCAGAAGGTGATCCATTAGCCAAAACCCGACACAGAGCCCGCAGCGTTTGGGCTCCCTGGACGTGTTCCGGGGAGCCACGATCGCCGCCATGATCCTGGTGAACAACGCCGGGGATTGGACGAAGACCTACGCGCCTCTCCTCCATGCCGAGTGGCATGGCTGGACGCCGACCGACCTCATCTTTCCGTTCTTCCTGTTCGCGGTCGGCGTCGCCATCCCGTACGCCTTCGCCGGCCGCCTCGCGCGCTCCGGCGGCGACCGCGGCCCGCTCCACCGGCAGATCGTGCGGCGCACGCTCCTTCTCTTCGCCCTGGGGCTGTTCCTGGCTTGGTTCCCGTTCTATACGGTGGACTGGTCGACCGCCCGCATCCCGGGCGTCCTCCAGCGGATCGCCGTCGTCTACCTGGTCACCGCGCTCGCCTGGCTCCACTGGGGACACCGCGCGCGGGCGGCCCTGACGGTGGCGCTCCTCGCCGGCTACTGGCTGGCGATGACGCTGGTGCCGGTGCCCGGGCACGGCGCCGGGGACCTGAGCCCGCAGGGGAACCTCGAAGCCTGGGTCGACCACGAGGTCCTCGGCCGCCACACCTGGAAGAAAGCGCCGGGCCCGGGAGATCCGGAAGGGCTCCTGAGCACCGTGCCCGCCATCGCCTCCGCCCTGGCCGGCCTCTTCGTGGGCGACTGGCTGCGCTCGGCCCGGACGCAGCGCGAGAAGCTGACCGGCCTGCTGCTCTCGGGAGGCGTGGCCACGGCCGCGGGGCTCGCCCTCGCCCCGTGGTTCCCGATCAACAAGAACCTCTGGACCTCGACCTACGTGGTCTTCACCACCGGGATGGCGCTGCTCCTGCTCGCCGCGGTGTATTACCTCGTCGACATGAAGCAGCGCGACGGCTGGGCGCGTCCCTTCTCCATCTTCGGCACAAACGCCATCGCCGCCTTCTTCGGCAGCACTCTTCTGGCCAAGATCGCTCTGATCACCAAATGGATGCAGCCGAACGGAGAGACCATCAGCCTCCAAGCCTGGCTCTACCGCCACTCCTTCGGCGCCTGGCTGCCGGACTACGTGGCTTCGCTCGCCTGGGCCTTGATGTACGTCATGATCTGGTTGGGGCTGATGACCGTGTTGTACAGGCGGCGGATCTTCATCAAGGTCTAGCCTGTCGAGCCGAATGACGGAGATGAGCGAGCGCCAGCAGCGCGAGCAGGAAGGCCAGGATATAGAGACCAGGTTCGGACAGGGCCGGAATTGGTAGCTCCGGAAGGACGGAAAAGCAACAGGCGGCCTGATCGTGCACGCCCTCGCCCTCGAAAGAGACGGCTGCTTGATTGCAGATCGTGGTCCCGAGGGTTCCGGCGGCGATCATCGCGGTGATCTCCAGGGTCACCATCTCTCCTGGCGAGATCGAGCCGTCCCAAGTCACGGTATTCGCTGACGTTGTCACCGTACCGCTGCTCGCGGTGGCGCTGACCAGGGTGAGCTCGGGGGGCAGGGCGTCTTCGAACTCGGGACCTGCGCCGTCCGCGAGGGCTTCCTGGCCGCAGTTGCGAACCACGAACGTCTTGATGATCGTCCCACCCTCAACCGCGATACCTGGGATCTCCTCGCAGGACACGGCGACGCACGCCACGGGGCCGATCGGGAGGATCCGGGTCTCGTCGGTGGCCGTTTTCTCATCGCCTACGGGTGGCTTGACCGAGGCTGTGTTGATCAGTTTGTCCGTTGCCAGTGGGTTCTTGATTGTTCCGGACGCCCGGTAGGTCTCCTTGCCGCCGATGGACAGCCTGAGCAGGTCCTCGAGGTTGCCTGCATGGACAGGTGTGCAATCTTCGGGCTCTTGGTTTCCCCCACACCACTTCACACTCCCACCGAGCTCGCCGGGAAACACATCGGTAACCTTGGCATTTGCGACAGACAAACACCCCCGGTTCTCGACGGTAATGGTGTAGTCGATCGGGTCTCCGGGAGACGCCGTCGTCCGGTCATCGGTCTTGGTGATGGCAAGGTCGCAGGCAGCGCGGGTCTCAGCGCTCGCCAGGAATGGATTGAGGCTGCAGGGGCTCTGGATCGAGGCGGTGACCGTCCCGACGTCCGGGCACACGAACCCGCTCCGCCATCCGAACGTCGCCGTGACTCGCACCTCCGAGCGCGGGGCGATTTCGGACAACGTGCACGTGGAGCCCTCGCACGGAACGGAGGTCGAAAGAAGCACAAACTTGTCCGACCGAATCTGGAGAACGACATCGTGTGCGGCGCTCTCTCCTTGATTGGTCACCACAATTGTATAGGAATACTCGCAGCCCTCGGTCGAGTCAGAAACGAGAGTCAGCCCGAGGTCCGGAGGAGTGATGCGATCAAGATCCGAGGCGCAGCCCGCCGGTGGGCCGGGCGGCGTCACGCAGGCCGTATTCGAGATCCTGCAATTGGAGGGGAGCACATCGGGAACCGTCCCGGTGGCCCGGCACAGGGCCACCCCGTTGGGCGGCAGGGTGAGGCGCGCCTCGAGGTCGCCGGCAGTTGACGGCGTGCACTCGCTGCCGCTGGCATCGCAGCACCATTTGACATCGAGCAGCCCGCTGGCGGTCAGACGGTCCGTCACCAGGACGGGCAGTGCCACGGACGCCTTGTTCCGGACGTTGATCCGGTAGACCGGCGCGTCTCCTGGGGCAACCATTCTTCGGCCGTCGTTCTTGGAAATCGAAGGGACCGGATTCGTGTCCGGATTGGCCGGGGCGTTGTAGCTGTGATGGTCACCGAGAGCGCGGCAGTGACAATCCACGGAGCCACCGAGGACGTGGATGTCATTCTCGATCGCAACGGCCGGGGCCTGATCCCTCGGCACAGGCAGCGGCTCCTTGAACGTCCAGGCGTCCTTTGCCTCCTTTGTCGGATCGTACTCCAACGTGAAGCTCTGGGCTCCGGACCCGGGGGCGAAGCCGCCGAAGACATAGATCTTGCCGTTCGCGGCGGCGGCCACCGCCGAAACCTGGAGCGCCAACGGCAGCGGAGCCCCGAGACTCCACGAGTCGGTCGACGGATCATAGATCTCGACCGCATCGGTGCGGCCGTTGCCGCAACAATCGGGCGAGCCCCCGATCGCGTAGATCTTGCCTCCAACCGCCGCCGCGCCCAGGAAAACGCGGGCAGTGGGCATCGGCGCTTTTGGGCTCCAGGAGCCGGTATCTGGACCGTAGACCTCCAGCGCATTGCTGGGCGCGCTGCCGTTGCTGCCGCCGATGACATAGAGATCGCCGTTCAGGGCGACGGCCGCCAGCCCATGGCGTGGCGTGGGCATAGGGGGCAGCGGAGTCCAGGTATCCGCCTCCGGGTCGTACTCGAGAGCGGCGTTGCCGGTCACGAACCCCCCGAAGACGTAGATCCGATCGTTGTCTGGCGCTACCGCCGCGGCGCCGAACAGGATGGCCGGGATCGGGTTTTTCCGCGACCAGGCCTTCGTCTCCGGATCGTAGACTTCCAGCAGCGTCTCCTCGAACGTCGAAGGATGCACCACCGGATCGAAGCAGGGCGAGCCGCAGCCGCCGAAGGTGTAGATCTTCTCTCCCTCGGCGGCCGCCGTGAGCAGGCGACGCGGCGTAGGTAGAGGGGCCAGAACCTTCCAAGGGTCCTGCTGCGCGGAACCAGGTCCCGCGATGCCGCACAGCGCGCCCCCCGCGAGAACTGCCAGGAGGCGGAACGCGCAGGAGCGGCTGCGTCGCCCAGGGCTTCGCTGCGTTTCCATGCAATCTCTTGGTCGGCCTTCGACATCGTACTATAATTGTTTAGGGCCTTCAAAAGAAAGATAGCGATGAGAGAATCCGGTTTCTCCTTCCGCTCCGCGACGACTCGCTGCATCGTCCTTTTTCTCCTCCACTGGAGCCTCGGGTCACCTGCCGCGGAGGCCCAGGAGGCGGAGGCGCTCTTCCGGTTCTTCCGCGCCATTCCACCCTGGACCGTGGAGGCCCCTGGTGTGGCCCGGGCGCGCTTCGGGCTTGGTCTCGACGTTTTTTTCGAGCGCCAGGAGAGCCTGCGGATCGCCAGTCAGGAAAAAACGCTCCGCCTCCGCGATGTCCCGAGCGGACGCGAAGAGACCGAGCTCCTCCGGGAAGACCCGCGGCTCCTCAACCGCAAGTTCGACATCCTCCTGGAGCTGGAAGGCGGAGGGAGCGAGCTCTCGGTCCCGCTGCCGGACGTTCCCATCCTCGGCCTTTCGCCGAGCCTCGTGTTCCAGGCCGCGGCGGCGGATGTGCATCTGGATTTCCTCGATCGCAACCGGGCGGCGGACAGCACCTCCTACGACGGCCGTGGATCGCTGTTCGGGACGGGCCTCGATCTGACGGCCTCGCTATGCCGGAGCTGCCCCTGGTTCGCCGGAGCCAGCTACCGGTTCCAGAAGATTCCCAGCCACGATATTGACCGGTCTCCTGCGTTCAGCGCCCCACGCTTCGAGATCCTGGAGGACGAGACGCGGCTGGGACGTGAGGTCCATGAGATCTCCGCCCGGGCAGGCTACAGCCTCCCGGGCAACCGGATCGCCTCCTATATCGGTGTGCGGCGCCGCTCGACCACGGTGCAGATCGACGACGAGTTGCGGTATCGAGATCCCTTCGGGATCACCGAGACGCACATCTCCACCCGCTCGAAGCTCGACAGCGACACAACCCTGGCCCTCGCCGGCCTGGAAGCGCACCTGGCTGGGCCGTTCTATGCCAGGATCGATACGGCTCTCGGCGAAGGGGACCGTGTGGTGTGGGCGAATTTGATGTACCTCGTGCCACGACAACGTGTCCGCATCGTCAGCGAGGAACCCATCCTCTGGCCTACTCTGGCCATGCTGCTGGAGCTGGGCCCGGACATCAAATTCCGGCGCAACTTTGTCACCGGGTTCGGCGTCGTGGCCGGAGGCTGGCCGGTTGTCGTGGACTACGAGCTCGAAAAGGAGGGTTTTCTGATCCTCACGGTCTCCACCCAAGGCAGGAAGCCCCAGGAGTTCAGGCTCCCGCCAGCTGGTATGGCAAAGCCGGGAGAGCGGCAGGATCGGATCGTCAAACTGCCGATGGATTTCGGCAGCGAGTTCCAGCCCGGCCTGTTTACTCTCCAGGCTTTTGCCGCCTCGAAACCGGAAAAGCCGATCGACTTCGCCTTCTATGGGATCGGCGCCGGGCAGGGAGCGATCGCATCCCTGGCGATCGACCAGGTCAGGTTCAAGCCGTCGAAGCTCAGGCCCAGGGCAGAGTACAGCTTCCGTTCACTCCGGAAGTTCAACAAGGTGAAGATCTTTATCTTTCGGAATCCGGAAGACCCGGATGCATTTCCAATCCTCGTCCAACAGAAGGAGCTCTCCTGTACTCCCGGAGTGGGAGCCACCTGCTCAGACCAATGGGACGGCCGGGATGACTCGACCCACCAGGTCTCACGTGGCCTGCACATCCTCCAGATCAACGCTCGCGAGGGTATCGCCTGGGAAGGTACGAGCCGAGACCCGTCGTGGCTGTCTGCCGTTTCCCCCGAGATCGTAGAGATCCCTTGAGGCGACGATGCCTTGGCTACAGCTCTTCCAGCTCAGGAAGCAGATGGGGTTGCTGGCGTTGCCCGCGCTCGGCGTCTTGCTGGTCGACGTCCTTCTCGCTCCTGGCTGGTTCTCCCCGCGGCTCGACGACTTCGGCCCCCAAAAGCTCATCATTTTCGAGGGACAGGAGCTGGTCCTTCAAGGATTCTCGCCCAAGAAGGAGGATTCTCCAGTGCTTTCCTGTGAGACACTGGGCGAGCTGGATATCGATCTCACGTTTGACCGGGCAATCCTCGTACCCGCCTCCGCCGAGACACTGAAGAGGCGTCTGAAGCGGAAAGTTATTCCCCAAGACCTCCAGGAAATTCGGTATCTTGCACGCGCAGAAGACAAAGATGTCAGCGGAGTGCCATGCCAAAACAGCTTTATCCTCCGCACGGACAGGCAACGTCCGCCTCAGGATCTTCACCTCTCTCGGCCGGCACATCGTGTCCAGGATCAGTTCCGTCCTCTTGATGCGTGGTTTTCTGAGGGAAACCTGATTGCTTCTCTCGAGGCGCCACTGTTACAGTACCCCCCTGGTTTGGGCTGCAGAAAACGCCTTCAGTATAACGACGATAAATTGGATTTCACTGTTCCGTTCAACTACCAGCTCTCTGTGGCTGGCGGCGGGGTTCAACTCCGCCTCGAACGCCTATCGAGCCAAGCGAGGTTTTGCGATCTCTGGTCACCCGTTCGCGCTCGAGCTGTCACGATCCGGGAGACGACGCCTGGCCACGGGCCTGAGATCGTCATTCGTGGCAGGGGCAGTGAAGCCACGATCGAGGTTGTGAGCCTGTCGCTGGAAGCTGACCGGATGCAAGTCGAGGTCAAAGGCGAGGGTTCGATGAGTGGCCGGCTGGTCCCTTCCTTCGCAGAGACATTCCGCAAGCGACAGGGTTTTGTGGGAATCGTAATGCTCCTTTTGCTGGCGATGCATGGGGGCATAGCCGCCTTTGTAACAATCTGGGTTCGGTCGAGACTTCAGGAGCCAAGAAGCTCATCCCTAGTGCAGGTCGTCGTGAGCTACAGCCGCAAAGATGGTAAACACCTGGAGGAAGTCATTGACTTTATCAAAGGAATAGAGCAAGTCGAGTTCTGGTGGGATGATAAAATGAAGGCCGGAACAGAGTGGGAAGAGTCTATCAACAAAAAGATTGAGCTCTCGGATATTGTCCTCCTTCTCGTGAGCCAGAGCTTTCTTGACTCGGTCAACTGCAAGCGAGAGGTCGCCTTTGCCCTATCCAATCGCAAAATTCTGGTGCCCATCATTCTCTCCCCTTGCGAATGGCGTCTCCAGAAGTGGCTGAGGAAGGTCAACCTCCGCCCCAGCAACAACGAGACCATCGAAGAGCATTACATAGATTCCGGACGCCGCAAGAGGCTCTTCCTCAAAATCAGACAGGACATCTGCGAACATGCTGAGGAGATCCGGGCCAAGAGGAACACGTGGCTGTCGCGGCTCCGGTTCTGGCTCAGTGATCCAGACACCGCCGAGGTCCGTACTGAAACAGAAGGTTCTGCGAAAGCACCTGAAATGGAGAGCCCTTTCACAGAAGGAGAGGGCCATGGCCACCCAAGCAGCCAAGAAGGCGCGCACCCATCCGACCCTTGACCTCCAGCCCGCCAACCACTTCGAGCTGCTGCGGTCTTGTACCGGCGCTGCCAGAACTTCCCCCGAGCGGTCCCGTATAGACTGGGACCCGGAACCGCTTCCACCCCAGGAGGTATCGCCATGAGGTCAAGGCTCTTCCCGCTCGTCTCCTGCGTCCTGCTCGCGAGCCTGGCAGCGCCTGCCTCGGCCAAACCGGCCCCCGCAGAGCTCGCCCCCCGCGTCGACCAGATCTTCGCGGAGTACGGCGCGGGCTCTCCCGGCTGCGCGCTGGGGGTGGTCCGCGACGGCGGGCTCGTCTACTCCAAGGGCTATGGCCTGGCCAGCCTGGAGCATGGCGTGCCGCTCACACCCCAGACGGCGCTCGACATCGGCTCGATCGCGAAGCAGTTCACCGCGACGACCATCATCCTGCTCGCGCAGGACGGCAAGCTCTCGGTGGACGACGACGTGCGCAAATTCATCCCGGAGATGCCGGACTACGGGACGCCGATCACTCTGCGCCACCTTCTCCACCACACCAGCGGCATCCGCGACTACAACGCTCTCCTGACACTCGGCGGGATCAACTTGGAGGACGTGTCGACCCAGGAGGAGGGCCTCGCGATCATCGCCCGCCAGAAAGCGCTCAATTTCCACCCCGGCGACGAGCACAGCTACAGCAATTCCGGATACTTCCTGCTCTCCGTCGTGGTGGAGAGGGTGAGCGGCAAGACGATGCGCGCGTTCGCCCAGGAGCGCATCTTCGGCCCCCTCGGCATGACCAATACGCAGTACCTGGACGACCACACCCTCGTCATCCCGCGGCGCGCGTCCTCGTACATGCCGCGTCCGGACCGCGGCTTCCGCCTCGAAACCTGCAACTGGGAGCAGACCGGCGACGGCGGGATCCTGACGACCGTGGAGGATCTCGCGAAGTGGGATCGGAACTTCTACGACCCCAAGGTCGGCGGTCCCACCCTGATCGAGCAGCTCCAGACCACGGGCGTGCTGAACAACGGCGAGAAGATCGACTATGCCCGCGGGCTCATCGTCGACGAATACCGCGGCCTGCGCCGCGTCTCCCACAATGGCGGCTGGGTGGCCTTCGTGTCGGAGATGACCCGCTTTCCCGACGAGCGGCTCTCGGTGATCACGCTGTGCAACGTGGGCAACGCCGATCCGACCGGTCTGGCCCTGCAGGTGGCGGACCTCTATCTCGCGGACCGGATGAAGCCGGCCGATCCCAAGCCCGAGGCGCCGACGGCCGCGCCCCAACGCTCCTCGGCCGCCGTCGATCTCTCGTCCTATCCAGGCCTGTTCTTCAATCCGACCACCGGCCAGGTCCTCCGGATCCACGCCAGGGACGGGAAGCTCTCCTTCGAGCAGGGCCCTGGCAACGAGATCGAGCTCGCACCGCTCGGGCCGGACCGCTTTGCCGCGGTCGACTTTCCGGTCCCTGTCGAGATGCGCTTCTCCACCTCGTCCGCAGGCCTCCGCGAGGTCCGCATCCACGTCCCGAACGATGTGCTCGTCTTCCAGTCCGTCGAGCCTGCCTCGCTTTCAGCCGCGGACCGGGCCAGTCTTGCGGGGACCTACTTCAGCGAAGAGCTGGACATCGCCTATACGCTCGCGGTGGAAGAGGGGAACCTGGTGCTGAAACATGCGAACCGCCTCCCGGCGCGGGTCCTCCAGCCGGCCTTCGCCGATACCTTTACGGCTCCCGGGGTCCGGCTGCTCCGGCTCACCCGCGACGCCGGAAAGAAAGTGACCGGCTTCACGATCAGCTCCGGGCGGATCCGCGACATTGGTTTCACGCGAGTCCCTGGGAGCGCTAAAGCTCTTCTGTAACCTTTTCCCCTCCTGCGCGTAATTTCCTTCCATGGACACCTTCCGGCAGGATCTGCGCTTCGCGGTCCGCATGCTGGCCAAGAATCCCGGCCTCACGGCCGTGGCGGTGTTTTGCATCGCCTTGGGGATCGGCGCCAACACCACGGCTTTCAGCGTCGTCCAGGCCGTCCTGTTGCGGCCGTTCCCCTATGCCGATCCCGAGCGCATCGTGGCGGTCCACATGACCAACCTGCGCAAGGAGATCGACGAGGGGAGCCCCTCCTATGTCGAGTTCCTCGACCTCCGCGAGCAGAGCAGGTCCTTCACCCAGATGAGCGCCTATGGCAGCCGCAGCCTGGTCGTCTCCGGCAAGGAGGAGCCGGAACGGGCGCTCGGAGCCGCCGTCTCGGCGAGCCTCTTCCCCATGCTCGGCGAGCTGCCCGCCCTCGGACGCAACTTCCGCGAGGACGAGGACCGGCCGGGCGCGCCGCCGGTGATTCTGCTCGGCCACGATCTCTGGATGCGCCGGTTCGACGGCGATCCGGGCATCGTGGGCAAGACCGTGATTGTCAACTCGACCGCCCATACCGTGGTGGGGGTGATGAAACCGCGCTTCCGTTTCCCTTCCGAGCACGACGCCTGGGTGCCGCTCGGCCCGCTGGCTCATGCCGAGCTGCGGTCGGACCGGGGGTATCCCGTGCTGGCGCGCCTGAAGCCCGGGGTCACCCTGGAACAGGCGGAGGCCGAGATGAAGACGATCGCCCGCCGCCTGGAGCAGCTTCACCCCGACACGAACACCGGGTGGTCCGCCATGGTCCGCTCCCTGCGCGACGAATTCGCCGATGGGAGCATCCGCCTGGTGGTCTTGACCATGCAGGGCGCCGTAGTCTTCGTGCTGCTCATCGCCTGCGCCAACGTGGCCAACCTGCTCCTCGCCCGCGCCACCGCGCGGCAGCGGGAGGTCGCCATCCGCGTCGCGTTCGGGGCCGGGCGCTGGCGGATCGTCCGCCAGCTGCTGACCGAGAGCGTCCTCATCGGCCTGCTGGGCGGCGTGCTCGGCATCCTGTGCGGGTACTGGGGAATCCGCTGGATGGAGGCGTCGATCCCCGCGGAAGACGCTCCTCCGTACTGGATCCGCTTCGTCATCGACGGTCCCGTCCTCCTCTTCACCCTCGGCGTGGCGGTGCTGACCGGGATCCTCTTCGGGCTCGCGCCGGCCCTCCAGGCGGCGCGGTCCGACCTGAACGCTACGCTCAAGGAGGGCGGGCGCGGGGCCGGCGGCAGCGTGCGCCGCAACCGCCTGCGCAGCGGCCTCGTGGTGGGAGAGGTCGCCCTGTCCCTCATCCTGCTCGTCGGCGCCTCGCTCTTCGTCCGCAGCTTCCTGAAGCTGCAGAACGCCAGCGCCGGGTTCGACACGGCGCGCCTGCTGACGATGCGCATCTTCCTGCCGGGCGAGCGCTATGAAGAACCCGAGCCGAAGACCCGGCGGGTCGAGGACGTGATCCGCCGGCTGGAGGCGCTCCCCGGCGTCGAAGCCGTCGGCGTGTCGAACACGATCCCGCTCTCCGGCGGCGGGAGCGGCGGCGGTCTCGTGATCGACGGGCGGCCTTTCCCTCGCGGCGAGGAGCCCGGCATCTTCTGGACCGGGGTGACCCCGCATTTCTTCCAGGCCATCGACGTCCCCGTCCTGCGCGGCCGCGGCTTCACCGACCGGGAGGGGATGGAACGGTCCGCGGTGGCCCTGGTCAACGAGACCTTCGTGAAGCGGTTCTTCCCCGACGCCGAGGTTCTCGGGCGGCGTTTCCGCGTGCAGGAAGAGACGGAGATGGGCTGGATCACAATCGTCGGCGTCGTCCCCGATTTCCGGGCCGACGACATCGGCGACGAGGAAATCTCCCCGAGCGCCTACCTGCCCTATCCCTATCTGGCGACGCGCAGCACGGGCCTGACGATCCGCACGGCGCTCGACCCGGCCCAGGCGACGGCGAAGGTGCGTGAGGAGATCCGCGCCTCGGACCCCGAGCTGCCGGTCTACCAGGTCTTGACCATGGAGCAGGTGAGGCAGCAGGGCTTCTGGGAGTTCCGCTTCTTCGGCGGGATGTTCTCCGTGTTCGGCGGGATCGCCCTCTTCCTGGCCGCGATCGGCGTCTACGGCGTGCTGTCCTACTCGGTGTCGCAGCGGGTGCGGGAGATCGGGATCCGGGTCGCCCTGGGAGCGCAGCGCGGCCACGTTCTGCGGCTGATCGTGGGGCAGGGGCTCAGCCTCGCCTTGACCGGCGTCGCCTTCGGGCTGCTCGGCGCCTTCGTGGTGACGCGGGTCATCCGGAGCCTCCTCTACGACGTCAGCCCGACCGATCCGTTGAGCTTCGGAGTCATCGCCTTCCTGCTCACCGCCGTCGCCTGGCTCGCCAGCTTCCTGCCCGCCAACCGGGCCCTGGAGGTGGACCCGCTGGAGGCGCTGCGGAACGAGTAGAGCCTGGAATCGCCTTTGCACCTCCGCCCGGCATGGAGAAAACGATCCGGGCAGGAGACGTGCGCATCCGGCCGGACACCGTCTACGCCTGGAGCGGCTCCTCGGTCCTGATCACCAACTGCCGTGGCGAGTGCACGGACGACCTGACCCTCACCGGGTTCTACTTCCGCGAGACCCGCTATCTCGCCACCTTGCGGCTCGAGGTCAACGGCGAGCATCCATGGCTCTGCGAGATCGCGACGCCGGAGCCCGACCGGATCGAGGTCCTCCTTCTCTACCCGGAGATGGAACGGTTCGGGGGCGGCGGCAGCGGCCAGTCCGGGGACGAGGTGTTGCGCGACGAGCGCGGGATTCCCTATCGCGCGCTGGACCTGCAGCTTTCGTATCGCGTGTTCCCGGCGTCGCTCGACGCGGACCTGCTCGTCACCAACCGCTCCCCGGAGACCGTGCGCTGCGAGATCGCCTGGGCTCTGGATGCCGATTTCGCCGACCACCAGGAGGCACACGCCGGGCATCGCGAGGTCGAGACTCCGGTGCGGGCCGAGCCTGGGAGCGACGCCCTCCACCTCCGCTGCGAGCATCCGCGGCTCCCCCTGGAGACCCGTGTTTCCGCCGTCTCAGGCTCCTGGACGATCGAGGCGGATCGCATGGCGACGACGATCGAGCTCGCGCCGCGCCAGGCCGAGCGGCTCGGCCTCCGGATCGAGGCGCTGGATGGCGAGCGCCCGCTCGACCGGAGCGAGGCGCAACGGCGCCAGGAGCATTCGCGGGCCTGGGCCGGGAGCTTGGCGCGTGTCGAGATCTCCGGCAACCGGGCCGCCGAGCGGGTGCTGGCCTCGAACGTCCGCGATCTCACCTCGCTCCCCCTGCTCGAAGGCGCGGAGGACGAATGGCTGGCGCTCCAGGCCGGCATGCCGATCTACCCGGGCCTCTTCGGCCGCGACGCCCTGACGGCCGGCTGGCAATCCACCTTCCTGGATCGCGGCGCCTGCCTGGAGGCGACGTTGAAGCGGCTTGGGCGGATGCAGAGCGACCGGTTCGACGACTGGCACGACGAGGAGCCCGGCCGCATCCCGTTCCAGGTGCGGCAAGGGCCGCTGTCCCGCCTCGGGATCGATCCCTTCGCCGCGTACTACGCCGACTTCGCGAGCCCCTTGATGTTCGTGATCTCCCTCGGCCATCTCTTCGGCTGGTCCGGCGACAAGAAGGAGCTTCGCGGCCACTGGGACACGGCGCGCCGCATCCTCGACTGGGCGCGCGAGCACGGCGACCGCGACGGGGACGGCTATCTGGAGTACCTGACGAAGTCTCCCAAGGGACCGAAGAACCAGGGGTGGAAGGACAGCGGCGACGGCCTGGTGTTCGAGGACGGCGGCACCGTGCCGGTCCCGATCGCGACCTGCGAGCTCCAGGGGTACTGGTTCGCGGCGCAGCAGCTCATGGGCTTCATGGCCTGGCTGCTCGGCGAGCGCGCCGACGCCAGGGCCTGGTGGACGTCGGCCCAGGAGCTGAAAGAGCGGTTCAACCGTGACTGGTGGATGGAGGACGCGGGGTTTCCCGCCATGGCGCTCGACCGCGACAAGCGCCTGGTCCGCAGCATCGGCTCGAACGCGGGGCACTGCCTGGCCTCCGGCATCTTGAGCGACGAGCACGTCCCCCGCGTCGTCGACCGGCTCTTCGCACCGGACCTGTACAGCGGCTGGGGCATCCGCACGCTCTCGACGGAGCATCCGTCCTACAGTCCGGTGAGCTACCACCTCGGCAGCGTCTGGGCCGTGGAGAACGCCACCATCGCGCTCGGCCTGCGCCGCTACGGCTTCGACGCGCGCGCCGCGGAGCTGGCGGAGTCCTTCTTCGACCTGGCGCTCCTCTATCCGGACCACCGCGTCCCGGAGTGCATCGGGGGGTATGGACGCTCGGAGCGCGGCTCGCCCGGGGCCTATCCGCGCGCCAACGCGCCGCAGACCTGGAACGCCAGCGCCTTTCCACTGCTCCTCCACTCCCTCCTCGGCCTCCAGCCGGTGGCCCCCCTGAAGCTGCTCGTCGTCGACCCGGCCCTCCCCGTCTGGATGCCCGAGGTCATCCTGCACGGCCTGCGGCTCGGCAAGGCCCGGCTCACGCTGCGCTGCTGGCGCGACGCGCAGGGGCGCTCCCACGCCGAGATCGTGAAGAAACGAGGAACGGTCCACCTGCTGCGGCAGCCTCCGCCAGAATCGCTGTCCGCCGGGGTCACGGACCGGATCAAAGCTTTGGTGGAGACGGTTCTCCACCACTGACCTACTGCACGTACCCCAACGACCGCAGCCCTTCGACCACGTCCTTGGGGAGCGCTTCGTTCCCCTGGGTGCGGTGGCTTCGCGGCGCGTTGTCCCGGTCCTGCGCGGCGATCAGCCGGAGGAGGTCCCGCGCCCGTTCGGGCTGCTGGGCCGTGAGGTCCCGCGTTTCAGCCGGGTCCTCCGCCAGGTGGTAGAGCTCGGCGCTGTGCCGCGTGCGGTTGTAGATCAGCTTCCACCCGCCGGCGCGGACGGCGACGAGCTGGCCGAAGTTTTCAGGCCGGAGGCGCCGGTTCACCAGCGCTTCGCTGAACACCGGGCGGTTCGGGTCCGCCCGCCCCTCGATGGCATCGAACAGGCTCTTGCCCTGGAGCTCGGCGGGGATCTCCGTTTTCAGGATCTCGAGGATCGAGGGATAGATGTCGGTCGTCTGCACCGGCACCTCGACCCGCTTCCCCGCGTGCTTCTCCCCCGGCAGGACCAGCAGCAGAGGGACGTGCGTCAGCTCTTGATAGAGGCCGGTGCCGTGCGTCCACGAGCCATGCTCCAGGAACGACTCTCCGTGATCGGCGGTGAGGAAGATCACGGTGTTGTCGAGGTACCCCTCCTTCGACAGGGTGTCGAGAAGCCGGGCGAGATGGTCGTCGGTGTAGCGGATCTCCCCGTCGTACTGCTCGACGTAGGAGTCGAGGTCCTGGTAGCGGCGCGGGCCCCTGATATCCGAAGGCTGCGACCGGTATTCTGCCGTGGTCAGCTGGCGGCGCTCGCCGGACCTCTTGAACCTGCCGTCGTAGGGCGGCGGCGGGATGTACGGAGCATGCACGTCGCGGTAGTGCAGATAGGCGAAGAAGGGCTTGCCGCGGTTGCCCCGCAGCCAGCGCAGCGTCCGGTCGTTCATCTTGCGCGCGGTCTCGTAGTCCTCGGGAGCCGAACCGGAGCCGAGTTGGAAGTCGTCGTCGTAGAGGTCGAACCCCTGGTCGAAATGGAACGAGCGATGGAGCGAGGGATTCGGCGCGAAGGCGGCCGTCACGTAGCCCCGCGCCTTCAGCGTCTCGGCCAGCGTCACGTACTCGTCGCTCAGCGTCTCGACCTGCCGGCCCTGGCTGAGGACTCCGTGCGCGCCCGGATAGACCGAGGCGAAGATCGACGGCACCGCGGCCCGGGTGTAGCTCGACGCGCTGGTTGCGTCGGCAAAGAGCACGCCGCGCCTGGCGAGCGCGTCAATCGTGGGCGAGGTGTCGAGCGTGGATCCGTAGCATCCGAGATGGTCGGGGCGCAGGGCGTCGATCACCAGGATGAGGACGTTCGGATCGCGCTGCGGCTGGCACCCGAGGAACCCGGCGGCACAGAGCAAGAGCACGAGCAAAGGGCGGCCTGCCTTCGGATGCATGGGTGGGTTCATCGGCCGCCTATCTTAGCGGCTCTTGCGGGTGGAGCCCAGGAAGCGCGCCAGGTAGGGCGCTGTCCGGCTCTCTGGCGATCCGGCCACCTCGGCAGGTTTCCCCGAGACGACCACGCGGCCGCCCTCCTCGCCCGCGCCGGGCCCCATGTCGATGACCCAGTCGCTCCCCGCGGTGACGCGCATCTCATCAGGTTGGAGCGCGGCGTGCGTCCGATCGGCTTCTGGTCCACCCGCACCAGGAGCTTGATTTTCTCCAGGCCGCCCGTGATCCGGCCGCCGTCGGCCTATATGTAACCACGAGCACGATAGGATCGCTCCGGGAGGGAGAGACTCATGACCGATCTGCGAGGCAAGACCCTGTTCATCACCGGCGCCAGCCGGGGCATCGGCAAGGCGATCGCGTTGCGCGCCGCGGCGGACGGCGCCAACGTCGTCATCGCCGCCAAGACAACGGAGCCGCACCCCAAGTTGCCGGGGACCATCCACAGCGCGGCCCAGGAGGTCGAGGCGGCCGGCGGCAAGGCGCTCGCCGTCCAGTGCGACATCCGCGACGAGGGCCAGGTCCGGCAGGCGGTGGCACAGGCGGTCCAGACGTTCGGCGGGATCGATGTCCTGGTCAACAACGCCAGCGCGATCAACCTGACCGGAACGCTGGAAACCCCGGCCAAGCGCTTCGATCTGATGTGGGGGGTGAACGCCCGCGGCACCTTCCTCTGCTCGCAGGCGTGCATCCCGCATCTGGAGAAAGCGGCCAACCCGCACATCCTCACTCTTTCGCCGCCGCCGAACCTGGACCCAAAGTGGTTCAAGAACCACGTGGCCTACACGATCTCCAAGTACGGAATGAGCCTCTGCGTGCTCGGCATGGCCGAGGAATTCAAGGACCGGGGAATCGCGGTCAACGCCCTCTGGCCGCGCACGGTGATCGCCACCGCCGCGCTCGCCATGCTGGGCGGCACGATCCCGCCCGAGCGCTGCCGCAAGCCCGAGATCCTGGCCGACGCCGCCCACGCCATCCTCACCCGGGACAGCCGCTCCGCCACCGGTCAGTTCTTCATCGACGAGGACGTGCTCCGCGCGGCGGGAGTCACCGGCTTCGAGAGGTACGCGGTCGAGCCCGGCCAGCGGCTGATGATGGATTTGTTCCTGGAGCAGCCCTCACCCCCCGCGTCACGCGGGTAATTACGGCTTCGCCGGTTTCGGCGGAGGGGCTGGAAAGGTGGGCTTGTCGAGAGTCGGCGCCGAATACGCCAAGGTCTTCGCGGTGCCGCAGGTAAACTTGCGGCCCTCTTTCTTCTCGATGCTTGGGTCAACGCCCAGCGCAAGCCCCGTGTTGAGCCGTTCAGCGAGGTTGGGTGTGACGGCCACCTTGAGGGAGAGATAAATCCAGTACCGGAAGGCGGTTTTATGCCCCTCATGGGGCTTGATCGTCGTGTCGTAATAGTCCTTGATGCGCTTCACGCTGGCATCCTGCTGGGTCGAGCTCACGCCCTTTTTTCTGAAGTAGTCCAGCAACGGCGTCCAGGTGGAGACCTCCTCCACATAACAGGTGGAACCGGTACTGGTCTCGCTCAGCAGATAGGTGCGATGGAAATCGCGGACGAACGAGCTGGTCCATGCATCCAGCTCGGACTCGTCCCCCTTGAGAGTGCTTTTCGCCAAGGCCTGGCGCACGTGATCCAGCTCATGGTTCAAGACCATCAAAGGATAGTAATAGCGGCCGGCCTCGAGAGCTGTGGAGCCGAGGACGACATAGGACTTGCCCCCCGACTCCAGGATGTAACCGGCGTTGTTTGCCAGGGAGCGCTTGTCTACCGGGGATTCCTTCTTATTGAGATTCTCGTCATAGTTGACCTGCTCACTGGAGGCTGAGTATTCCACCAGATGCGCGCTTGTCGGGGAGGTATCCGCGGCACTGTCCGCCGTCTTGTCGACGACCGGAATCCCGACCACTGTCTGGATCAGCTTGGCGCGGTCCCCGGAGGTC
>DATFPH010000548.1:0-11613 GCA_035264905.1 Thermoanaerobaculia bacterium
GCCGCGACGGCGGGCATCCGCAGCGTCGGCTCCGGATAGGTGGCCGCGGGGAGGGCGCGCGCCACCTGGCGGAGCGCCTCGGCGAACGGCCGGCTCTCGATCGCGTCGCGGCTGGCGAGCCAGGTGCGCCCCTCGCGCACGAGACGGATGGCGAACCCCTCCTCGCGCCAGACCCGCAGCCCCGGCCCCTCATCCTCGGGCGGCAGCTCCAGGTCCTCGCGCCTCTCGAAGAAGGCGTCGACCACGTCTTCCGGTTGCTCGGCGATCTGGGAGAGGGTCCTGGCGACGGCGGCGGTGTCCAGCTCGGAGAACGGCATCGAGAGGATTCTACCTGCTAAGATCCGCCCCTATGGCACAGGCCCGGGCGAACAGTCCAAACATCGAGGAGCTCAAGAAGCGCCTCGCCGCGGCGGAGCTCGGCGGCGGCGAGGAGCGGATCCGGAAGCAGCACGAGGCGGGCAAGCTCACCGCCCGCGAGCGCGTCGAGCTGCTGCTCGACGCCGGCTCCTTCGTCGAGATCGACGCGCTGGTCACCCACCGCTGCACCGACTTCGGCATGGAGCGCCAGAAGATCCCGGGCGACGGCGTCGTCTGCGGCTACGGCACGGTCGACGGCCGGCTCGTCTACGTTTTCGCCCAGGACTTCACCGTCTTCGGCGGCTCGCTCTCCGAGACGAACGCCCAGAAGATCTGCAAGATCATGGACCTGGCGGTGGAGAACGGCGCGCCGGTCATCGGGCTCAACGACTCGGGCGGCGCCCGCATCCAGGAAGGGGTCGCCTCGCTCGGCGGCTACGCGGACATCTTCCTGCGCAACACACTCTCCTCGGGCGTGGTGCCGCAGATCAGCGCCATCATGGGGCCGTGCGCGGGCGGCGCCGTCTATTCGCCCGCCATCACCGACTTCATCTTCATGGTCGAGGAGACGAGCTACATGTTCGTCACCGGCCCGGAGGTGATCAGGACGGTGACTCACGAGGAGGTCACCATGGAGGAGCTCGGCGGCGCTACGACCCACGCGGCGAAGAGCGGAGTGGCCCATTTCACCGTCGACAACGACGCCGCCTGCCTCGCCGCCATCCGCGAGCTCCTCTCCTATCTGCCCAGCAACAACCTCGACGAGCCGCCGCCAGGGCACAGCACGGACGATCCCGGGCGCGAATCCGAGGAGCTCAACAGCCTCGTCCCGGCAGACCCGAACAAGCCGTATGACATCAAGCAGCTCATCGCGCACGTGGTCGACGACGGCAAGTTCTTCGAGGTGCACGCGCAGTACGCCCGGAACATCGTGGTGGGCTTCGCGCGCTTCGCCAACCGCGCGGTGGGGATCGTGGCCAACCAGCCGGCGTACCTGGCCGGCGTGCTCGACATCGACGCCTCGCTCAAGGGCGCGCGCTTCGTGCGCTTCTGCGACGCCTTCAACATCCCGCTGGTGACGTTCGAGGACGTGCCGGGCTTCCTGCCGGGCACCCAGCAGGAGTTCGGCGGCATCATCAAGCACGGCGCCAAGCTCCTCTACGCCTATGCGGAGGCCACGGTGCCGAAGGTCACGGTGATCACCCGCAAGGCCTACGGCGGCGCCTACTGCGTGATGTCGAGCAAGCATCTGCGCACCGACGTGAACTTCGCCTACCCCACGGCCGAGATCGCGGTGATGGGGCCGGAAGGGGCGGTCAACATCCTCTACCGGCGCGACCTGGAGAGGGCGAAGGGGGACGCGGCGCAGGTGCGGGCGGAGAAGGTGGCGGAGTACCGGGCCAAGTTCTCGAACCCCTACATCGCCGCCGAGCGGGGGTTCGTCGACGCGATCATCGAGCCGCGGCGGACCCGGCCGGAAATCGTCCGCGCGCTGCGGCAGCTGGGCAGCAAGCGGGCTGGGATGCCGCCGAAAAAACACGGTAATATCCCCTTGTGAAATCGCCGTTCAGATCGGAGAATCCATGAGAGAGAAAGATCGGGAGTTGAAGCGCCGGCGGCACCGCCGGAACAAGCGTCTGAAATATCGCGCGCAGGACGAGGTCGCCAAGGCGGTGGAGCGCCCGACCGGCTCGAAGCGGGCGGTGAAGAAGCCGGCCGCCCCGGCCGCCGAGGCGGCTTCGGCCGGCGAGAGCCCGGCGGCGGCTCCCCCGGCTCCCGCCGCTCCCGCGGAAGCCACCGAGAAGCCAGCCGAGAAGCCCGAGAAGCCGAAGAAGGCGGCCAAGAAGGCCGCTCCCAAGCCCCCTGCCGAAGGAGAGGGCGGAGCGCCCGGCGGTGGTGAAGGCGAGGGGGCCTGACGTCCGGATGTCGGACTACCGCTCCCTCAAAGCCGTCGATCCCGAGGTCTACCAGGCGATCGCCGACGAGCGCGCGCGCCAGAATTTCGGCCTCGAGCTGATCGCCTCCGAAAATTTCGTCAGCCGCGCAGTTCTCGAAGCCACCGGCAGCGTCCTGACCAACAAGTACGCCGAAGGCTATCCCGGCCGCCGCTATTACGGCGGCTGCGAGTTCGCCGACGTGGTGGAGCGGCTGGCCATCGACCGGGCCAAGCAGCTCTTCGGCGCCGAGCACGTCAACGTCCAGCCGCACAGCGGCACCTCCGCCAACATGGCCGTCTACTTCGCCGTGCTCAAGCCCGGCGACAAGCTGATGGGCCTGGATCTCTCCTGCGGCGGCCATCTCACCCACGGCCACCGGCTGTCCTACTCGGGGCGCGACTTCCAGGTCGTGGCCTACAGCGTGGACAAAGAGACCGAGCGGATCGATTACGACGCGGTCGAGGCGCTCGCCATGGCCGAGCGGCCGAAGCTGATCGTCTGCGGCGCCAGCGCCTACAGCCGGATCATCGACTTCGAGCGCTTCCGCGCCATCGCCGACAAGGTCGGCGCCCTCCTGATGGCGGACATCGCCCACATCGCCGGCCTGGTCGCGGCCGGGCTCCACCCGTCCCCGGTCCCGCACTGCCATTTCGTGACCACGACCACGCACAAGACCCTGCGCGGTCCCCGCGCCGGCATGGTCATGTGCAAGGAAGAGTTCGCGAAGGAGATCGACCGGGCGGTCTTCCCGGGCATCCAGGGCGGACCGCTGATGCACGTCATCGCCGCCAAGGCGGTGGCTCTGGGCGAGGCGTTGACCGACGAGTGGAAGCAGTACCAGGCGCAGATCGTGAAGAACGCCAAGCGCCTGTCGGACCGGCTCACCGGCCTCGGCTTCCGCATCGTCTCCGGCGGCACGGACAACCACGTCTTCCTGCTCGACGTGGCGAAGGCCGGGATCACCGGAAAGGTCGCGGAGAAGACGCTGGAGGAGGCGGGGATCACCACCAACAAGAACACGATCCCCTTCGATCCGAACCCGCCGCTCGTCGCCTCGGGCATCCGCATCGGCACGGCCGCCCTGACCACCCGCGGGATGAAAGAGCCCGAGATGGATCAGGTGGGCGATTTCATCGCCGAGACCCTGCGCGCGCCGGAAGACGCCGCGGTGCATGCCGGTGTGCGGGCGAAGGTGCGGGAGCTTTGCGAGCGGTTTCCGCTGTATGACGCGTTGATGTAGGGGAGCCGGCTTCGCCGGGACCCTCACCCCCCTGGCCCCCCTCTCCCACACGCACTCACGCCCGCCCGGGAGAGGGGGGAATTGATTCGATTCCCCTCCCCCTACTTCACGACAGTCGCCAGCTTCGCCTCCGCCTCCGCGTGGAGGCTGGGCGGCGCGCCGTAGAACGTCGCGACGGTTTTGCCCTTGTCGTCGAACAGCAGGAGCGTCGGCACGGCGCTGACGTCTCCCAGGACGCGGATCAGATCCGGCGATCCCATCGTCCAGACGAAGGGGGACCCGAGCTCCTTCGCGACCTTGCGCACCTCGGCCTCGTCGGATTCGACGGCGATCGTGACCACCGCGAGGCGGTCGCCGTAGCGCTTCTTCAGCTCGCCGAGCCAGGCGAGCGCGGGCCGGCAGGGGACGCACCAGGTCGCCCAGATCTCCACCAGCACGGGACGGCCGGCGAGGTCTTCGCGGGTGATCGACTTGCCGTCGAGATCGGTGAAGGTGACCGCCGGCAGCACCGCGATCTGCGTGTCCTTGGCCGGCGAGGCCTCGGCGCGCGCCTGATCCTTGCGGCCCGCGAGGATCAGCTCGATCATGCGCGTGAGATCCTTGCGGAAACGCTCGTGGCTCTCCACGCTTTTGAGCGGCGCATAGCGTCCGTTGCGCGGCCCTTCCGTTTTTCCGTAGAAGCCGAAGTCGTTCGGCGTCGCCACCAGAACGTCGTCGACGAAGATGGCGGGATAGCGAGTCACTCCGAAGCGCTTCGCCAGCTCCGAATGACCGTAGTTCTCGACCACGAAACGAGCCTTGCCACCGAACCCCTGAACCACATTCTGTGCCAGCAGACCTGCTGGATCAGAGAGGTTTCACGTGTAGGGCCAGCGCACGAGCGTGACCGCGACCTGGGCCTCCGGCTTCGGAGCTTCGGGCCGGGGAGGCTCCAGCGCGGCGAAGTAGCGCGGCAGCACGTCGTTGACGATGCGGGCGGCGGTGGTCGACGCGGAGCCCGGACTGGCCGTCGCCGCCTCGGACTGCGCGGTCTCCAGGAAGAGCTGACCGAGGCTGTGGTCGACCCCGCCCATAGAGAGGCGCGATCCCAGCTCGCTCAGCTTCTTGTCGAGAGTGGCGGCATCGGGCGCCGGCGGCTGCTCCGCGCGAAGCGGCGTGAACTGCTGGGCCGCCTCAAGATAGCGCAGGAGCGCGCCGTAGCGCAGGCCGGCCGCGTCCAGCTCGAACGCTTCCTTGAGCGTGGAGCTGGCGACGATGAACTCGCCGTGCCGGTCGATCGACAACGGCGGCTTGTAGACCGAGAGCATCTCGGCTTGCAGGGCATCGAGCTCGGGGCGGATCGACCGCAGCCGCGGCGCCATTCCCTTGGGCTTCGGCCCGGAGAGCTTGCGGATGTAGTCCGCCACCGCCCGCTCCTCCTCGGCGCTCCCCAGGTAGTAGATCCCCGCCTCGGGCATCGTGGCGTGGCCGTAGTCCAGGCTGGCGTCGTAGTAGCCGCGGATCTGCGGCACCGCCACCTCGCCGAGCGCCCGCGCCGCCGCCGGCTGGCCGTCGAACGCGGAGGGCGACGGCGTGCCGAGCTCGGCGTGCAGAGCGCCGCCCATCCGCTTCCACTCGGCCTCGAAGGCGGCCATGTCGGGCTTCGGAGCCAGGTGCTCGGAGAGATAGCTTCCGCTCGCGAGGTTCCCCTGCACGTTGGTGAGGCGCTGCAATGCGAGCCACCGCCGCCCGGCGCGCAGGTCCTCGTCCGCGCGCGTCAGCGCCGTCATGCTGGGCTGCCGGACCTGAGCCCAGACCTGATTGTCCGGCTTGCTCTCCAGCAAGGTCTTGGCGCGCGCGATCTCGGCGGCCAGAGGGTCTTGCGCCGGATCGGGCGGTGCGCTCGCTCCGCAGGCGAGCGCCGGGAGAAGGGACACGAGGAGCGCCGCGGACGCTCCCAAGGAAATGGATCGAGAGTCACGCATCATTCGCGTAGCATGCCACAAGCGCCGGCCCTGCGGCCCGCATCCCGCCACCTGTCCAAACAGCCAGTACCTGGACGCCGTACTGCCAGCCGGGCCAGATCATGGCCGCCGCGGCGCTCCTCCAGGAGGTGCCGCAGCCGACCGACGTCGACATCGACGCGGCCCTGAGCGGCAGAACGGAATGGGTGCTCCGGGAGCACACTGCTCCACCTGCCACTCGACGCAGAACCCACCGGCGAGTTACGGCGCGCACATGCCGCCCGGAGCCCCGGGCTGGATGCTGCCGACGGAGCGGCACAAAATGGTTTTCATCGGCCTGTCCGCCGGAGAGCTCCTACGGACGCGCGAGCTTGGTGAACAGATCTTTGAAGAGGCCGGTGCGGCTGATCCCGATCGCTTCGCGGATCACCGGCCGGCCGGGCTCGTGCTTCCAGAACAGGTCATCGGTCAGGACCGGCGACGGATGCAGCGCCGTCGGCACCCAGCCGGAATTGATCAACCAGGCGACGCAAATGAGGTCCCAGATCACCCAGGTGAAAGCGACGCCGCCGGCGCTCGGAATCCCGTAATAATCGAACAGCGGGTTGGCCACGAAACGCTGGTACAGAAGATCGCCGATGGCGCCGCGCCCGCGCACCCAGGTCTCGACGTCCGGCAGCGACAAGGTCAGCTGCTGGCCGATGTAGAAACCTGGCAGATAGACGACCGGAACGCCGCAAGCGAACAGCAGCTGCGAGGCCGGAATGTCCTGCTCCGTGTTGAACGAGATATTGGCAATGTCCACGACGTTGGTCGGATAGCCGGCCGTCCAGATGACCACGATGTTGCGGATGATGTCGGGAGCGAGGAGGATCGCCGACACGACGTTCGTCAAGCAGGCGAGCGCGATGACATAGAGCGGGTCCTCCGGCGACGACGCCCGCGCGCGCTCGATGAGGTGAAGGGCCGCCGGACTCTCGACAGGCACCGCGGGAGATCCGAGATAGCGGTCCGAGCCGGCGAACAGGAGCGAATCGTAGGAGAGCCCCAGAACCGTGAAGATCTCCCGCGTCCGCGCGAAGCTTCCCAGCATGCCGCGCTCGGGGCCGCCCGCGACGTGCTCATCGCGCAACAGGTCCGGCGGGGTCAGGCCGAGGGCGAGGACGGCGCTCACCTGTCCGCCGTAGCGGTTGACGAGCTTCTGCTCCTGCTCGTTCTTCGGGCCGCCGCGCTGGAGAATGGCGTAGGTCTCGTTCAACTGCAAAGTCCGCGACCGGAACGAGTACGGAGCGGCGTAGACCCCCTCGATCCTGAAGCTCTCCGGGGACTGGAGAATCCAGGCCAACGCGAAATAATCATCGACCTCGTTGTCGACGTCGCTGTCGATCACGATCCGCACCGGCGGCTTCGGCGGTTCGAGCATCTTCTTCAGCAGGCCTTCGGGGATTTTCGGAAAGCTGGGGCGATCCGTCACGTCGACCCTCCTCATGGTTCGGGCGTATGGGCCGATCTTACAGCTCCTCAGGATCGTCCAGCCGTTGTCCCGGGCCAGGAGGTGGAATCTACTTCCCCGGCACCTGGATCAACACCATGTCCTCTCCGATCAAAGGTGTCCCGTCGCGGAGTTGCCCCTCCAGGGGCACCACGATTCTCTGCCCGTCCCGCAGCATCCCGAGCGACATCCGGAGGGCTCGGACGATCGCCTCGGTGTCGACCTTCAAGGTGAGGTCTGGAATCCCGTCCTTTCCCGCGGCGCAGCGTCCGGGCCTGCCGGCGTCCCCGATCGACGCGCGGATCGGCGCCACGCCCGCCAGACGGATCGACGCCGGGTCGATGTCGGCGACGTGCAGCGCCGGCGTCCCCAGGATGGCAGCCGGGTAGACCCCTTTGCTCTTCGTGTTGAGCTGATTCTCGCAGGAGCCCGGCTTGAGATCGAAGTCCACCTCCACGGCGGTGGCCTCTCCTTCGATTGCGGCGACGAAGAAGACCGGATCTGAGGAGAGATCCTCGATCTCAGCGGTCGGTTGGAGCAGGGGCATCAACGCCAGAGTGGAGGTGCCCGCCGGGAGCGCGATCGTCAGGGTGCCGTCCGGCTCCCCCTTCCGATCGAGCAGGTGCTGACCGTTGACGAAGAGGCGGACCGCTTCGAACGCCTCGCCGGCCTCAGATCCGCCCAGAGTGATGCCGCTCAGCTGGAGGCGCATCGGGGCGAACAGAGGAGAGAAGTGGAAAACCAGACCCTCTGCCATGGACAGCCCGTCTTCCGGGAAAGACCCGGACGGCATGCCCGACAGCACGCCGAGACCTACGCCGGGGCTGAACTCGACCGGCGTCAGGCGCACGGAGAGGGCCGCGCTCTCGCCGCCGAGCTCAAAGTTCCCGTCATGATCCAGGAGCCCGGCCTCGATCACCAGAGGAATGCCGCCGGCCTCCATCACGCCGACCGTGGAGCTCGACAGGGCCGCGTCCGCCGCGGGGGTGGTGAAGTCGTAGACGACGCTGGCACCGGCGACGCCGGTGGCCAGGAGGAGCAGGGCAAGAGCGGAGAGGATGGTGAAGATGACAGGCGGGCGCGATGTCCTCACGATGGATCTCCCTTCCCCTGGACAACGGGGGATCGTGAAGGCTTCGGCGGCCGGACTGTCTCGAACGAGACTCCTGGGCTTTGCGCCACCACCTTGCGGCGGCTTCGCCTTTTCGGCCTTATCCTCTATTTTCCGCCCTACTTAACTGAAGGTCAAGGAAGTCAGCTTCGGGCGGCAGCCGCCAGCAGACTCTCGATGATGCGGAGAGCGGCCTCAGCGATCCGGCCGTCGGCGTCGTACTCCGGCGCATAGGCCGTCACCGCGGCCGCCTTCAGCGGAACGCTCCGGCCGATCTCGCGCACGGCGGACTCGATCTCCGCCACGGTCAAGCCACCGGCGACGGCGAACGGATTGGCCCGGCCCTCGGCCGGATCGAGCGCATCGAGATCGCAGTGCACATAGGCAAGATCGACCTGCGGCCGAATCGACGCGATCTGGCGGGCCAATCCGCCGTCGCGCAGAGATCCGGGTGCAAGGACACGGACGGCCGATCGCGACATGAGCTCGGCTTCGAGAGGATCGACGTCGCGCGCCCCCAGCAGAACCACGCTGTGATCCGACACCGGCTGGAACCCCGGAATCGAGCTGGTCATCTGGCGCCAGCACCACCCCATCGCTGTCGCGAGAGCCGTGCCGTCGAGGAAACCGCTGCTCGTAGTGTCTGGAGTGTTGCAGTCGGCGTGGGCATCAAACCAGAACACCGCGCGGGATGCCGGCGTGAGCCCGGCCAGAGTGCCCGGCGCCGTATTGCAGTTGCCGCTCAGGACCAGCGGAAACCGGCCCTGCTCCCGTGCCGCGCGAACCCGCTGCGCCACCAGCCGCATCAGCTCGAAGGCGGTTCCAATCTCGGCGGGAGCGTCGCGCACCGTCATGATCACCGAGGATGAGACGGCATGGCCAAGAGCTTCGAGGCGCGAGATCAGCCCCGCCTGGAGAAGGTGCTCCGGCCCTGCGCCCATGCGCCACCCGCGCAAAGCCGTGTCATAGGGGACGAGGAGGAGCTCGACGTTCATTGGATGACTATACCCCGCGGCCGGCTCCCCAGCGGGGAGACACGCGCTGCGGAATGTCCAGCGGCTCCTGCGGAACCCTTCGTGGCACCCGCGGAAGCTTTCGATTCCGTGGCGGAACCTTCCGGTGCGCTTGCGGAACCTACCGGCGTAGCGCACAAGCTTGAAAACTACCTGTGACAAGTTCCGCGCGCGTGGCGGAATCTTCCGCAGAAGTTGCGGAACCTTCCGCGGCTTCTGAGACACCTTCCGCACGGCGCGATGAACTTTCCGTGGCCTTTGCGAAAGTGGTCACGGCCCGCTGACAAGGTTCCGCGCGCCGCACCGAGCTTTCGCCGTTGGGGTGGCAAACGCGCCTCCAAACTTCGTGCCAGGAAATTTTCAAAAGGGGGTTGACACTGAGCGGCGAAGCCCTCTACGATTTCCCCACTGCGATGTAGTGCACCTCGGTCTCCATCCTCTTCGTGAGCGTCCGGCGAGCATACCCGGCTCACTGCCGCTGTGAGTCCACCGGCGACTTTCCTCCTACTCCCTAACGAATCGTAGACCCCGGGGCGTCTCGCCTGAGGCGTGGCGTCTCATTAATTCCGGAGGTGTGCCATGACCTAGGACGATGTGTGTCTGGGATGTAAAAAGATTTGTGTTCCGAAGCCTTGAAAAAAAACCGAACGGAATCCGTTCAAAGACAAGAAAGGAAAGTGTCCCATGCCTGGACTCTCGCATCAGAAGACCGTTGTTTTTTGTGAATTGCTGAGCACGACGCTCAAGTCGCATCTCGAGCAGATGCCCCATCTCACGACCGAATCCGAGGGCCTCGACGGGCTGATCACCGAGCTCAAGGATCTCAGCAGCGAGCAGGAAGCGCTCAAGGGCCGTTGGCGGGAGGTCTCCCGCCTGCGCCGGGAAGTCGAGCAGCGCAGTCAGGTGATGCGCAGCCGCATCATCGCTCAGCTGCAGGGCAAGCTCGGATTCAAGAACGAGACCCTGCTCGCCTTCGGGATCACCCCGCGCAAGACGCGCCGCCGGAAGGCCACCACCCCTCCGGAGGAGCAGTCGTCGGCGGGCCCGAAGAAGAACGCCGCGCAGGACACGCCGTCCTCGTCCTCCGGCGCGTAGAGTCGTTCCGTAGCAAGTCCTCACCCAGAGGGGGTCATCGGGCCCCCTCGGTTTTTGAAGCAGTCGCTCTTTGACAAACGATGTACCGGGCAGGGGAGGAAAGCGGCCTCTCCTGCTCGGCCTTCCTTTATCGATCAGTCGGTCTCCCGCCGACTAGCAATAAAGGGTCGTGGTAGCGGTGGACCACATAGCAGTTCCCCCGTCAGGGCAGATCCGCCACGGCTTGTCGCAGCAATCGCTGGCGCTGATGTTGGTAATCATGTAATGCGAACCGTCAAAGCATTCGACATAACAGGCGGAGTTGACGATGGCATACGCCGCCGCGAAGCTGGTGAGGCTCAGCATAGCGCCCAAACTCAATGCACGGAGCAGACTCTTCATAGGCCTATCCTTTCGCGCACCTCGTTGTTGAGGTGTTCATAAGTTATAGTGCCATGGCTTCGGTAAACCGAGCCGCGGATACGCGAACCCTTTCAAATAGCACAAGCGATAGACTCCTTCCGAGCTGCCCGAGAGAAGGACGGCTCAATCAGGAGACCCGCACATGAGAATCGTCATCTTCGGAGCCACCGGGAACGTCGGTCAGCGAATCACGAAGGAAGCACTGGATCGGGGTCACGAGGTCGTAGCCGTTGTCCGCGATCCAGCCCGCTCTGAAGCGCCGGATCCCCCGCATCCGGCTCGTGCAGGGCGATGCGACCGACGCGGCGAGCGTTGCTTCGGTTGTGCGAGGCGCAGACGCCGTTGTGAACGCCATCTCACCCCGGCCTGGGAAGCACGGAAAGCCGGCCCCCTCTCTGACCGACGCGGCGCGGGCCCTGATCTCGGGCCTCAAAGAGGCCGGAGTCAAGCGACTCGCCGTCGTGGGAGGAGCCGGTAGCCTCGAAGTCGCCCCTGGCGTCGCCCTCGTCGACACCCCCGGCTTCCCGGACGCCTACAAGCCGGAAGCCCTGGAGCAGCGCGACGCGCTGGACGTCTACCGCGCCGAGGCGGGCTGGATCGACTGGACCTATCTCAGTCCCGCGGCCATGATCCAGCCCGGCGAAAGGACCGGCCGGTACCGCCGCACGACGGGGGACCAGTTTCTGACGGACGCTCAAGGGAACAGCACGATCTCGTTTGAGGATTATGCGGTTGCGTTGGTCGATGAGCTTGAGGAGCCCCAGCATAGCGGACGGCGGTTTGGGGTGGCGTATTGAAGAGCGGGGATGGACGAGGGGACTTGGACTCTGCAGAGATGCCCTAGTACGCCGTCAAGGTAGAAGTGACGGATTGCGGTACCTTCCACCGGGCGTACGAGCAGCAAACGGCAGATCAAAGCCCCTCAGTCGCACCCCAATGCCAGTCGCCCGCAAAGGGATGCCAGTGATCGGCAGTCCCATGCCAGCGAACAGCAGACCAATGCCGGCGGCCGGCAGACCTTTG
>DATFPH010000549.1:0-28448 GCA_035264905.1 Thermoanaerobaculia bacterium
GAGGGCTTCTCAGCTCGCCTTCGCCGCCGGCTTCTTCCCGGCGCTCTTTCCAATGTAGCGGTCGAGCCAGGCAAACGTTTCTTTCCACCAGAGCAGCGCCGCCTGGGGCTTCAGGACCCAGTGGTTCTCCTCGGGGAAGATCACGATCCGCGTGGGCACGCCTTTGCCTTGCAGCACGCTGTAGAGGTTGATCCCCTGCGTCACCGGGACGCGGTAGTCCTTCTCGCCGTGCAGGATCAGGGTCGGCGTCGCGAAGTTCTTCGCGTAGCGGCTCGGGGAGTAGAGGTCCACCCGGGCGGGATCGGTCCAGGGCGCGCCGCCGTAGTTGTTCGGGCGGCCCCAGGTGGCGTCGGAGGCGAACTGTGCCATCAGGTCGTAGACGCCCGCGTGGGAGATGAGGGCCGCGAAGCGGTTCGTGTGGCCGAGGATCCAGTCGACCATGTAGCCGCCGTACGAGCCGCCCGCCGCCGCCATCCTCTTCTCGTCGACGTACCCCTGCGCGATCAGGTAGTCCGTGGCCTTCATGATGTCTTCGAACGGCTTGTCGCCGTGATTGCCCAGGATCGACTCGGCGAAGGCCTGGCCGTAGCCGGTCGAGCCGTGGAAGTTCACCAGCGCGGCCACGTAGCCTGGCGAGGCGAACAGGGCGGCGTTCCAGCGGTAGTGGAACTCGTCCTGGAACGCGCCGTGCGGACCGCCGTGGATCAGTTGGACCAGCGGCCACTTGCGCCGCTTGTCGAAGCCCGGCGGGAAGGCGAGGAACATGTGGACCTGGTCCCCGCCGGCTCCCTCGAACGTGGCCTCGCCCGTGGTGCCGAGATCGAGCTCTGCGAGCCTCTCGGCGTTGAACGAGGTGAGCGCCCGCGGCTCGCCGCCGGTGAGCGGCACGGCGTAGAGCTCCGCCGGCTGGAGCATCGAGGTGCGGGTGAAGACCACCACGGGGCCGCTCGGGCCCGCCGCCGCTTCCGCGCCTGCGATGGTGCCGCCGGCCGCGACCAGCCGCGGCTCGCCGGTGCCTCCTGAGATGGGTAGTGCGTAGACGTTCACCCGGCCGCGCGCCTCGGCCTGGAAGACCACAGTCTGGCTGTCCGGCGTGAAGGTCCAGCTGCTCGGCGCGTTGTCCCACTCCTCAAACAGGCCCACGGTCTCGCCGCTCTTCCGGTCATAGCGCGCCAGGCGCGTGAAATCCGGATCGATCTCGGGCCGTGTGCCGCGGCCGTAGATGATGTAGCGGCCGTCCGGCGAGTAGAGCGGAGAGCTGTCGTCCGCCTTGTTGGCGGGGGTGATGTTGCGCACCGCCGCCGGCTTGCCGACCGGCTGGACGTAGAGATCGGCGTTGAGCGTCTGGTACGGCGGATCGGTCGAGTTGGCGCTGTAGACGATCTCCTTGCCGTCCGGCGACAGGTCCCAGTTGCTGTCGGCGGACAGGAAATCCATCTGGCGGTCCATGCCGGGCGTCAAGTCCGTGACCTTCTGGCTGTCCAGATCCACCGCGAAGATGTGATTCCGGCGCGCGTCGGTGCGGTACTCGTCCCAGAAGCGCAGCACGCGGCTGTCGCTGATCTTCGCCTGCACCTTGTCGTTCTTCTGCTCGTCGACCCGCTTCTTGACCGCGTCCCAGTCGTCGTTCAGATCGGACCAGGTCGAGGCCATGAAGGCGATGCGCTTGCCGTCCGGGAACCACTTGGGGGCCTGGACGCCCACCGGGAGCTTGGTGACCGGTTGCGCCTCGCCGCCGCCGACCGGCAGGAGATAGAGCTGCGACGGGCCGTCGCCGCGCTTCGAGACGAAGGCGAGGCTCTGGCTGTCGGGGCTCCAGACCGGGGAGCCGTCGGCTCCCTCGTTCCAGGTGAGGCGCCGGGGCGCGGCGCTGCCGTCGGTGGGCACGAGCCAGAGATCGCCATTGCCCTTGTTCTCTTCGACCGAGTAGCGGGTGACCGAGAAGACGGCCCAACGGCCGTCTGGCGAGACCGCCGGGCTGGCGACGCGCTCCATGGCCCACAGGTCGTTCGGGGTCATGGGGCGCCGCTCGGCCGCCTGCGCGGGCAGCGCGGCGAGGCCGGCGAGGAGCAACAGAGAGGCGGCGAAGCGCCGGGGCAGAGTGGACATACGGGACGAAACCTCCTTGCGGTTCATGATCGCGTGGGATGGTACCAGATGAAGGAGAACGATAGGTAAACATATTCAAAATCAGCCACTTATCACTGGCACGCCGCATGCATTCTGTTCTGCCCGAAAGCACGCAGCACGAGTTGGCAGCCAGGAGCACACGAACAAGGCGCGAACTTCAAGACCGAGCTCCGACAAAGGCACACCCGCCGCGAGGCGGGGCCGCAAAGCACGGGATCTCCCTGCTGTAGGAGATCGCCCGGCTCCCGAAGGCCCGGACGAGGCTTTATGACTCGATCTGGGGCAGTCCTTCCGCTTCCGTTGTCCCGCAGACCCGCGGGAAATCCTTGCGCGGCGACTCCCCTCCGTTCAGCAGCACAACTTCATGCAGTTCAACAGAAGGAGGTAAATTATGTCCTCGTGCCTGTGTAAAAAATGGCTTCCGGTTCTCTCTCTGGCGCTCGCTCTGATCGCCGGTGGGGCGAGCGCCACTCCCTTGAGCGTGGCTCTGGACCTCCAGGGGCAGGGGCTCGCGGTCGCTGATGGCGGGGTGGGGATGCAGGGGATCGGCACCGGGACGCGGTCGCTGACCGTGGACATCGGCGGACCGGTCCAGGCGGCTCTCCTGTATTGGGTGGGCCGCGACCGGCCGTGCCCGATGAGCGGCGGAAGCTGCGTCATTCCGTCGCAGCCCTACAAAGATCAGGTGATCCGCTTCGAAGGAAACCTGATCACCGGGACGATCATCGGCACCGAGATGCAGCCGGTTTCGGGGGGCGGGCCGATCAACAACATCGGTTATCTGGCGGACGTGACCAGTCTCGTCCAGGCGAAGGGGACCGGTCTCCAGACGTTCTCTCTCAAGGATGGGGACACGTCGAGCAACCTGTTCCGCCTGAACGGCGCCGGCCTGTTGGTGATCTACACGGACGCGGCGGACACCGCCATGTACCGGCTGATCGTCTATGACGGCCTGGACTTCGCGTACGGGGCCGATCCCACGCCGGGAGCGGCGCGAGTGACCGTTCCGGTGACCTTCAATCACGGCGCGGATACCGCGCCCCGCGTCGGCAGGCTGCGGGTCTTCGCGGGCGATGCGGAGGCGGGCCGCCCCGACCGCATCGACGTCAGCAACAACGGGAGCGTGTTCAATGGGCTCGACGCCTCGGACGGAATCTCGTTCGATTCCGACGCCCTCGTGGTGAACATCCCGGCCGGCGTCGCCTCGACGACCGCGCAACTCTTCTCGGAACCGGTGAACCAGAACCCCGACTCGCTGCTCTGGGTATTGGGAGTGCTGCGTCTGCCGTTGCCGGGACCCGGTCCCAATGAGACTGGCGACGAGGGGTGCACGCCCGGCTACTGGAAGAACCACGAGGATTCGTGGGCGGGCACCGGGTACGCGCCGGGCCAGACGGTGGGGAGCGTGTTCTCCGGCTCGGCGGCGTTCCCGTCGCTGGCTTCGAAGACGCTGCTCCAGACGCTCGCGGGCGGCGGCGGACCGGGCCTCGAAGGCGCGGCGAAGATCCTCCTCCGCGCCGCGGTGGCCGCGTTGCTCAACGCGGGGCACTCCGGCGTCGACTATCCGCGGACCACGGCCGAGATCCTGGCCGACACCAACGCGGCGCTCACCAGCGGCAACCGCGACACGATGCTGAATCTGGCGACCGGGCTGGACAACGACAACAACCGGGGGTGCCCGCTGAATTGAGCTGGCTCCCCCATCCCCTTCCCCCGTACGGGGGAAGGGGCACCACCACCTCGATCCTTCAGGTACGATTCTCTCCAGTGAACGCAGCCATGGCCAACAGGTCCTCCGGGATCATGGGCGCCGCTCGGCGAAGGAGGCGGACCTCTGCTGGCCTCTGTCGTGCGATATGAGAAGATAACAGTATGGGGTGGTGCAATCTGTTGAGCTTTTGCGAAAGGCGAGGCAATCATGCCCGAGTGCTTTGATGTCGCCGCGCTCCGTCATTTTCGGGACGGCGGCCTTCTCCGCGAGCGGCAATCCCTGGACAATGCGGACCAGCTCTTCGGCTTCGCGGCCGAGTGTGCTATCAAGAGTGCCCTGGTCACGCTACCGGGTTGCCTTCAGGGCGGTGACCTCGCTCAGAAATATAGGGAACATGTGGATCGGCTGTGGGATCTCGCCGTGTTGCAAGGCCTCCAGAAGCGCTACCCAGGTCTTTTGGTGGTACTTCGAGGGCTCCAACAGCCGTTCGCCGACTGGTCGGCGAGCCAGCGATACGGACCCGATGGTGCCATCGCCACCGAGGTGCTCGACCGTCACCGGGAAGCAGCAAAACGCGTCCTCGGCAGCGTTGGGCTGAACGGACAAAGAGAAAGGTGATGGCGGGTGCGATTTGACGAAGTGATCAGCTCTGCTCTTGACCTGATTCGGGGGCAATTCGGGAACCGCCGGAGTTCCATTACCCTCGTGCGAGACGTGGCCGGACAGCTCACTGCCGTACTGGAGAATGACGTTCTCGAGGATGCTGAGCTCGAGAGGCTCGCGGCGGAGCTGGATACACGGCTCGGTCGATTCAGCCCAGGATCTCGACGGGTCCTGTTGCGCCGCTCGGAACTCATAGACGAGCGCGACATTTTTGAGTCGCCGGACCGCGTACGCCTGCCCGACGCAGACGACGCTTGGCTGATCGACCGACTTCTGACCAATCAGGAGTGGCTGCGTAGGCCGCATCTTGCCCGGCCGCGACTTCCAGTGGCCGCCGCCTTCAGCCTCAAGGGCGGGGTCGGCCGAAGCACCGCCGTAGCGGTGTGGGCGTGGCATCTCGCACGAGAGGGGCGAAGGGTCGTGGTCGTCGACCTCGACCTTGAGGCGCCAGGGCTCGGCAGTCTGCTCATCGGTGACCCGCCGGCCTACGGAATGGTGGACTGGCTGGCCGAAGCTCTCCTCGGCCAGCCCGACCAGGAGTTGCTCGAGGACTGCCTTGCTTTCAGCCCGGTGTCCGGCGATGCCGAGGGTGCCGTCCAGGTGCTTCCGGCGTTCGGCTCCAAGACACGGGATTACGTCGCAAAAGTCGGCCGGGTGTATCTTCCCGGCCTCGCAACCGGCGGTGGGGAGATCGGCCTGCCGGAAAGGATCGATGCTTTGATTACGGCATTGGCCGATCGCCAGGATCCTCCCGACGCGATCCTGCTTGACAGCCGGGCCGGCCTCCACGACATTGGCGCGGCGGTGGTCACCCAGCTCGGCGCCGAAGTATTCCTCTTCGCCCGCGATGAGCCGCAGGGCTGGCAGGCGTATCGATTGCTCTTCGAGCATCTCCTGCGATCAAGAGGCTTGCAGTTCGGAATGCCGGACGACGATCTCCGTTGGCATCTCAAGATGGTTGCCGCGCAGGTCGAAAAGAGAGAAGGAGCGGTCGCGAGCTGGCTCGAGGCGTCCTATGATGTGTGGTCGGCCTTGTACGACGACGAAGGAAAGGCCACCGAGGGGGCTCCGGCGCAAACCTTCGTTCGCGACGACCCCAACGCGCCTCATCATCCGCTCACTATCTACCATGACGCAGGATTGCGCAGCGTGGGACTTGTCGAGACTTCCCAGCGGCCCCCATGGCCCGTCGTCGAGGCGGCTTTCGGAGAGTTTCTCGTTGGGGCAACGGAGAGACTTCTGGGGAGCCACGAGTCGTGATGGCGATTGCTTTCGATGCGCGCACAGCCCGCGCCGCCCTCGCTCGGCTTCCCGAGCTTGCGGCCCAGGAAACCCTTAATCCCCCGGACCTCCCAGGGGTCTATGTGCCGGTCTACCACGCGAAGGCTCTCCATCTCGACGCGAGCGTCGTCGTGGGCATGCGAGGCGCAGGGAAGAGCTGGTGGACTGCCGTACTCGCAAGCCCTGAGCACCGCGAATTCGTGTCCGGACAGCTCCAGAGCTCGGTCCTATCGCGTGTCTCGGCCAAAGTCGGCTTTGGCCTCGCAGACACAGAGGCCGACTTCCCGCGTGCGGAGACGGTGGTCGCTCTGCTCGACGAGGGCATCGACCCCATCGCGATCTGGCTGACGGTCGTGCTCCGCCATGTCCTCCTAGAAGCGAAGCAGGAGGTTCCCGCGGCCGGCGGTACTTGGCGCGACCGAGTCCGCTGGGTCGTCACGCATCGGGATGAGGTGAACGCCCGGCTAACCGCCGGCGATGCCGAGCTCACACGGCGTGGACAGGTGCTGCTCGTTCTGTTCGACGCCTTTGACAGGCTATCCAATGACTGGGACCGGGTACGCAGGCTGAGTTCGGCGGCCCTGCAACTCGGCCTGCAACTGCGCAGCCGGCGCGCGATTCGGCTCAAGTTCTTCATCCGCCCTGAGCTTGATGAGGATGCCGAGACCTGGAGCTTTGCGGATTCCTCCAAGTTGCGGCACGCCAAGGTCGATCTCGCCTGGAGCAGCGCGGATCTTTACGGTCTTGTCTTCATGCGTCTCGGAAACGCCAATGACACTGGTGGCTTCGCCGCCGAATTTCGCCGCGAGACAACACGAGAGATGGCTCTTCAATGGGGGAAAAGGCAGGGCGTCCATCTTCTTCCCCCGGCACTGATGCGTGACCCTTTGCTTCAGCAGCGCGTCATCGAGGGCCTCGCCGATCCATACATGGGGGGTGGCCCGAAGCGTGGCACAACATACACCTGGGTTCCACTTCACCTCGCCGATGCGGCCGGCAAGATCAGTCCTCGCAGCTACCTTCTCGCCTTCAAGCGTGCCGCCGAGCACACTGCCAGGGATCGCCCAGACCATCAGCGCGCGTTGCACTACAGCGCAATTCAGGAAGGTGTCGTCAAGGCCTCCGAGATCCGGGTCCAAGAGATTGCCGAGGACTACCCTTGGGTGACGCCGTTGCTGGAAGCCGCGCGTGGGGCGGTGGTTCCCATCACCGCTGAGGAGCTTTCCAACCGGTGGACTCCCGAGCACATACGAAGGATGCGAAGGGCTTCGGCGAACAAGCTCCCTCCGCGCCGGTTCACCAGCGACCCTATCCGCAAAGGAAGCATGGGTGCTCTCATCGACGATCTGGTCGAGCTCGCGGTCTTGTACCGGACCAAGGACCGACGGCTCAATATCCCTGACATCTTTCGGGTCGGTTTTGGCATCAAGCGAAAGGGTGGCGTCAAGCCCCCGAGGTAGCCTTTCGCGGACGCAGACGGGCTCTGTTCCGTAGGCTCGCCGGAGAGATGTCATGACTGAACAGATCCGTGATCCCGATCTCGACCGCCTCGTCCGTGAGCTGAACCGCCAGGGGGACGCGCCTGGGGAGACCGAGCCCGAGGAGGGTGCCTCGGCCGGGCCGCGGACCTCCGTCCTCGAACCCTTCGAGCCGCTCGACAAACCTTCCCAGTCCCGGGTGGAGGAGGGCGGGGCGCTCGACCGGCTCCTCCTCGAGATGATCCACCAGATCGCCAGCGACCTCCTGTTGATCTCCGGCCTCTCGCCGGTCTTCCGGGTGGATGGCCGGCTCGTCCGCGCCGAGGGCGCGCTGCTCGACGGCGAGGAGCTGGCCGCCATGTTCCGGCCGTACCTGGGACCCCGGGCGCGGCGCGATCTCGACGAGCGCGGCTCGGCCGATTTACCGCTCCGGCTCTCGCCCGGCCGCGAGCTCGACGAGGGCGGCACTCCCTACCGTTTCCGGGTCAACCTCCACCGCCAGCGGGGCCAGCTCGCGGCGTCCATCCGCTCCCTGCCGCTCGAGATCCCGACCCTCGCGGGCCTCAATCTGCCGCCGTCGCTGGCCGAGCTGGTCCGTCCCTCGCGCGGCCTCGTGCTGTTCTGCGGCCCCACCGGCTCCGGCAAGTCGACCACGTTGGCCGCCCTGGTCGAGGAGATCAACCGGACCCGCACGAGCCACGTGATCACGATCGAAGATCCGGTCGAGTACGAGCACCGGTCGAACCGGTCGGTCGTCGAGCACGTGGAGATCGGCCGCGACGCCCGGTCGTTCCCCGAGGCGTTGCGGGCCTCCCTGCGGCAGGACCCGGACGTCATCCTGGTCGGCGAGATGCGCGACCTGGAGACGGTGGCCACGGCGCTCACCGCGGCCGAGACCGGGCACCTCGTGCTCTCGACGCTGCACACGAACGACGCGGCGCAGGCGGTGCATCGAGTCGTCGACGTCTTCCCGCCCGCGCAGCAGGCGCAGATCCGCCACCAGCTCGCGCTCGCCCTGAATGCCATCGTCGTGCAGCAGCTCGTGCCACGGTCGGACGGGCGCGGCCGGATGCCGGCCGTGGAGGTCCTGCACGCCACCTATCCGGTCCGCCATCACATCCGCAGCGACCAGCTCCAGAAGCTGTACAACGAGCTGACATTGGGCAAGCGGCACGGCATGATCTCGATGGAGGACTCGCTGGCGCAGCTCGTCCGCGAGGGGAAGGTCGACGTCGAGGAAGCCAAGGTGCGGGCGAGCCACCCCGACGAGCTGAACGCCCTGTTGAGAGCATGAGCGGCGATCCCTGACCCTCTCGCCGGAGGGCGCCACGATCGAGCCCGAATTCGACGAGGAGGTCGAGTCCGGTCTCGTGTCGCTCGCCGATCTGCGCGAAGCCGTCACCCGCTGGATCGAGCTCCTCGACGGCGGCGTGCGGCACTGACCCTGCAACGTGTTCTACGACTCGCTCCCGGTCGTCTCGCTCTTGGCCGCGGAGAGGGCGCGGCCGGCGGCTTCGATGAGGAGCTCCGGAGTGGGGCAGTCGGGGAAGACGGAGATGCCGAAGCTGAAGGAGGCGGAGAGCTCGGTCCCGGCGAAGCCGTGCCGCAGGCGTGAGAAGCTCTCGCGCAGGTTGTCCAGGACGGCGCGGGCCGTGGCCCCGTCCGTGTTCGGGAGGATGACCCCGATCTCGTCTCCGCCAAAGCGGCCCAGGATGTCCGAGCGGCGCAGGCGCTGCTTGAGGAAGAGCGCCAGGGTGCGCAGCAGGCGGTCGCCGGCCGCGTGGCCATAGGTCTCGTTGAACGTCTTGAAGCCGTCCAGGTCGAGCATGGCGTAGGCGACGGGCACGTGCTCGCGGGCCGCGCGCGCCAGCTCGGCTTCGAGCTGCTGCTTCAGGCTGGCGTGGCTGAGCAGCGAGGTCAGGCTGTCATAGGCCATCAGAGAGGCGAGGCGGCGGCCGCGGCGGGCCCGGCCGGTGACCGCGGCGATCAGATGGAGCGGATCGACGGGCCGGGGGAGAAGCTCGTCGCCGCCGAGCTCCAGGGCGCTGAGCCGGTCCTCGTCGCTCCCGGGCGGCGCCAGGAAGAGCACCGGAGTGGCCACGTAGGCCTCGAGCTGGTGCAGCACCGCGGCCAGCTCCGCGCCGCCGCAGCCCGGCAGCTCCAGACCGATCAGGACGACGTCCGGCCGGCTGGCGGCGAGCGCCTCCAGGAACCGTTCCGGCTCGGTCTCGACGGCGACCTGGAGGCCCGCGGCGCGCAGGGCGCCGGCGCACTCCCCGGCGATCTCCTCGTCGGCCTCGACGACCAGGGCGCGAAAGGGATCGGTGGGAGGGCCGGTCAGGAGGTCCAGCTGATCCACCAGGGCGCCCACGTCCACCGGCTTGGTGAAGTAGGCTTCGCCTCCGGCGCGCACGGCCGCGAGCCGGGCCTCCAGATCGCCGCGGTCCGACAGGAACACGAGCCGCACCGGGCTGCGCAGGTCCCGGCGCAGATCGGAGAGCTCGAGGCCTCCCGGCAGGCGCGCTTCCGGAAAGTCCTGGTCCACCAGAAGGGCGCTCGGGGGATCGCGCTCGATCTCCGCGCCGAGCCGGTCGGGCTGCTCCAGGAGACGGACTTCATAGCCGAAGCGCTCGAGCTGCTGGGCGAGCGAGGGGCCGGTCTCGGGGTCGTTCTCGACGAGGAGGATCGTCTTCTTGCCCGGCTCGTCGGCGCGCGGGGCGGACGCGGTTGAGCTGGAGGGGGCAGCCGGCATCTGGCTGGCCCGGCGAAGGCCGGCCAGGAGCTCGGCCACGGCGGCATCGTCCGGCGGCGGGGCGGTGCCCTGGGCGACCGGCTTGAGACGCTGCTCGAGGAGGCGGGCGGCGTCGGTCACCGCGGGAAATCCGAAGGTGGCGCCGGCTCCGGTCAGGGAGTGGGCCAGGCGATGGAACGTGCGCGCCTCGGCCTCGGGCCAGTCTGACTGGCGGGCCCGTTCCCAGGCCTCCTCGACCTCGCGGAGGCGGTCCGGGAGGCGTGCCGCGAAGTAGTCGCGGAGGGAGGCGGAGCCGAGCTCGGTGTCGTCCTTGAGTGCGGTATCCATCATCCGTCCGACCGCTACGCCGCATCCGTGCGGGCTTTCATCGTCCTCCACACGGAGAGGACCTGCTCCGACAACGCCATGGGATCGAACGGCTTGGCGATCACGTCCTCGGCCCCCATGTCGCGGTACGCCGCCACCTCCTGGGCCTGGACGCGGGCGGTCATGAAGACGACCGGGAGATCGCGGCCGGCCGAGGTCTCGCGCACGGCGCCGAGCGTCGCCGGCCCGTCCATGCCGGGCATCATCACGTCCAGCAGGATCAGGTCGGGCGCGAAGTCGCTCAGGCGGGTGAGGGCTTCCACGCCCGAGCCGCAGGCGAGGACGCTGAAGCCCCCGATCGCCTCCAGCGCCATCTTGCCGACCATACGGATATCGGGATCATCCTCGACAAAGAGGATGCGGCGCAAGGACGGGTCTTTCATTATGAGCCCTCTCGAATTACAGTATTCCTACCCCGAGTCAGGTTAAGATCAAGATTACGAGCGATCCTCTGGTGAGCCGAGAGAACCCCCCTACATCCGACATCCGCCGAATCCTGGCTGTCGAGGACGACCCCGACATCCTGCGGGTCATCCGCGCCGAGCTCGAGCGCGCCGGGTACGAGGTGTGGCCGGCGGCCTCCGCCGAGGACGGCCTCGCCCTGGTGGAGAAGCGGGGCCTGCCCCACCTGGCCCTGGTGGACATCCTCCTGCCCGGCATGGACGGCCTGACGCTGGCGCGCAACCTCCACGAATGGAGCGACCTGCCGGTCGTCATGCTGACCTCGGTCGGCGAAGCGGACACGGTGGTGCAGGCCATTGAGTCATTTGCCGAGGACTATATCCGTAAGCCTTTCAATCCACGCGAGCTGGTGGCGCGGATCGACCGGGTCTGCCGGCGGATCGGAGATTTCGGGTACACGCTCCAGCCCGTGATCCAGGTGGACGACTGGCTGTCGGTGGATTTCGCGCACCAGCGCGCGATCGCGGGGGGCAAGGCGGTGCTGCTCACCCCGATCGAGAGCAAGCTGCTCTACGTGCTGATGCGGCAGGCGGGGCGGGTGGTGCCGACCGATTTCCTGCTGCGCCGTCTGTGGCCGTCGGACGAGGTGTTCGAGGACACCTTGCGGGTGCACGTTCATCGCCTGCGGGCCAAGGTCGAGCCCGCGCCGAGCCGGCCGCGCTACGTGATCACGGAGCGCGGCGTCGGCTATCTCTTCCCCCGGTTCTCTTGAGACTCCACCGGTTCCGGGTCGGCCTCCTGGGCCGCGTCGCCCTCGCCCTGGCCGCCGTGGGCCTGCTGCCGCTGGCTTTGACCTCCGTGCGCCTGCTGCGGATGAACCAGGCCGCCCTGTTCGACCAGGTGCAGCGGACGCACATCGTGGCGGCGAAGACGGCGGCCGAGCGGGCGGCGGCGTTCCTGGCGACGCGGGAGTCGCTCGCCCGCGGCGCGGCCGAGAGCCCCGAGCTGGCCGATCCCCGCTCGCCGGCCGCGCAGCAGCTCCTGATCGGGAACCTCCAGGCCTGGGCCGATCTCGGGGTCCTGGGGATCGCCGTGGTCGATCCGAGCGGGCAGGAGGTGATGCGCGCCCAGCTCCGCGGGCCTGCCGCGCGGTCGGCGGTGGCCGCGGCGTTGCAGGCGCCGGGGCCGCTCTCCGGCGTCTCCGTGACCGGCCGGAGCCCCCTGGTCCTGCGCTTCGCCGTGCCGCTCGCCGCGGGCGGCGGCTTCCTCGTCCTGATCGGCGAAGGCGCGCCGCTCCAGGGCATGGTGCAACCGGATGAGCTGGGGGATCAGGCGGATCTGGTCATCGCGCAAAAGGCGGGAGTGGTCGTCGCGGGCTCGGTCACGACTCTCGCCGGAATGCCGAGGGAGCTGCTGGATCTCGGCCTGGCGGGGAAGCTCGTGGGGTCCGGGCGCTTCCGCAGCGGGAGCGGGATGATCCTGGGCGCCTATGCGCCGGTCCCCGGGAGCAGTTGGGTGGTGCTGTCGCGCCAGCCGGCGCGGGTGGCGGAATCCGTGGCCGCGGGCATGCGCCGCCAGGCCGGGCTCGCCCTCGGTCTCGCCGGCGTGTTGATCGCCGGGCTTTCGTCGGGAGCCTGGTGGACGGTGGTCCGGCCGATCCGCCGGCTCGTGGCCGCGCAGCGGAGCCTGATCGGGGAGTCCGGTCGAGGCACGAGCGGGAACGAGATCGACGACCTCCGGCGAACGTTCGAGGCGCTGCAACGGAGCCTGGCGGAGCGCAAGGCGCTGGACGACGTCTTCCTCGGCCGCTACCAGGTGGTGGAGGCCCTGGGCTCGGGAGCCATGGGCTCGGTCTTCCGCGGCTGGGATCCCCGCCTGCAGCGGCCGGTGGCCTTGAAGACGATCCATCTGGGGAGCGAGCTGGATGCGGAGAGGCGCAAGGCTCTGCTCGACACGCTCCTGCGCGAAGCCGTGGCCCTCGCCCGCCTGAGCCATCCCAACGTGGTGGCGGTCTACGACCTGGAGGACGCGCCCGAGGGAGCGTTCATCGCCATGGAGCTGGTGGACGGGATCAACCTCGAGAAGCTCCTCTGGCGGCGCGGCCGCCTCTCCCCGGAGGATGCGGTGCTGGTCGGAGCGGCGATCGCGCGCGGGCTCGCCGCGGCGCACGGGCGGGAGATCGTGCACCGCGACGTCAAGCCGGCGAACGTGCTGCTGGGCCGCGACGGCTCGATCAAGGTGACGGACTTCGGGATCGCGGGCTTCCTGGCCGGGGCGGCGGACGAAGGGGACATGGTCTTCGGTACGCCGGGCTATCTGCCGCCCGAGAGCCTGCTCGGGCAGGGACACGGCAAGACCGGAGACCTGTTCGGCCTGGGGGTGCTGCTGTACCGCTGCATCTCCGGCGTGATGCCGTTCGCCGGCAGCGGGGCGGAGGAGGTTCTGCAATCGACGCTGTTCGCAAAGGTGAAGCCGCTCCGCGAGATGGTGTCGAAGCTGCCGTCCGAGCTCGATTCCCTGGTGCAGCACCTCCTGGACCGCGATCAGACCCGCCGCCCCTCCAGCGCCTCCGCGGTCGCCGGCGAGCTGGAGCGGATCGCTGAATCCCGCAGCCTGGAATGGCGGCTCCCCGAAGAAGACCTGGCGGAGCTGCCCGGCAGCCTCGTCGATGCGGGGACCTTCGACCCTGGAGCGCGGTGGATGCCGACGCGTCGGGTGGGGTAGGTCAGCGGCTGACCCCCCACGCCACCTTCCGCGAGTTCCCCACCAGATCGACCACCTCGATCTCCAGCGTCTGCCCGCGGAGCTGGAAGCTCAGCTCGTGGACCCCGGCCCCCGTGTCGTTGACGCGCACGCGGAGCATCTGGTCCCCACCCGGGCTCACGTGCTCGTCGCCGACGTCGAACCGGGCTCCGTGGAGGAGGAGCTGCGGCGCGTCGCTGCCGATGTGCACCGGCTCGGCTCCCGTTTCGAGAGGCATCCAGCGGGCGCCCCCCGACCAGGAGAGTCCCTTGGGCGTCCGGGCGCCGCGCCGCCGGTTGGGGAACTGGTCGAGATCCACCACCTCCCAGGTGATCTCCGGCGCCTGCGCGTCCACGGTAAACGCGAACGGTGCGAACGACGAAGCGTTGCCGCAGCTATCGGATGCCCCCCCGGGGAGCCCGCCCTGGGCCGCGCGCGCCGCGAAGGCGCCGAGCTCCTCCGGCGTGCGGGTCACCTCCCGCGCCACCGGGTTGCCGGTCTCCGGATCGATCGACCGCACGACCACCCGTGCCGCGGGGCCGGCCCAGAGCGATGAGCCCACGAGGAGCTGCGGCCCCTCGATCTCCGGCATTTCCCGGGGACCTTCGAGATCCGCCTGGTCCGAGGTGATGGCCAGGCGGACCGGCTCGCTGGGGTAGCCGTCGAGGCCCGAGCGGCTGCGGGCCGTGACGCGCCAATAGTGATCCCCCCGGGGCAGTGCCGCGGGACGCCACTCCGGCCGCTCGATCCCGACGGCGCGCTCGACCAGGGAGCCGCAGGACGCGTCGCGGCAGACCTCGACCGTGTACGAGGCCGCGTCCGGCACGGCGGTCCAGGAGAACCGGGGATTGGCACATTCGACCTGGCCGCCCGCGGCGGGCGCGACCGGCTGCGGTGCGGCGAGGAGCTTCTCCGGCGGCGAGGGCGGACCCTCTGCCGCCACCGACGAGCCCATCCCCTCGGGGACCGTGACTTTGGCGCCGCCGGCCTCGATTTCGGCTTCGCCGCCATACATCATGAGCTTGGCGCCCCCTTCGTCCGGACGGCGGGCGCGGGTGCGGGTGCCGCCCGCGGGCGCCGGCCGCGCGGTGGCGCGCGCCGGGCCGAGGACGATCTCCACCTCCGGCCGGACCGACCGGTCGCTCGCGGGCCGCGCCTCCACGTCCGCCTGCCCTTCGACGATCTCCACCGACTTGCGGCTCACGCCGCGGAGCTGGCCGCCGGTCCGCTGGAGGAAGACGAGCGAGCTTTCGGTCACCAGCAGGCGGGTGCCGTCCATGAACGTCATCTCGGCGGACGACTTGGGGGAGGTGCGCAGGCCGTCGCGATCGAGCAGGAGGTCGTCCTGCCGGGCGTCCTCCCACGGGATCGGCGTGGGCTGGGCTTCCACCTTGCGCGAGAGGCGGGCGACCCGGGCCGCCGCGGTATCGGACGTTCCGGGAACGGAGACGCGGATCCGCTGGCCGGGCTCCAGCTGGTTGGGATTCAGGATCTCCGGATTGAGCCGCGCGAGCTCGGGCCAGCGGTCGGTCGAGCCGAGGTAGCGAGCGGCGATGCGGTGCAGGTTCTCGCCGGGGCGGACGATATGCCAGGCGCCGCTCCCGGTTTCCGCGGCCGTGGCGAGGCTCGCGGCGGCGAGGCAGGCGAGAGTGAACAGAACAGTCCGTCGCGTGGGTGTCATCCGGAAACTCCTCCTTCCACCTCTGTCAGATCCTCTGGTTCCCCTAGAGTATGCGAAAAACGGCGCGGCGGCTCCACAAGGCCCCCGATCTGCCCGATTGACGCCCCAGGGGATTTGCGGTCAGACTCCGGGGCCGCGCCGTGCGGCGGTTCGAGGAGCTGTTTGCCGATGAAGAAGATTCTGGTGGTGGACGATGAGCCGGCGGTGCTCTTCGCCCTTTCCGAGGCCTTGGCCGACAAGCGGCGGGGCCTCCAGGTGGTCACCGCCTCCGACGGCCGGGAAGCGATGCGGGTGTTGCAGGCCGAGAAAGTCCATCTCGTCGTCTCCGATCTGCGGATGCCGGACGTCGACGGGTTCGAGCTGTTGACCCATCTGCGGCGTAATCATCCGAGCCTGCCCGTCATCCTGATGACCGCTCTGGGGACGGCCGAGACCTCGGCCCGCCTCGGCGGAGAGGGCGCGCTCGAGTGTCTGAGCAAGCCGTTCGACGTCGAGGTGCTGCGGCAGAAGATCGCCGACATGCTGGCGCAGCGCGTCCAGGGGAGGGTGGAAAACATCAGCCTCGCCTCGTTCCTCCAGCTCCTGGAGATCGAGCGCAAGACGTGCACCCTGGGCATCACCTCCGGCGAGCTTCGCGGCCAGCTCTTCTTCCGGAGCGGCAAGCTCGTGGGAGCCGAGACGGGGGACTTGAGCGGCGCGCCCGCCGCCCTGCAGATCGTCACCTGGGAGCACGCCGACATCGAGATCTCCGACGGCTGTCCGGTCGCCGGGCCTCCGCTGCCGGGAGGCCTGGCCTTCCTGCTGATGGAAGCCATGCGGATCATGGACGAATCGGAGGAGGAGGAGCGCCAGGCCGAGGACGAGCTGGATGCCCTGCTCGCCGCCCCCGTGGCCGCGGCGCCGCCACCCCAGCCCGGCCCGACCGAGAACATCCAGGAGGCTTTGGAGCGGGGCGGACAGCTGGAGGGCGTGATCGCCACCCTTCTGGTGGAGACCGCCACCGGCACCGTCGTCGCCGCCATCGGCTCCCGGCTGCTCGACCTGGTGGACGCCGCCGGCGCCATGGCCGAGCTCGCGCGCCAGAAAGCGCGGGTGGAGGAGCGGCTCGGCGGCCACGAGCCGCTCGAAGAGCTCCTCGTCACCTCGGCCCGGAGCCGCTACCTGCTGCGCCCGGTGGGCCTGGGCGAGAATCGCTTCCTCCTGATGATCCTCGACCGCCGCAAAGGCGACCTGGGCAAGGCGCGGGCGGCGCTGGCGGCGATCACCGCGGAGCTGTAGGCCCCCCGTGGGTGGGGGCTACGGCAGCGCCTTCCGAGGCATCCGCTCCGGCCGCATCGCCGCGTGATAGAGGAACGTGGCGACCACCACCGAGGCCTGCTTCAGGTCGTCCGCTTCCAGGTGGTCGTAGACGTCCAGGCTGGTGTGGTGGGAGCGGCCCGAGTAATCCAGCTCGTCCTGGATGAACTGGAACGCGGGGATGCCCGCCGCGTCGAACGGGATGTGATCCGTGGCGTCCGTGGTCTGCATGGTCAGCGTCGTGGCCCCGAGGTCGCGGAGCGGGGCGAGCCAGGCCTCGAAGAGCGGCACGGCCGCGGCATTCTCCTGCGCGTAGATCCCCCGGATCTTGCCGCCGCCGTTGTCCATGTTGAAATAGGCCGAGAGCTTGGCGTGCTCCGGCTTCGCCTTGAACGAGCCCACCGAGGGGGGCCACTCGAACTCCGACATGTCCTGCAGAGCGGGATCCTTCGGCTTCGGACGCGAGCCCAGATGCTCGCTCACGTAGGCCTGGGAACCGTACAGCCCCTCCTCCTCGCCGCTCCAGAGGGCGATGCGGATCGTCCGCCGCGGCTTCACCCCGAGAGCCTTCAGGATGCGCACGGCCTCCATCACCACCGCGCACCCCGCGGCGTTGTCCGAGGCGCCGGTGCCTCCATGCCACGAGTCGAGATGCGCGCCGACCAGGACGATCTCTCCCTTGGGTCCCGTGCCCGGGATCTCGGCGATCGTGTTGTAGGCGTTCAAGTCGTCGGTGAGGAAGCGCGCCTTGACGTCCACCTCCACCTCCGCCTCGCGGCCGGCCTTGACCAGCCGGTAGAGCCGGTTGTACTCCTCGGCGGAGATCACCACGCTCGGGAGGCCGCGCGGAGCTTCGTCCTTCTCCGAGCCGCCGCGGCTGGCGCGCACGATGCCCCAGTCGTTGCTGCTGGTGTCGATCGTGGCGAGCGCCTTCTCCTCGGAGGCGAACCGGTCGAAGGCGGCGCGCAGCTTGATGCGCTTCTTGTATCCGGTCACCGGCGCCCCTTCATCCTCCAGCTCCGGCGCCTTGTAGAGGGAGAGCTCGTCGAGCGTCTCGGGCGTGTAGCGGCGCTCCGCGATCTCGCGGGGGTCCTTGACCAGATCGCGCAGCTCGCCGATCAGCAGGATCTTGCCGGCGAGCTTGCCGCGGTACTGCTCGAAGTCCTCCTCCGTGGTGTACGTCGCGATGATCAGAGGACCGCGGACCGGCCCTCCGTCCGTCCCGGGCGTCCAGGCTTTGGGAAGCGCCGCGAGCGTCACCTCGTACGGCCGGATCACCTGGACCAGCGAGCGCGTGGAGGTCCATCCGCGGCCGAAGGGATAGGCTTCGAGATGCGCGTTCCCGAGCCCCCAGTCGGTGAGCTGCTGGCGCGTCCAGTCGTTGGCCGCCTTCATCCCGGGCGAGCCGGTCACCCGGGTGCCGATCTCGTCCGTTAAATGGCGGGCGATCTCCATCGCCTGCGAGCGGCGAAAACCCTCGTCACGGATGCGCGAAACCATCTCCAGATCGACCGGCTCCTCCGCCAGCGCGAGCACCGGACACAACAGGAGAAGAGCGGCGAGACAAAGCGGGGCGGTGCGGGCCATCGGCAGATTCCTCCCTTGAGATGACGGCGGGCTGGCGGATTCTAGCGCTACACTGCCTGTCCATGCTGATCCTGGGACGCGAAGAGGTCGAGAGACTGCTGCCGATGGGGGAGTGCATCGACGTGATGGCCGAGGCCCTCTCCGCCCTGGCGCGAGGCGAAGCCCTGCAACCGCTCCGGCAGGCCCATTGGCTGCCCGACCGCCGCGGCCTCCTGGGCGTGATGCCCGGAGCGTTGTGGGATGACGGCGGCGAGGTCCTCGGGCTCAAGGTGATCACCGTCTTCCCGGGCAATCACCAGAGGGGGGAAGAGTCGCACCTGGGCTCCGTCCTCCTCTTCGAGGCCGACATGGGCAAGCCCGTGGCCATCCTGGACGCCGCCGCCATCACTGCCATCCGCACCGCCGCGGTGAGCGCTCTGGCCACCCGCCTCCTGGCGCGCGAGGACGCGGGCGACCTGGCCTTGCTCGGAGCGAGCGTGCAGGCGAAGACGCACCTGGCCGCGCTCCGCGAGGTCCGCCCCCTGCGCCGCGTCCGCGTCTGGAGCCGCCGCCCCGAAACTGCCCGCCGCTTCGCCGATGAAGAATCTGTCGAAGCCGTCGCCACCGCGCGGGAAGCCGTGGAGGGAGCCGACCTCATCTGCACCGTCACCTCCTCCCGCGAGCCCGTCCTCGAAGGCGCCTGGCTCTCCCCTGGAGCGCACGTCAACGCCGTCGGAGCCTGCACGCCCGCGGCACGGGAGCTCGACACCGAAACCATCCGCCGCGCCCGCCTCTTCGTCGACCGCCGCGAATCCGCCCTCGCCGAAGCCGGAGACCTGCTGATCCCGCTGCGGGAAGGGGCGGTGGGGGAGGACCGGATCGCCGGAGAGCTGGGAGACCTGTTGTTGGGCCGCCTCCCGGGGAGGCGGTCGCCCGAAGAGATCACGGTGTTCGAATCCCTGGGCCTGGCGGTGGAGGACCTGGCGGCTGCGCGGTACGTGTGGCGGAAGGCGGCGGGGCAGATGACCTGATAAAGTTGTCCCGCTCTAGGAAAGAGGGTTTGCGATGCCGCGACTGCTGGGTCTGAGGGTTCAGAACTATAAATCCCTGGTGGATGTGAGTCTTGGCCAGGTAGGGTACGGCCAAGGCATGCCGTTACCCTCGTTGAGCTGTTTCATTGGCCCGAACGGGAGCGGTAAGTCGACCCTCCTCGACGCATTCGGCTTTATGGCCGATTGCCTGCGCGAGGGGGTGGAGGGTGCCTGCGACAAGCCACAGCGGGGTGGGTTTTTCAAGCTCAGAAGTCAGGGTCGGAGCGAGCCGATCCGCTTTCATCTCTACTATCGAGAGAGCCCCCAGAGTCGGCCGATCACTTACAGCTTCGCGGTCGATGAGCTGGCCGGCGTGCCCGTGGTGGTCGAAGAGTCACTGCGGCAGCGGCGCAAAGGTCAGAAACATGGACAGCCCTATCCGTTTCTTCGCCTCGAACAGGGCGAAGGCCGTGTCTGGGGAGGTGAGGCGACAGAGGACGAGGAGGGCGCCACCTCTCTGGAGGTCCGCCTGGACGATCTGGGGCGGCTCGGAATCACGACCCTGGGCAACCTGAAAGAGCATCCGCGGATCGTCGGCCTCCGGTCGTACATTGAGAGCTGGTATCTCTCCTATTTCCTTCCTGATGCGGCCCGCAGCCTGCCACAGGCCGGCGCGCAGAAACACCTCAATCGGACCGGCGAAAACCTCGGGAACGTCGTGCAGTACCTTGAGAGGACGCATCCAGACCGCTTTCAGCGAGTGCTCGACGGCATCGCCCGGAAGATTCCTGGAATCCGGACCATCTCCCATGAGAAGAGCTCGGATGGCCGGCTCCTGCTTCGCTTCAACGAGCAGGGATACGAAGATCCTTTCTATCAGCAGAGCATGTCGGATGGCACTCTCAAGATGTTCATGTACCTCCTTCTCCTCGAGGACCCCGAGCCCTTTCCCTTGATTGGTATCGAGGAGCCGGAGAATGGTCTCTATCACAAGCTTCTCGAAGAGCTCGCCCGCGAGCTCGTACGGCAGGCAGAGCCAGATCAGGATCGAACGCAACTCTTCATCACGACCCATTCCCCGTATTTCGTTGATGCATTGCGCCCAGAGCAGGTGTGGCTCATGGAAAAGGACAAGGAGGGGCGGACGCAGATCCGCCGGACCGCCGACATCGCAATCGTCAAGGCGATGATCGACGAAGGGATTCCTCTCGGCAGCCTCTGGTACAGCAACCACTTCGAGGAAAGATTCTCCGGATGAAGCTGCACGTCCTCGTCGAAGGCGATTCCGAAGAGGCTTTGCTGAACGTCTGGCTTCCGCGTTTCCTTCCTCCAGGGCATTCCTTTCAGGTGATCCGTCATCGTGGGAAAGGGAAGCTTTCTCGAGGCTCGTTGAAAGTTCCTGATATTCGCAGGGAAGGCCTGCTGGATCAGCTTCCTGCCAAGCTGCGCGCCTACGGCAAGAGCCTCAATCCATCCACCGATCGGGTTCTGGTCCTCGTCGATGCGGATGACGATCCCTGCTCCGAGCTCAAAGAGAGACTGCTGGAAACGCTGGAGCACTGCGAGCCGTGCCCTGTCGTGCTTTTCCGCCTGGCTATCGAGGAGACCGAGGCTTTTTACTTGGGAGATCCTGCGGCGATCCGCAGGGCCTTTCCTCAGGCCAGGCTGCAGAAGATGAAAGCGTACGTGCAGGACAGTGTTTGTGGAACCTGGGAGCTTTTCCAGCGCGTCATCCGTGATCCCGTCGAGGACAAAGTGGAGTGGGCCGAGCGCATGGCTCCTCACCTGGGAACGGAATGGCAGGGGAGGACGGCAAATCGCTCTCCGAGCTTCCGTCAGCTTTGCCGAGGGCTTTTGACCCTCGCAGGAGAGCCTGTCGACTGAGGTTGGAGATCGTGCCGAAGTTCCTCCACGCCGCCGACATCCACCTCGACAGCCCTCTGCGCGGCCTCGAACGCTACGAGGGCGCTCCGGCTGAGGAGATCCGTGGGGCCACGCGCCGGGCATTCGAGCGGCTGGTCGATCTGGCGGTCGAGGAGGAGGTCGCTTTCGTTCTCCTCGCGGGCGACCTTTATGACGGTGACTGGAAGGATTACAACACCGGCCTCTTCTTCATCGCCCAGATGAACCGGCTGCGCGAGGCGGGCATCCCTGCCTTCGTCATCGCCGGCAATCACGACGCCGCGAGCCAGATCACCCGGGTGCTGCGGCCTCCGGACAACGTCAAGGTTTTCTCGACGAAGCGGCCAGAGACGGTGATCCTGGAGGATCTCGGCGTGGCCCTCCATGGCCAGGGGTTCGCGAGCGCCGCGGTCAGCGAGGATCTCGCGGCCGGCTATCCCTCGGCCGTGCCGCACCTCTTCAATGTTGGCCTGCTCCACACCAGCCTCGATGGCCGCGAGGGGCATGCTTCCTACGCTCCCTGCTCGGTGGACGGCCTGCGCGCTCGCGGCTATCAGTATTGGGCTCTCGGCCATGTCCATGTGCGCGAGGTGGTCTCGCGCGATCCCTGGATCGTCTTTCCCGGCAACCTCCAGGGGCGCCATGCTCGCGAGACCGGCGGCAAAGGGGCGACCCTGGTGACGATCGACGGCCGCGAGGTGGTGCGTGCCGAGCATCGCGACCTGGACGTCTTCCGCTGGACGGTTTGCGCGGTGAGCCTGGCCGGCGTGGCGGGGAGCGGCGAAGCGCTCGATCGCGTCCAGCAGGCCCTGGAGACCGCGCTCGATGCGGCCGAGGGGCGGCCCCTGGCCGCGCGGGTCCGCCTGGAGGGGGCCTGCCCGATCCACGACGACCTCGTGGGCGATCTGGAGCGTTGGACGGCCGAGATTCGCGCTCTGGCCACCGGCTTCGGAGACGCGCTGTGGATCGAGAAGGTCCAGGTGCGCACCGGCCGTGCCGGCGATCTCGGGGTCTTGGAGCGGGACGACGCTCTGGGAGGGCTCCTGCACACCCTGCGCGAGCTCGAAGCGGACGAGACCGGGCTCGCGGCGCTCGCCGAGAGCTTCGCCGACCTGGAGCGCAAGCTCCCGCCCGAGCTGTTCGATCTGTCGGAGGGGGCCGAGGCGGCGCGGCCGACCGACCCGGAGGGTTTGCGCGCGCGGCTCGACGAGGCCAAAGACCTGCTGCTCGCCCGGCTGCTCTCAACTCCGGAGGCCCTGGAGGCGTGAGGCTCCTCGAGCTTTACCTCAAGGCCTTCGGCCCGTTCACCGAGCGCCGGCTCGATCTCTCAGGCGGTGAGCCGGGGCTCCATCTCGTTTTCGGCCCGAACGAAGCGGGGAAGAGCTCGGCCCTGCGCGCCCTCCGCGCCCTGCTCTACGGCTTTCCCAAGCAGACCGGCGACGACTTCCTCCACGCCTATGACCAGCTCCGCGTCGGCGGCCGGCTCCTCCTCGCCGATGGCAGCGAGCTCGCCTTCCTGCGCCGCAAAGGGCAGAAGAGCACGCTTCTGGCCACGGAAGACGAGAGCCCGCTGGACGATGGGCTGCTCGACCGCTGCCTGCACGGCATCGACGAGAGGCTCTTCGCCACTCTCTTCGGCATCGACCACGACGCCCTCCTCCAGGGAGGCCAGGAGCTGCTGGAGCAGAAGGGGGACGTAGGACAAGCCCTGTTCGCCGCCGGGCTAGGCACGCGCAACCTGCGCAAGGTCCTGCAATCGCTCGACGAGGAGGCCGACGCCCTGTTCCGGCCGCGCGGCCAGGTCAAAAAGATCAATCAGGCCATTGCCGAGCACCAGAAGACGAAGCGCGAGCTGGCAGACCTTTCCCTCTCCGGCCGCGAGTGGGACGGGCGGCGGAAGGAGCTGGAGAAGAAGCGCGAGGAGTCGGCCGGGCTGGAGAGTCGCCTCGCGGGGCTCAAGACCGAGCGCAACCGGCTCGCCCGTCTGCGCCGTGCCCTGCCGCGCCTGACCAGCCGGCGCGGATGGCTGGCCCGCCGCGAAGCGCTGGGCGAGATCGTCGTCCTTCCCTCCGGCTTCCCGGAGCGGCGGCGCGAGGCGCAGGACGCTCTCCGTGCGGCCCGCGAGAGACGGGACCGTGCCGCCACCGAGCTCGCCGGGCTGCGCGACGAGGTGGCGGGCCTGGACGTCCCGCGCGACGTGCTCGACCGGGCGGAGACGATCGAGGCGCTCCACCAGGGAGTCCGCAAGCACGAGGAGGATCAGAAGAGCCGCAATCGTCTGCTGGCCGAGCGGGACGAGCTGCGTGCCCGCGCCGGAGAGCTGCTCGAAGACGTCCGCCCCGGCCTGACGCTGGAGGAAGCCGAGGCGCTGCGCCCCGCTCTGGAGCGGTGGAGGCGCATCCAGGAGCTGAGCCAGCGCCGCCAGGAGCTGGATACCGGCCGCAAGCAGGTGCGCCGCGATCTGCAACAGGCCGAGCGCCGGCTCGCCGCCACCCAGGAGGCCCTCGCCGCCCGGCCCGAGCCGCGCGATCCCGCGGCCCTGCGCCGGCGCGCCGAAGCCGCCCGCAAAGCGGGAGACCTGGACCAGGCGCTGGCCGAAGCGCGCGAGACCCTGCGCCGCGAGGAGGACCAGCTGCGCATCGAGCTCGCCCGTCTCGGACTGTGGAGCGGCTCCTTCGACGAGCTGGAGGCCCTGCCCGTCCCTCCGGCCGAGACCTTGGAGCGCTTCCGGGAGAGCTTCGCCGCCCTCGCGGAGCGCCGGCGCGGCCTGGAGGACCAGCAGAAGGTCACGCGGGCTGAGCAGACCGACGTCGAACGGGACCTGGACGAGATCCGCCGCGCCGGCGTCGTGCCCACCGAGGACGAGCTGCGCGCCGCGCGCGAGAGGCGGGACCGGGAGTGGTCCTTGCTGCGCCGCGCCTGGCTCGCCGGAGAAGAGGTGCCGGCCGGGCAGGCCGGCGTCTACGAGCAGACCGTCGAGGAAGCCGACGGCCTGGCGGACCGCCTGCGCCGCGAGGCCGACCGCGTCCAGAGGCAAGCGCACCTGCTCGCCCGCAGCGACCAGCTCGTGCGAGCGCTGGCCGCTCTGGACGCCGAGGAGGCCGCCATCGCAGAGGAGGACGAGCGCCTCCGGGACGACTGGACCGTCCTCTGGAGCCCCTGCGGCCTCGTGCCCCGGCCACCCAAAGAGATGCAGGCCTGGGCCGGCCGGCATGAGAAGCTCCGCCTCCGCGCCGAGGCCCTGCGCACTCAGCGGCGCCAGGCCGATGCGTTGGAGGAGACCCGCCGCGAGCACCGGGCCGCGCTGGCCGGAGAGTTGGAGGATCTGGGAGAGTCAGCCCCTTCCGCGGAGACTCTGGACCCTATCCTCACGCGGGCTGAAGAGACCGTCCGAGCCTTGGAAGGGGACGCGCGCGAGCGGCTCCGTCTGACCGAATCCCTGCGCGACGCCGAGGCCGAGCTGGCCGCGGCCCGCGATGCCGAATCCGCGGCGGCTGCGGATCTGGAGGAGTGGCAGGAAGCCTGGGCGGATGCCGTCCGTGCCTTCGACTTTGACCGCGAGGCCCTGCCCGGCGAGGTCTCCCATTTCGTTGGGACCCTCCGCGATGTCTTCATCAACCTCAACCAGGCCGCGGGTCTGGACCTCCGCATCGCCGCGCTCGATCGGGACCTCGCGACCTTCCGCACCTCCGTGGGCGCCTTGGCCGAGCAGCTCGCCCCCGAGCTGGCCGGCCAACCCGCCGACCAGATCGCCGTCCAGCTCCACGCGCGACTCGCCGAAGCCCGCCAGCGCGCCACCCGCCGGCGGGACCTCGATCGGCGCATCGAGAAGCTCGATCAGGAGATCCGCCAGGCTGAGACCACCCGCCGCGCCATGGAAGAGAGGCTCGCCCTCCTCCTCCGCGAGGCTGCCTGCGACGGCGAGGCCGGCCTGGAGGAGGCGGAAGCGAAATCCGCCGAGTCCCAGAAGATCGCAATGGCTCTGGAAGAGACCGAGCGGGAGCTTCTCCTCGATGGCGAAGGCCTGACCCTGGACGACCTGGAGCGCGAAGCCGCCGCCGTGGACGGCGACCTCCTGCCCGCCGAGATCGACCGGCTCGACCGCGAGATCCATGAGTTGGAGAAGCGCTCGCTCGACTTGCGGGAAGAGCTGGGGAAGGAGCAGCGAGAGCTCGACCACCTCACCGGAGGCGATGCCGCCGCCCGCGCCGCCGAGCGCGAGCAGGAGATCCTGGCCACCTTGAGGGACGACGTGGAGCGTTACACCCGCCTGCGTCTGGCCGCCGCCGTCCTGCGCCGGGAAATCGAGCGCTACCGCGCCGAAAACCAGGCGCCGCTCCTGCGCCGGGCCGGAGAGCTTTTCGGGACTCTGACCCTGGGCAACTATCGGAGCCTGCAGACCGACTTCGACCGCGAAGACGAGCCCGTGCTGGTCGGCGTCCGCGAAGGGGGCCGCAAAGTCCGGGTCGAAGGGATGAGCGACGGCACGAGAGACCAGCTCTACCTCGCCCTCCGCCTCGCCACCCTGGAGCGCTACCTCGCCCAGGCCGAGCCGCTCCCCTTCATCGTCGACGACATCCTCATCAACTTCGACGACGACCGCAGCGCCGCCACCCTCAAAGTCCTCGCCGAGCTGGCGAAGAAGACCCAGGTCATCCTTTTCACTCACCACGGACGGCTGAAGGAGCTGGTGAAAGAGCTGCGCAACGGGGCGGGGGTGTTCGTGCGGGAATTGCCATAAAAAGGGAGAGTCCCCTCTACCAAACCGAGGGGACTCTCCTGAAGAGGAGGGACGCTACGGTGAGGCGTGCTGCACGGCGTGGCCACGGACGACCGCCGCGTTGAGCTGCGCGAAGTTCAATGACTGGAAGTCGACGAAGTTGAACATCAGAGAGCAGGGAGAGAGATCGTTCGCCGCGCCCTGGAGGTTCCCCTCGACGCAGTTGGCGTAGTGGTGGTGAGCTCCCATCAGATGGCCCAATTCATGGGCGGCGATCTCCGGATGGGCGTCCACTTCCATGAGGAAGGGGCCGATGGCCGATTCCTCGATGCCGACCGCCTCGCCTACGGCGAACGCATGGTGGGCGAACCGCACACCGCCGATGCAGTCGGCCAGGCCGGCGAGGCTGGTGTCGCCGTCGGTCGTGAGGTCTTTGTTCGACAGCACATAAACCAGATCCGAGCCGGCCGGCCGTACGCCGCCGAAGCGGTTCTTGGCCTGCTGGATGAGAGCGGCCCCCTCGGTTCCCGTGAACGTGACGCTCTGGTACGAGACGACGTTCAAATCGATGCCGACGGGCGCGTAGGCCTCCGCGGCCTTGGTCATGATCTGGTTGCCAACCCCGAGGCTCACGCCGTCCAGGAGGACCGTGACGTCCAGTGACACCGTCTGGCCGTTGTCGGTGATCCCGGAGATCCCGATGGCGGCGGGAGTCGCTTCGAGGCAGGCATTCGGATCCTCCGCCTCGATCGCGGCATCGCGAGTGCCGCGCGCGAGACCTTGATAGGTCGAGCCGGGCGTGACGGTGAACGGGAGCACCCGCACCTGATAGGGACCGCTGCCATGCAGCAAGGTGTGCTGGATCACCACGGCCTCGTTCCCCCCCTCGGTGGCGGAGCTCGCCGCCGCGGTGCCGTCCGGGTAATAGACGTACAGGTCGTAGTCGTCGCCCTCGATCTCGGACGCGATCGCCACCGCGAACCGGGAGCCCGGCTTCAGATCGACAGTCAAAGCGAACGCGTCGCAGGCGGGGTTGGATACCGAGACACAGCCGGCGGGGCTCGGAGCGCTTGCCGTGTGGGGCCCGCCCAGCCAGTTGGAGGTCCGATTGCCCTTGGACACCGTGCCGGAGCTGGGCTCCGCTGCATGAGCGGCCGTGGCGCTGGACAAAGCGGCGATCGTCAGAAGCTTCAGGGATATACGAAACCAGCGGTTCATGAGTCCTCCTCGTCAGGGGCCGAGCCCATCAGGCTCTCCTGCTTGTCAGACTCAAGTGTGGGAGATCGGCGGCAAAGGCGGAATGAGGTAAATCCCCCAGGCGGCTCCGGGGGCTTCCCTCAGCGTCAGGGCTCCTGCCGGCTCAGGGTGAGCTTCTGGCGGATCACTCCGTCCTTCCTGCTCGCACTCCGGCACCTCCGGGAACCACCGCACCTGCTGCGCTTCTTTCCCGAGCTTCGTGCTGGAGCAGCACTCCAGAATCGCCTTGTAGAACGGCCGCGCGGCGTCGGCGTCGCGGGCTTTGAGCCAGGTGCCGGCGGTGGCGAGATAGCGCGCCTTCTGGTCGGAGCCGTCGGGGAGGAGGCCGGCGGCGTCCCAGGCCATCTCGGCGGCCCGGCAGCCGCGTCTCCTCGCGCACCGGCCCCTTGTCGTTGAACACCCGCGACACCGTCGCGACCGAGACGCCGGCCTCGCGGGCGACCTCTTTGATCGTGGCAGTCGTGGCGCTCATGGCCGCCAGCCCCTCGGTCGCTCCGGAAGACCGGGCGGCGGGAAGGACCGTTGGAAGGATCGATGGAGTGAGGCTCTCACGGCGGTGTAACCGTTTACACTCGGGCCGACTGTACGGCCTGTGACGGAGCGGTGTCAAGGTGGAAGACCGCGGATGACCTGTGTACTTGAGTCGGTCATAAGACGACCAGGTCGTTGTGAGAACGACGAGGTCGGCGAGACACCGACGACAGTCATCCCTAAAACGACCGAAGTCGGCGAGACACCGACAGCAGTCGTCGCTTCAACGACCGGCGTCGGCGAGGCACCGACGACAGTCGTCTCTTAAACGACCGAGGTCGGCAAGCCATCGACCACGGTCGTCGCCTGAACGACGCGGTCGGTGAGCCACCGACGATGGTCGGCGCGCAAACGACCGAGGTCAGCGAGGCAACGACCACAGTCGTCCACCAAACGACCGGCGTCGGCGAGGCAACGACCTGGTCGGTGCCTCAACGACCACGGTCGGCAAGCCTTCGACCGAAGTCGGCGTCTCAACGACCACGGTCGGCGAGCCAACGACCGAAGTCGGCGCCTCAACGACCAGGGTCGGCGGGCCAACGACCGAAGTCGGTGCCTCAACGACTAGGGTCGGCGGGCCCCCGACCGAAGTCGGCGCCTCAACGACCAAAGTCGGCGAGACACCGACCTGGCCGGCGCTCCAACGACATTGGCCGCGAAGGCAAAGGTGTCGCAGCGGCTTCGCTTCTCCTTCATTGACTCGGTGTTTGAGCCAAAATGGTGGAAAATCCCCGTTTCGGTGGCCGCTGGCGGGAGAGAAATCGCCTGGAAATGGTGAAAATCCACCATTTGACCCAAAGTGTTCTCGTTCGATCCTCTTTCCCATAGCTTCTCTCCGCGCGCCACTGAAGGCGCCAATTCCAAGGAGAGAAGGCAATGCCTGAACAGACGTTTGGAGAGTTCCTGAAGAAGGGTGAAGTGATGAAGCAGTCGCTGGCG
>DATFPH010000550.1:0-54141 GCA_035264905.1 Thermoanaerobaculia bacterium
CGGCTTCGTTTCTCTCCCGAGGAAGAAAGGGTCTTCACGGACCAGCTCGGACACATCGTCGACTACATCGACCAGCTTCAGCGGTATGAGACCGGTGAGGGCGCGGCCGCTCCGGCGTCTCCCGTGCGGGAGGCAGAGGACCAGGCTCGTCCCTGCCTGCCTCGCGAGGTGTTTCTTGCCAATGCTCCGGCGTCGGCTCTGGGGGAGTTCCTGGTGGTTCCCGAAGTGAAGGGTGGAGGGGACGATGCCTGAGCTTTGGGAGCTTTCCGTCGAGGAGGTGGCCCGCCGGGTGCGCTCTCGTGAGGTGCCGGCGGTCGAGGTGACAGAGGCGGCTCTCGCTCGCACGGCGCAGGTCGAGCCTCTCATCTCCGCCTATCTGGAGGTGTTCGAGGCGGAGGCCCGGCAGCGGGCTTCTGAAATCGACGCGCGGATCGCGGCGGGGGAGGACCCCGGTCCTCTCGCCGGTGTGCCGGTGGCTCTCAAGGACAATCTGAGCCTGGCCGGCCATCGCCTCACCTGCGCGTCCAAGATCCTCGAAGGCTATGTGGCGCCGTATACCGGGACCGCGGTCGAGCGGCTGCTGGCGGCCGGGGCGGTGATTCTCGGCCGGACGAACATGGACGAATTCGCCATGGGCTCGTCGTGCGAGAGCTCGGCGTTTCAGACGACCCGCAATCCGTGGGACCTTTCGAAGGTGCCGGGGGGATCGAGCGGCGGGCCGGCGGCGGCGGTGGCGGCGGGGAGCGTGCCGCTGAGCTTCGGATCGGATACGGGCGGCTCGATTCGCCAACCGGCGGCGCTGTCCGGCGTCGTGGGGATCAAGCCGACGTATGGACGGGTGTCCCGCTATGGCTTGGTCGCTTTCGCTTCGTCCACGGACCAGATCGGTCCCCTGACGCGCAACGTGCGGGACGCCGCGCTCGCTCTCCAGGTGATCGCCGGGCCCGATGCGAACGATGCGACATGCGCCGACCGGCCGGTGGAGGACTATCTGGCGCGGATCGAGGAGGGGATCGCCGGGCTCAAGGTCGGGGTGATCCGCGACATCGACGTGGCCGGATTGTCTCCGGCCAGCTCCCGCGGCTGGCGCGAGGGTTTGGCGTTCCTGGAGCGGGCCGGCGCCGAGATCGTCGAGGTGTCGGTGCCCAGCCTCGGCGCGGCCGTGGCGGTCTACTATGTGATCGCCATGTCAGAGGCGAGCGCGAATCTCGCCCGCTTCGACGGAGTGCGCTATGGACGGCGGGCTCCAGCCGATAACCTGGCGGATTTGTACGTGGCGAGCCGTAGCGAGGGCTTCGGTCTGGAGGTCAAGCGGCGGATCATGCTCGGCACGTTCGCCCTCTCTTCGGGGTACTACGAGGCCTATTACGGCCGGGCGCGCGGCGTGCTCGAGCGGATGCGCCGGGAGCTCGACGCCGCGTTCGAGCGGGCGGACCTCCTGGTGACGCCGACCAGCCCGACGTCGGCATTCGGGATCGGCGAGCGGATGGACGATCCTCTGGCGATGTATCTGTCCGACATCTTCACGGCGCCGGCGAGCCTGGTGGGTCTGCCGGCGTTCGCGGTCCCGACGGGGCTCGACGACGACGGTCTGCCGCAGTCGCTCCAGGTCATGGGGCGGATGTTCGACGAGGCGACGGTTTTCCGCGCCTGCCGGGCCGTGGAGCGCGAGGCGGCCTGGCGGGTCGCTCCGGCGTTCCGTGGAATGGAGGCCGGATAGCGGATGCGGGGGTGGCGCATGATCCAGAGGACGATCCGGCTCGCGGCTCTGGCCGCTCTGCTCTGCGTGCCGTGCGCTCTCGCCGCCCCGCTCGACAGCAGCCTCACCGCGGTCCGCACGGTCCGCGTGTCGCTCGGCGACGGGGTGGTCATCGCCCTGTCCGAGGAGGGGCTTTTCGCGGAGGCCTCGCCGCAGAAGGGGGAGGGGCTCTATGCCTTCACCCGGCGGCTCTGTGGCGACGAGAAGTGGGCGCAGCAGATCGTCGCGACCAACGGGGGCAGTCAGGTGCTTCACGCGGGAGAGCGCTACCGCGTCCCCTTCGATCTCCTGTCGAATGAGCTCCAGGTCCGCGCGGTGCGCGCCCTGTTCCCGCAGGACAAGGGGCAGGCCGACGGCTGGCGCCACCAGGCGCGCGGGGTGGGGCCGCTGCAGCGGGAGAGCATCTGGCAGCTCGCGCTCTGGTTCACCGGCACGGGGGAGAATTTCCGGGCGATCCGCGAGTACAACGAGTTTCTGGACGACGATGTGGCGCGCGGCGCGGCGGTGGTGATCCCCTCGGAGCTGCTGCGCCCGGCGTTCCGCGCGGTCCTGCCGGTGCCCGAGAAGCCGTATCACCTGGACTACGTCAGCGACCCGACCGGCGAGTATGCGGTCTACCGCCTGCGCCCGGGCGAGGCGCTCTACTCCAGCGTGGTGGTGCGGTTCACCGGCCGCGTCTACGCGAATGACGTGAACGCCTTCGCCGCCGAGCTGGCCCGGCTGAACGACATCCCGGACGTGACGGACATCCGGATCGGCCATCGCATCCGCATCCCGTTCGACGAGCTCCTCCCCGAATTTCTGCCCGAGGGGCACCCGAAGCGGGTCGAGTACGAGGCGAGCCTGCGCGCCAGCACCCAGTTCAGCAACCAGGTGCGCGCCAAGGGGCTGGCCGGGATCACGGTAATCCTCGACGCCGGCCACGGCGGGCAGGACTCCGGCGCCACCATGGCCGGGGTGTGGGAGAGCACGCACGTCTATGACATCGCGATGCGGGTCAAGCGCCTGCTCGAGTCCCACACGGCCGCCAACGTGGTGGTGACGACGCGCGACGGCTCCGAGTGGCGCATCCAGGACTCGGACGTCCTGCCGTTCTCGCGGGGGCACGCGGTGCTCACCACGCCGCCGTACCCGATCACCGACCCCCGGGTCGGAGTCAACCTCCGCTGGTATCTGGCCAACAGCGTGTTCCGTCGGGTGCAGGGAAGCCATGGGGATCCGCAGAAGGTGGTGTTCCTGTCGATCCACGGCGACTCGCTCCACCCCTCGCTGCGCGGCGCCATGGCCTATCTGCCGGCGGCGGACCTGGTGGGTGGGAGCTTCGGCAAGTCCGGAGGGGTCTATGCCTCGCGCAAGGAGGTGCAGGAGGCGCAGACTGTGAGCTTCTCCCACCAGCAACGGGTGGAGAGCGAGGGCCTCTCGCGCGAGCTGGCGAAGCAGATCATCGCCGCGTTCAGTGAGCGGGACCTGCCGGTCCACCCCTTCAAGCCGGTGCGCGACAAGATCGTTCGCAACAACGGTACGTGGGTTCCGGCCGTTCTCCGCTACAATTCTGTCCCAGCGAAGATCCTTCTCGAGGTGTGCAATCTGGCCAACGAGCAGGATCGGCGCCTGGTGCAGACCCGGGCGTATCGCCAGAAGGTCGCGGAGGCGGTCGTCCAGGGGCTCCTCGCCTACTACGGCCAGGGAGCGGACGCCTCGGGCGCCCAAGTCGCTAAAACAGCCAAGTAATCTTTTCGGGAACTTCTTGGCGCGTCCCCCCGTCTAATGATGCAAAGGGTGGTTTTGGGACGCCCTGGGAGGATCCGGTGGGGGTAGCCACGGTTTCCGCTGTCGTCCACGATCTCGGAGTCGACGTCGAGCTGGTCGAGAGACACCGCTCCGGAGACGTCCGGGCTTTCAACGAGGTCTATGCCCGGTTCGAGGAGATGGTCTACAATCTGGCTTTTCGCCTCTCCGGAAACTACGAAGAGGCAGCGGACCTTACGCAGGAGATCTTCCTCAGGGTCTACCGGCATCTCGGGAGCTTCGGGGGCCGGTCCTCGCTCAAGACCTGGATCTTTCGCATCGCGGTGAACCACTGCCGGGACCGGTTGTCGCGCTGGCGGCCGCTGACGCAGCCGCTGGGGGACGACCCGGGCGAGGGGGAGGTGGCCTACGCGGATCCGTCGCGCGGGCCGGAGGAGCTGGCGGTGGCCGCCGATGAGGGGCGTCGAGTGGGGGAGGGGCTCGCCCGGCTGCCGCCGGTGTTTCGCGAGGCGGTGGTGTTGCGCGACATCGAGGGCCTCTCGTACGAGGAAATCGCGGAAGTGCTGGGAGTCCGGATCGGCACCGTACGGTCGCGCATCGCGCGCGGCCGGGACCAGCTCCGGGCACTCTTGGAGACTTGACATGAAGCGTCACCTGTCGACTGAGCAGCTGTCGTCCTACATGGATGGGGAAGTGGAGCACGCCGAGACGCGTGAGGCCGAGGTGCATCTGGCTTCTTGCCCGGCCTGCCAGGCCCGTCTCAGCTCGATGCGGCGTCTGGTCGTGGAGATCCGGCGGATGGAGCGGCCCACGCCGCCGCAGGACCTGGCCTATCAGGTCAAGGCCCAGATCGCGGCCCAGGGCGAGGTTCCGACGCTGCGGACCCGCGCCCGCGACTTTTTTCGCGCCGTCTTCGTTCAGTCCTCGTTCCGCCCTGCCGCGGCCATGGGACTGGCCGTGGCGGTGGTCTTCGGCTTCCTGGCCTGGCAGAACGTGCCGCCGGTGCCGCCACCGCATGACGCGCGGACGCAGATCGTCACGGTGAGGACCACCTTCGGAGAGCCGCCGCTCGGCCTGCCGGAGACGACCAGCGAGGTGGCCGGCCGCGAGTTCGTCCTGTCGGGCGACCGCTGGATCCAGAAGGGCCTCGAGTGGAAGCAGCCGGATTCCCGCGTGGTCGTGGCGAGCCCGGAAGGGCAGGACATGATCAACAAGTACTCGGATCTGATGCTGCTCCTGACGGATGGCTCGCGGGTGGTGATGCAGTACCGGCTGGCCACGGTCGAGCTGTCGAAGGGGTAGGGGGGCCCTCACCCCCGGCCCCTCTCCCGCAAGCGGGAGAGGGGTGAGGGTTAGCTGATCCGTGGCTCTCTGAACCTTCTTGGGTAACCTGCTCCCCTCTCCCGCTTGCGGGAGAGGGGCCGGGGGTGAGGGCCTACCGGTGCGGCTCGATCATCGCGATCGTCCACGTCTCACCCGCCGTGTCGATCGCCGCTCCCACCGGCTTTCCGAGGATCTCTTTCGCCAGGTCGGACTCGTAGGAGATGACGTCCTCCTCGGGCTTGCTCTCCCAGGGACCCAGGATGGTGATCGTCCGGCTTTTGCCGATGCCGCTCAGGTGGACGCGGGCGCCGATGCGCGCTTCGGAGACGTCCATGCTATCGGTGACGATGGGGCGGGCGCGGTTCAAGTCGGTGTTCAGGGCGGAGGCGCGGGCGTTCAGGTACTCGTGGCGCTGCCGGGCCGACTTGTACTCGAAGTTCTCCCGCAGGTCGCCCATGGCGCGCGCCTCTTCGATCGCCTTGCGGTTGGCCGGGATCTCCACCGTCATGATGTGGTGCAGCTCCTGGCTCTTGGCGTCGATCGATTCGGCCAGGGCATAGAGCGCTCCCGGGCCGGTGTCCTTGCGCTGCATCGGGAAGCGCAGGTGGATGGCGTTGGTGAGCTGCTCGCGCTGGTAGGGCTCCAGGGTCGGAGCGCGGTGGACCGCGTCTTCCGCCTGGGCCGCCTGGTCCTCGGTGAGATGGGCCAGCAGGCGCGGCACCGTGCTGCCGGACTCGGCGAGCGCCAGGAGGCGCTGCCGGTAGGTCGCGAACTCGTCGCGCGACATGGCGGTGAGGATCTGCTGCAGGAGGCGCAACGGGTTGCGCGCCCGCAGCGCCTCGTCGACCGCGGCGCGCTCGGCGAGCCAGACGAAGGCCGCCGGCATGCGGTGGGGCTGGGCCAGCAGGTTGTCGAGGAGGCGATCGAGCTCGCGCGGGGCGCCCTGGGAGAGCCCGTCGGCCAGGAGCTCCAGCGCGCGGGGATCGTTCTCCCGGCCCATCGCCTCGCGGTAGAGGTTGGGCCAGTCCTCGCGGCGCTCGCGGGTCATGGTGTAGGCCCGCTCGCGCAGGAGACGGTCCTCGATTCCGGTGAATACGCGCATCGGCTGGTCGGCCAGCAGCTCGTCCGGGCTCCACTCCACGCCCTCGGGCGCGCCGCCGGTGCGCTCCAGGGCGAACCAGATCTCGAAAGCGAGGCCCGGGTCGGTGTCGATGGAGGCCTCGGCGACGGCGGCCATGTCCTCGGCCATGCGGTCGCGCAGCGCCTTGTCGCGCGGACCCTCGCGGCGCAGGCGGTCCATCTTGCCGCGCGGGTCGGCCTTCAGGTAGGCCTTCCAGACGGACTCCAGGGCGTCGGCGTCATTGTCGGCCCAGCGGTAGGTCTGGCGCGCGCCGCCGCCGCTCGCCACCACCTGCTGGTGCTTGCGGGCCGCGCCCCACCAGGAGGTCCACTGCGACTCGCCGACGATGCCGTGGAGGACGTCGCGGATCTCGCCCGCGGTGAGCGGCCGGTCATAGCTCTGGAGGACGACGCGCAGCAGCTCGGGCGCGGAGAGCGCCTTGAGAGTGTCGGGCGCCTCCAGCTTGCGCCGCAGCACGTGGTCGGTCTTGAGCGGCTGGAGCAGCTTGGGCGCGGCCTTGAAGCCGACCATCAGCCCTTTGTTGCGCTCGAAGTCGACCTTGAAGCTCTCCAGGCCCAGGTTCGCGTCCACGACCCGGCCGACCCCCTTGCCTTCCATCGCCACGACCGTCCCCACGTCGAACGAGAGGAGGGTCTCCAGGCGGTCCACCTTGTCCCAGGTCTTCGGGATGTCCTGGGGCGCACGGTGCAGGCCGACCGCCTCGAACAGCCCCTTGTAGGTGGCCCGGCCGCCATAGAGCTTGCCGAGAGTCGAGATGATGGTCGGATGGATCTTGTCGGCGGGGAGGAAGAGGGTGCCCGCCCGTTTCAGCAGCTTCAGGCGCGCCGCCCAGGCGCCCTGCTCGCGGAGCTGGTCGTCGAGCATTTCCAGCAGGTCATGGGCGCGCGTCTCTTCGTTGGTGCCGGTGAGGGCGCGGGCCACTCCCACGAAATAGTCGAGATCGGTGGGGTCTTCTTCCAGGTTGGCGAGCCACTCCCCTTCGAGAGCCGCGAAGTCGCCTTTGGCCAGGTGGTTCTGCGTATTCCGAGAGATCGCCATAGAGGACATGGAAGATACCAGATTCTGTAAGCTACGCCCCATGATGGACAACCCCGCGGGTGCGCCGGCCTCCGGACCGGACCTCGAACGCCTGCGCGAGGCCGGCTCGGAGGAGCTCCTGGAGCTGGTGCGCGCGCATCTCGCGGAGCTGGAGCCGCCCGCGGTGCGCCAGGTGCTGCACAACTCGTTCTGCACTTCCGAGATCCTCGAGATCCTCGGCGAGCAGGCGCGGCTCGCGGCGTTCTACGAGGTGCGGCGCGACCTGGCGCTCCATCCGCGGACCCCGGAGCCGCTGGCGCTACGGTTCGTTCCCGGGCTCTGGTGGCGCGACCTGATGGAGCTGGGGCTGGACACCCGGATCCGGCCGCGGGTGCGGCGGTTGGCGGACCAGTATCTGCTGGCGCGGCTGCCCGTGCTCGCCCTGGGGGAAAAGATTTCCCTGGCGCGCCGGGCCTCCGGGAGCATCCTCGCCCAGCTCCGGCACGATCCGAATCCGAGCGTCATTTCCGCTCTGTTCGACAATCCGAGGCTGACCGAGGATATCCTGGCACCCGTGGCCCATGCGGCGGCAACGCCCGGGCCGGTGCTCGCGGCCATCGCCGCGGACCGCCGCTGGGGCGCGCGCCCCGGTCTGCGGGCCGCGCTGGCGCGCAATCCGAATACCCCTCTGGCAGTGGCCTTGCGCCTGCTTCCGCTGTTGCGCAAGCCGGAGCTCAAGGCCTTGTCGCACGACGTCCGCGCGCTCGAAGCGGTCCGGCAGCGGGCGCGAGTCTTGCTCGGAGAAGAACCATGAGGATGAGCGGGAACGCCCGATTTGACCCCTGGGCGGACCAGGGCATAAAGTTATGGGCCGCGTGCCGAAAGATGTATCGAGACGACAAAGAGCTCCCACCCGCGGCAAGGATGCGGAGGCCCCGATTGTGACCATGGAGGCAGCTCCACCGCCCGGAGAGGGCAAGCGTGCAGGACGGCCGCCCTGGGACAAGTCCGGTCCCACGGAAGGCGGCTCCTTCGGTGAATGGCTCCGCCGTCAGCGCGAGATGCGCGAGATCAGCCTGCGCGACATCGCCGACCGGACCAAGATCAGCCTGCGGTATCTCGAAGCGATGGAAGCCGATCGCTTCGATCTTCTCCCCGCCCCCATCTTCGCCAAAGGCTTCCTCCGCGAGTACGCCCGCTACGTGGGCCTCTCTCCCGACGAGGTGGTCAATCATTATCTGGCCGTCCATCAGCCGGAAGAGGTGGACCAGCCGGGGGACGCGACGCTGATCGCGATGGAGAGGAAGCGGCGGAAGAAGGGGAGGAGCTGGACCTGGGGGCTCTTCCTGCTGCTCGCCGGCGCGCTCCTCCTCGCGCTCGTGGCGTTCGTCTCCTGGATGGTCGAAAAGCGGGACGACGAGCCCACGACGACGCCGCCGCCGCCGCAGGTCGTCGCGCCGCAGCCCAATCCTCAGCCGGTGTCGTCGCCGCCGCCTCCCCCTGAGCGGGAGGCTCCGAAGACGCCTCTCGAGGTCACCCTCGACTTCTCGGCGGATTGCTGGGTCCGGGTGATGGTCGACGGCAAGACCGCCCTCGAAGAGCAGAGGGTGCAGGGTGAATCGCTGCAGTTCGGCGGCCAGCAGAGCGTCGCGGTGAAGCTCGGGAACGCGGCCGCCGCGGACATCCAGGTGAACGGGTATCCCTTCGAGTTCGACAAGACTCCCGGCAAGGTCGTCGAGCTCGTCATCGACCTCGACACCGTCCGGGCGTTGCGCGAGACGCGAGAGGCCCGCTGAGCGATGGCCGAGAGCCAGGGCTCTCTGCTCGATCACGTCCGATCGGGAAACAATCGCCAGCTCCAGGTCCTGGCGGCCTCCGGTCTCCTGCCTCTCCCTCCGGAGGAGCTCATCCCTCTCCAGGTGGAGCTGGCCCGCGGCGTCGATCCGGAGATCTCCCGGCGCGCCGTCGAGACTCTCCGGGGCGTGGATGCGCGGATCGTCGCGCCCTTCCTGGAGCGCCAGGCGGGAGTGGAGGTCCTGGCGTTTTTCGCCGCCGAGACGGCGAGCCCGCTGCTGCTCGAGACGATCCTGCGGCGGCGCGACGTGCCGCGCCCGATCCTGATGGACCTTGCCCGCCGTCTCCCGGCCGATCTGCAGGAGATCCTGATCCTGCGCCAGGACGCGATCCTGGACGAGCCGGCGATCCTCGACGCGCTCGAACGGAACCCCCAGCTCTCCGGCTACACCCAGCGGCGGATCACCGAATACCGCGAGCACCTGCTGCCCCAGGCCCGCCGCCCCGCCGCTCCAGGGGGTCCTGCGGCCCCTCTGGAGGAGATCAGCGACCAGGAGCTGGCGCAGGCGGTGGAGCAGGTGCGCAAGCAGGCGCCGGTGGTGGGCGAGGTGGAGACCCAGACGGGACTCTCCGAAGGGCAGATCCGCATGCTGCCGATCCCCGCCCGCCTCAAGCTGGCGCGCGGCGCCAGCCGGCAGCTCCGGACGTTCCTGATGCGCGACAGCAACGTCCAGGTCGCCCTGGCGGCGCTGCTCGGCAATCCGCTCTCGGATTCGGAGGTGGAGCAGGCGGCCTCCAGCCGTGCCGTGGGCGTGGAGGTCCTGGATGCGATCTCCCGGAAACGCGAGTGGGTTTCCCGCTACAGCGTGGCCAAGCTTCTGGTCCAGAATCCTCGGACGCCGCTGCCGGTTTCCCTCAAGCTGGTCAACCGGATGTCCGTGCGCGACCTGCGGGAGCTGGCGCGGGACAAGAACATTGCGGACGCAGTGCGTTCTATCGCCCTCCGGTTGTATAGAATCAAGCAGCAATAGGACAGTCAGCCATGGCCAGGGACTTCTACGCCGTCCTCGCTTTGCCGCGCAACGCGACCGAGGATCAGATCCGGCAGCGCTTCCGGGAGATGGCACGGCTGCGCCATCCGGACCGCTTCCAAGGGGCGGAGAAGGACAACGCCGAGCAGGAGTTCCAGGAGATCACCCGGGCCTTCAACACCCTGTCCGACCCGGAGCGTCGGCGGTTGCACGACACCGAGCTGCTGCGCCCGTCGACCGAGTCGGACCCGCGGCAGCTCTGCCGCGCCTATTTGCAGCGCGGGATCAAGGCCTACAAGGAGAAGGGCTGGCTGGAGGCGGCCGACAATTTCGACCGCGCCACCAAGGCCGAGCCCACCAATCCCCAGGCCTGGCACTACCTGGCCCTCGCCTGCGCGCAGGAGAAGAGCTGGCTGCCCCGGGCCGTGGCCGCCATCGAGCGCGCGTGCGAGCTCGATCCGATGAATCCGACCTATGCCAAGCAGGCGGGGCGTATCTGCCAGATGAGCGGCCAGATCGATCGCGCCATCCATCATTACCGACGGGCGCTGGAGTGGGGAGAGGACGACCCTGCCGTCCAGCGCGCCCTGGACGAGCTGACCAAGGCCCCGCGACGCGGGGGCCTGTTCGGAAAGGCCTGAACCATGGTGCGCGTCAAGGCTTGCGGGCTCTCCGACGTGGGGCTCACCCGGGTCCACAACGAGGACTACTTCGAGATCGATCCGGAGCACAAGCTGTACATCGTGGCGGACGGGATGGGGGGCCACAGCCACGGCGAGGTGGCGGCTCAGCTCGCGGTGAACTCGATCCGCGACTTCATCCACAAGACGGCCGACCAGGACACCACCTGGCCGTTCGGCATGGACAACCGCCTGGAGCGCCACACCAACCTGCTCAAGATGGCGGTCCGCATCGCCCATGACAGCGTGCTGCGGGCGATCAGCAAGGACGGCTCGCTCTATGGCATGGGCACGACCGTGGTCGGCGTCCTCTTGGCGGGCAACGTGGCCGCGGTGGCCCATGTGGGAGACAGCCGCGCCTACCGCCTGCGCAACGGCCGGCTCGATCAGCTCACCCAGGACCACACCTGGGTCAACGAACAGGTCGTGGCCGGCTTCCTCTCCAAGGAGCAGGCGCGCTCCCACCCGCTCAAGAACGTGGTGACCCGGGCGCTCGGCGGCGAGAGCGACGTGCTGGTGGACGTCCGCGAGATCGAGGTCCGCGCGGGAGACATCTATCTGCTCTGCTCGGACGGGCTGACCGGGATGCTCTCCGACGCCGACATCCGCGACCGGCTGAGCGCGAACGGCAGCCTGCACGAGATCTGCCGGCGTCTGGTCAACGACTCGAACGCCCGCGGCGGCATCGACAACGTGACGGTGGTGGTGCTGGCGATCGAGGAGGAGGGGGAGTAGGCCCTCACCCCCGACCCCTCTCCCGCGAGCGGGAGAGGGGAGAACAGCAATGACTCGGTTTGCAGTCCTCGGTGGTGGTCCTGCAGGAGGGGCTGCTGCCTTGGCCCTGGCGCGCGGGGGGGCCGAGGTCGATCTCTGGCTCCCGGGCCGTCCGGGGGAGAAGCCCTGCGGCGGCGCGGTCCCCGAGCACGTCCTGCCTCGCCTGGAGGGGTTCGATCCCTCGTCTCTTCCCGCGATCGTCAGTCCCGAAGCGGTCCTGGAGAATGCCTCCGGGAGGAGCGTCCGCCTTCCTCTGCAGGGGATCCGGATTTTCCGTCGTGCCGATTTCGACCGAGCCCTGGCCGATGCCGCGGTCGCGGCCGGCGCGCGGCGCGTGGCCGCCAAGGCGGAGAGGCTGGAGGGGACGCCTCGGGGCGTGCGAGTGTCCGCCGGAGGGGACGAGCGCTTCTACGATTGGATCGTGGGCGCGGACGGCGCCCGGGGGCTGACCCGGCGCTGGCTGGGATTGGCGCCGCGCGGCGACAGCCTCGGGCTCGGGGCCTCCCTGCGCGGCTCGGAGACGGATCGTCTGGTCCTGGCGTTTCCCGGCCGCGCCGATGCCTACCTCTGGATCTTCCCGCGGCCGGGCGGCGCCTCGGTCGGGATCGCCTACACGCCCGGCCGGCTGTCCGACCGCGCCGCGCACGCGGCCCTCGACGCCTTCCTGGACCGCCGGCTCCCGGCCGGCTGGCGGGATTTGCCGGGGCCGCGCTATCGCTATCCGATTCCCGTCTGGGGCCCCCACACGCTGGACGCCGTCCGCCGGGGGCTCGCCCGGCGCGTCCTGCTCGCCGGGGATGCGGCCGCCGTGGCCGATCCGCTGACCCGGGAGGGGATCCGCTATGGCCTCCTCTCCGGAACCTGGGCCGCGGAGCACCTGCTCGCCGGTGCTCCCGAGCACTATCCGGAACAGCTGGACGCGGAGCTGGGCAGAGAGCTGGAGCGGGCGGGGCGGGCGAGAGAGCTGTTCTTCGAAGGCCCTGTCGGCCAGTGGATGGTGCCGGTGGCGCGCGTCCACCCCGGCATCCGGCAGGTGCTCGGAGACCTTCTCGCCTGCCGGCAGCCCTACCGTGGGCTGCGGAGGCGGCTGGTGCGGGGGGTGTTTACTCGGCCTGCACGGCCTGCACGCCGACGGTGAGAGAGGGCATGGCGTGCTGCTGGTCGACCAACTGGTCACGCGGCTCCGCCACCGGCACGTCCGCCTGGGCGATCTGCTCGAGCAGGCGCGGCAACTCGGTCACCGGATAGACATAGCGGCCGTCCGTCTCGGCCGCCAGCCGGCTCATCACGCCGGCGAGCGGAAAAGTCTCGCGGTAATCCGTCGCCAGGTCGATGGGATAGAGATGGATCTGCCGGCTCACCAGGGCTTCCAGCGTCGGCTCGTAGAGACTCTGCTCGGGGAGGTACTTCTCCAGCACCGGATTCTCGGCCAGCGCCTGCACCGGGATGCCCAGCTCCGGTCCGGCCAGGATCTCGGAGAAGCCTCCGGACAGCCGCGGCCGGCCGAAGCCCTTCGAGAAGACGAGGAGACCCTTGGGGCCGGGCACTGAATCCACTGTCTCGGCCAGCACCTGAAGGGCTCCGTAGAACGTCCCTGCGTGCCGCGAGAGATCCTGCCCCAGCAACGAGGGGCACCCCTCCTCGACGGCCCTGCCCGTGTGCGCCTGACCCCGGACCGCCGCGCCCACCGCGCCGATCAGGGCCTGGCGGTCGCGCGTGAAGTCCTGGGCGAGAAGCAGCTCCTGTCCGTAATAGCTCACGACGGCCGCGGCGTCGGTGCGACGCAGCTCGTGGCCGATCCAGTCCTCGACGGCGAGACTCAGCTCGTCCATCTGCCGGACCCCGCCGAGGGGCGTGTCGAAGAGGAGGAGAAAATACCGCTCCACCGGTCCCGCCGGTTCCGCGGTGGGCAGGGGAGCGGCCATCTCCTGGATGAAGGGCAGCTCCTGGGCGACGAGAGCCGCTCCGCTCGAGGCGCAAAGGGCCAGCAGGGCGGACATCGCCGCTCGGAATGTACGCTTCATCCCAATCCTCCAGAGAGCTGAGCCGGCTCAGGAGCCGTAATCGTACCCTTTGCGGGCCCGAATGCGAAACTCGGGGTTGTTGGTCTTGACGCGGACCTCCTGGAACCCCGTGGCGCCGACCGGCTTCTCGCTGCGATAGCTCAGCAGATAATACCCGCTGTTCTCGCTCGCGATCTGCTCCAGAGGCGTGGTGAAGTTGGTGAAGTTGTAGAAGTACCGGCCCCCCGTGTCGTTGGCGATCTGGTTCATGAAGTCGCTGAGCATGTTCTCCGTGCCCGTCGGGTTCAGATCGATCGGGTAGACGGCCACGTTGCTGTCGTTGAGCGCGCGGCTCATCCCGGGGTAGCGGCGCTGGTCCGGCAGGTACTGGCCGAAGGTGTTGGTCCGGGCGGGGAAGCCGCCGGTGAACAGCAGCAGGTTCTTGCGGCCGGTGATGCTGCCCGTCGCGTCGGCGACGAGACGCACCGCGTCGTAGACCGAGACGGTCTTGTCGCGCAGATCCTCGCCGCGCGGCAGCCCGGCGCGCAGGGAGGGCCCGGTGCCTTCCTTGATGCGCGAGGGCCAGTTGCCGTCGTCGTCCTTCCCCTGGACGGCATCGGCGATCCCCTGGTCGAGGGCCTTGCGGTCGCGGGTGAAGTCCTCGTGGACCTTCAGCTTCGAGTCATAGCTGACCACGGCGACCCAGTCGTTGGGCAGCAGGCCTGTATGGACCCATTCGCGGGCGCGGCGGCCGGCGTCGAGCTGCTGGCTCATCAGAGGCGAGTCCACGAAGAAGAGGACGAAGTACCGGTCCTCCGGCACCTGGTCAGCGGTGACGCCGCGCTTCGTGAGCTCGTCGGAGGCCTGGACGAGCCGGCGGTTGCTGTAGAAAGTCACGCCGGTGAGCTCGACCGGCTTCCCGTCCTCCAGGACCTGGAAGTCGTTCTTGTCGAGGCCGACGATGACGTTCCCCTGGCGGTCCGTGACAAGGACGTCGAGCAGGACCTCCTGGACGTCGACCTTCTCTTCGAACTGCCCCTGGGGCTGTTGTTCCTGATCCGTTTGAGCCGATTGGGCCACCAGCGCCGGCGCCAGGCACAGAGCCGCGGCGAACGCGAGCGAAGCGGTCCGAAAGTATGTGCTGAGCATTTCCGCTCCTCCTTCACAGTGGGGGCGCATCCCTCCTCGGCGGGCCGGCTCGTGTCTGACGAGCTCCTCAGGAGCCGTAGTCGTACCCTTTACGGGCGCGAATGCGAAACTCGGGATTGGTGGTCTTGACACGTACCTCCTGGAATCCCATCGCGCCGGCCGGCTTCTCGCTGCGGTAGCTCAGCAGATAGTACCCGCTGTTCTCGCTCGCGATCTGCTCCAGAGGCGTGGTGAAGTTGGTGAAGTTGTAGAAGTACCGGCCCCCCGTGTCGCTGGCGAGCTCGTTCATGAAGTTGCTCAGGGTGTGCTCCGTGCCCGCGGGGGTCAGGTCGATCGGGTAGACCGCCACGTTGTTGTCGTTCAGCGCGCGGCTCATCTGCGGGTAGTACCGCTGGTCGGGCTGATACTGGCCGAAGGTGTTGACCCGTCCGGCGAAGCCGTTGGTGAAGAGCAGCAGGTTCTTGCGGCCGGTGATCTTGCCGGAGGCGTCGGCCAGGAGGCGGACGGCGTCATAGATCGTGCCGCTCTCCTTGCGCAGATCATTACCGCGCGGCAGTCCGGCCCGCAGCGACGGTCCGGAGCCTTCCTGGATGCGCGAGGGCCAGTTGCCGTCATCGTCCTTTCCCTTGATCGCGTCGGCGATCGCCTGCTGCAGGGCCACCCGGTCGCGGGTGAAGTCCTGGTGGACCTTGAGCTTCTGGTCGTAGCTCACGACCGCCACCCAGTCGTTGGCCAGCAGGTCCTTGCGGACCCACTCGCGGGCGCGCTTGCCCGCGTCGAGCTGCGAGGTGAGCAGCTCCGGCGCGTCCACCGCCGAACTCTTCTGATCCTCGAAGAAGAGGACGAAGTAGCGGTCGTCCGGGACCTGGTCAGGGGTGACGCCGCGCTTGGCCAGCTCCTGCGATGCCTGAACGAGACGGCGGTTGCTGTAGAAGGTGATGCCGGTCAGCTCCACCGGCTTGCCGTCCTCGGTCACCTGGAAGTCGTTCTTGTCGAGGCCGACGATGACGTTCCCCTGGCGGTCCGTGACAAGGACGTCGAGCAGGACCTCCTGGACGTCGACCTTCTCTTCGAACTGCCCCTGGGGCTGTTGATCCTGGGATTGGGCCTCTTGCGCTGCCAGCGCCGGCGCCAGGCTCAGAGCCGCGGCGAACGCGAGCGAAGCGGTCCGAAAGTATGTGCTGAGCATTTCCGCTCCTCCTTTACGATGGACGAGAAGAGCAAGGTGTGAGCCAGCCCTTCCATGGAGGGCAACATCCGCGTGGACCCGCGGAATTCCTTGGAAGCAAAGGAATTTACGCCGGAGAGGCGACCGTGCGATACCGTCCCCGATGCCGCACGGTGTGTCCTCGGTGGAGGACGGGGCCCCTCACACCCCCACCGCCACCTCTTCCGCCACCTTGGCCCCGAACCGCGCATAGAACCCGCCTGCCTCGGCCGTGCGGCGCAGGGCATCGGAAGGGCGGAAGCGGCTGGCGACGGCGGTCTCCAGGCGCTCCAGCGTGGCCACGATCTGGCCGAGCCCCTCCTGGTCCGCCCAACGGCAGAGGCCGCCGCGGAACGGCGGGAACCCGGTCCCGAAGATGAGCGCCAGGTCGAGCTCGCCGGCCGTCCGCACGATCCCCTCCTCCAGACAGCGCGCCGCCTCGTTCACCATGGGCAGCACCATGCGGTCTGCGATCCGGCCGGGATCGGGATCGTTCACGTTGGGGTGCAGGCCCAGCAGACCGTAGACCGCCGGGTCCGGCTCCTTCCGCTCCTTCCCTTCATAGCGGTAGAAGCCCTTGCCGTTCTTGGCGCCGAGCCGGCCGCTCTCCGGCGTGCGGTCGAGCCAGGCGGGGAGGGCGAGCCGGTCGCCGAACGCGTCGTGGAGGATGTGCGCCACCTTAGTGGCCACGTCGATCCCCACCTCGTCGGTCAACGCCATCGGACCCATGGGCATGCCCCAGTCGGTCATCGCCCGGTCCAGATCCTCGATCTTGTACCCCTCGTCCAGCAGCCAGAGGGCTTCCGACGAGTAGAACATCAGCAGCCGGTTCACCAGGAATCCGGGCGCGTCCTTGACCAGCACCGGCGTCTTGCCGAGCTTGCGGGTGAAGGCGAACACGGTGTTCACCGCCGATGGGTCTGCGCCCTCCGGCGCGATGACCTCGACGAGCGGCATCTTGTGCACCGGATTGAAGAAATGCATCCCCACCACCCGCTCGCGGTGCGGCGTCTTGGCGCCGATCTTCTCGATCGAGAGCGAGGAGGTGTTGGAGGCGAGGACCGCGGTGTCCGGCACGTGCTGGGCCACCTCGGCGAACACGCTCTGCTTGATCTCCAGCTTCTCGATGATCGCCTCGACGACCAGATCGCACGCCGCGAAGCCCGTGTAGTCGAGCGTCGGCTGCAGCAGGGCCATCTTGCGCCGCGCGGCGGGGAGATCCAGGCGGTGCCGCTTGACCTGCTTGTCGAACAGCCCCGCGGCGTGCTCCATGCCGCTCGCCAGCGCCTCGGGGCGCACGTCCTTCATGCGCACCGGCAGGTCCGCCTCGGCGGAGACGAGCTGGGCGATGCCGCCGCCCATGACGCCGGCGCCGAGCACGGCCACCCGGTGGACGTCGCGCGGCGTGCCGCCCGGCAGCCCCTGCTCGCGCTTCGCCTCTTCGGTCAAGTAGAAGACGTGGACCAGGTTCTTGGAAATGCGGGACGTGGCGAGCTCGGCCACGGCGCGCGCCTCGGCGTCGAAGCCGGCGCGCAGGCCGTCCTCGATCCCGACGCGCACCACCTCGATCGCCCGCAGCGGCGCCGGATAGTGGCCGCGGGTCTCCTCCAGCGTCTTCTTGCGCGCCTGGTCGAACACCACCTTGCGGCCGAGCGGATTCTTTTCGAGGAGCAGCTCCTTGAAATCGAACCCGCCTCCTCCACCATCGCGCTTCTTCTTGTCGATCCGCTCGCGGGCGAAGTCGCGCACGTAGTCGAGGAAGCCGGACTCGGGGATCAGCGCGTCCACCAGCCCGAGCTTCAAAGCCTTGCGGCCGGCCACGTTGCGGCTGGTGAGGATCATGTCGAGCGCTTCGGGGATGCCGATCAGGCGGGGGAGGCGGGTGCAGCCGCCCCATCCCGGGAGGATCCCCAGCCGCACCTCCGGCAGACCGATCCGGGTCGCGGGGCCGTCGCTCGCCACGCGGTAGGTGGAGGCGAGAGAGAGCTCGGTGCCGCCGCCGAGGCAGGTGCCCCGGATGGCGGCCACGGTGGGGAAGGGGAGCCCCTCCCAGGAGGAGAACAGGCGGTGCCCGAGCCGCGAGCCGGCCTCCGCCTCCACCGGGTCGGTCACCCGGCCGATCTCCTCCACGTCGGCGCCGGCGATGAACTGCCCCTTCTTGCCCGAGAGGAGGATCAGGCAGCCGATGTCCTTGCGCCCGGCGAGCTCTCCGAGCACCTGCTCGAATTCAGCCAGGGCCGCGCGCGTGAAAACGTTGAGCTTCTTGTCCGGCAGATCGAACGTGAGCGTCGCCAGCCGGTCGGTGCCGACGTCGAGACGAAAGATGGATGCCACCGCTCGAACCTCCCCTCTCGAGCCTGCCTCAGGCCACGTGCGCGTCGGCTTCGGCGTAGAGGCGCTCGATGACGTCTCCGTATTTCTGGTTGATCACCCGGCGCTTGACCTTCTGGGTCGGAGTCAGCTCGCCGGTCTCCAGGGTGAACTCGTTGGGCAGAAGCTCCCAGGCCACGATCTTCTCGAAGCTCGCGAGGCGCCCATTCACCGCGTCGACCTCCTGGGAGAGGAGCGCGCGCACCCTGGCGTCGCGCAGGAAGGCCGCAACGTCCCCCGTCCCGATCCCCTGCTTCTCGGCCCAGGGCTTGAGCACCTCGAAATCGGGCACCAGCAGGGCGGACAGGAACTTGCGGCGGTCGCCGATCACCACGGCCTGGCCGATGTAACGGCTGGCCTTGAGCGCGTTCTCGATCGGAGCCGGCGCCACGTTCTTGCCGTAGGCGTTGATGATCAGCTCCTTCTTGCGGTCGGTGATGCGGAGGAACCCCTCGGCGTCGACCTCGCCGATGTCGCCGGTGTGGAACCAGCCGTCGGCGTCGATCACCTCGGCCGTGGCCTCGGGCAGATTCCAATAGCCCTGCATGATGTTGGGACCCTTGGCGAGGATCTCGCCGTCCTCGGCGATCCGCAGCGTGACGCCGGGGATCGCCTGGCCGACCGTGCCCATCTTGACGTGGTCCGGCGTATTGACCGTGAGCACCGGCGCGGTCTCGGAAAGGCCATACCCTTCGAAGATCGGAACGCCCGCGCCCCAGAAGAACTCGGCGACGTCGCGCGACAGCGGAGCGCCGCCGGAGAGGGCGTACTGGAAGCGTCCGCCGAGGCGCTCGCGGATCTTGCCGAAGACCAGCTTGTCGGCGAGAGCGAGCTTCACGCCCAGGAGGCCCGGCGGGCTCTGCCCCTTCAGGCGCCAGGGCAGGGCCTCGCGGCCGATCGCCACCGCCCAGGCGAAGATCTTCTGGCGGATCGGCGGCGCGGAGGCCACGTTCTCCTGCACCCGGGACAGGACCTTCTCATACACGCGCGGCACCGAGACGAAGACCTGCGGCTTGACCTCCTGGAGGTTCTGCGCCACCGCCGCGACCGACTCGGCATAGGCGATCGTGCACCCCTGGTGGAAGTAGCAGTAGTCCACCGTTCGCTCGAACGAGTGCGACAGAGGGAGGAACGACAGGGCGGTGAAGCGGCCGTCGACCGGCAGCACCTCCATCGCGGAGACCACGTTCGAGACGATGTTGCGGTGGCTCAGCATGACCCCTTTGGGCTGGCCTGTCGTGCCGCTCGTATAGACGAAGGTGGCGAGCTCGTCCGGCTGCACCGCGCGGGCCTTCCGTTCGAATTCCGCCGCGTCGACCGAGGTCACCCGGGCGAGGAGGTCTGCATAGCTGATCACCCGGTCGTCGCCGGCCGGGGCCTCGCCCTTGATGAGGACGAAATGGCGGACCTCCGGCAGCGTGGCGGCGTTGTCGAGGAACCCCTGGAGGTGGTTGACCGTCTCGGCGAACACCACCCGGGCGCCGCAGTCGTTGGCGATATAGGACGCCTGCTCCGGCAGCAGCGTCGGGTAGATGGGCACGAGCACGGCGCCGCTGCACAGGGTGGCGAAGTCGATCGTGGCCCAGTGGGGCCCGTTCTCCGACATCAGGGCGACCCGGACGCCGCGCTCGACGCCAAGCCCTTCGAGCGCTTTCGCGAGCCTCCGCACCCGGTCGACCAGCTCCGCGGTCGACACCGGCTGATAGGTGCCTCCGACCTTCGAGAGAAGGCAGTCCGGCTTGTTGAAGCCCGCCGCCTTCAAGAACAGCTCCGGCAAGGTTGTCACGGCCATCGCGTCCCTCCCTGGGATGTCAACGGCTGGGATTGTATCCCACGGGGGGGCGATAGGACTTGGGGCGACAGCTCGCTAGAATCGCGCCATGGCTGACCGCACCTCCGCTCTTCGTGTGCTGACCGCGCTCCAGAGGAGCCCTGTCGGAGATGCCGCTGTCCTGGTCGGCTCGTCGGGCCTCTTCGGATTTCCGACCGAGGTGCCCGCATTGACGGAGGATGTCGATGTCGCGGTCCCGGAGGCGGCGGTCGCCCGCCATGGTCGTGAAATCATCGAGGCGCTTCGGGAGCAAGGGTTCGAGCACGAAGCGGGTACTGCTACCTTCATTGGCCCGGAGGGAGCCGTCTTCGATCTGCTCGGGCATGGAGATCCGGGACAGGGGGATCATATCGGCGGAACCGCAGCCTTGCGGGTGATGGTCTTCGGGGATCTCTCTCGGGTTCTCAGCGACCCGTCCGCGACGGCGGTGCTCCCGGCCGGAGGCCGGGCTCTGACTCCGGCCGCCTTCGTGGTGAGCAAGCTGCTCACCGAACGAGCCCATAAGGGCACAAAGGACAAAATCCAGGCGCTTCTCGTTCTCGCCGAGCGCAGTGAGGAGAGCTTCGCGAAGGAGGTTGTCAGGTTGCTGCGTGGCCTCGATCCGGCTCGCCTCGACGACGTCCGTGCCGGCGCCCAGAATGCCTACTTCTGCCTGGAGCGGGATCCGGCCTTCTCCGATGCCGGCGCCGAGGGGTACGCGCCTGTGGCGCGTCACGTCGAGATCGGGCTCGAACGACTGCTGTCAATCCTGGAGAAGCTCGATGGCTGAGGCGCGACGAGGGCTCACCGCCGAGGAGCGGATGCGGGAGCTGGAACGCGACCAGGCGGTGTTGCGGCGAGAGCGGATGCTGCGCGAGCTGGCAGGGCCCCGCTGGCGCCGCATGGCGAGGACTGTTCCCGTGCTTTTCCGGCGGGAAGGGAAAGTGGTCGCGAAGGTGCTCCTGGCCGACATCGAGTCCGTGATCGAGGCTTTGCGGCCGGACGCGGTCTTCGCCCTCGACACGGCGATGCGCCTCGCGCATGGGTTCGGCTTCCTTACGGTCCGGGAGGTCCAAGCCTATCTCACCAGCCCGGAGCCGCTCGACCGTCTGGCCGAGATGGGCCTGATCGAGCCCCGACCCTTCGCAGATACAACGCTGATTCGTCCCTGGCCTGGCCCGCTCCGGCTCCTGGCCTGCCTGGTCGAGGAGCTTCCCCCCTGGCGTGAGCTCGCGGGAGGGTACCGCGTCGTGACACGGGAGCGGCTCGGACGCGAGATCGTCGGTGCCGTCGGCCTCAGGGCCGATCTGTTCGCCCTGTTCGAGAAGGCTGAAGGACAAAAAGGCCTGGGCGAATCACCCTCTTGACGGCGTCCCGGGCCGGAAGTATCCTCTGCCCTCTCGCGAGGACATCGGCTCCTCGTCTGCGAATCGGGGCGTAGCTCAGCTTGGTAGAGCGCACGGTTCGGGACCGTGAGGTCGGAGGTTCAAATCCTCTCGCCCCGACCATCCTTCCCGTTGTCTGATCAGTTCCCGGTTGGTTCCGCGGAAAAATTTCATAATTGGCCCCTGGCCCCGGCGCTCGGGAGCAGCTGTCGCTTCGGCTCTCCTCCGAGAAGCCGGTGCGATGCCCCCGAGCGCCGCGCTCGAGTGGGCTCGCGAGCCGTTCCCCGCCGGCTCGCGAGCGGATCAAGAGACTCAGTGGGTGATGTCGGGCTCGACGCCGCGGGTGAGCCAGTCGACGGCGATCTTCTCCCAGTCGTTCCGGCTGGAGGCGTCGATGTAGCGGGCCCAGCGGTCGATGCCGGTCTCCTTGGCGATCCGGCGCGCCTGGAGTGTCGCGATCGCGCTCGCCAGGATCACGGCGTTGCGCTCCATCCCGGACTGCTTGCAGAAGAGCAGGCACTGCTTGAGGACCTCCCGCGCATCCGACGGGAAGGCGTTCGACTTGCGCATGTCGAGCAGCAGGGGGAAGGTCTGACCCTTCTCGCGCGGCTTGATCTTGGCCTTCATGGCCTCCAGGAGCTGACCGACCTCGTCGCGCTGCAGGAAGCCTTCCAGGACCAGCTTGTAGCCGTACTTCGTCTCCTCGATCTTGTGCATCGCCGTTCCCTCCATGATCGTCAGTTCAAGAGATGGCGGCTTGCGTTGCTCCGCAGGGCCGCTTTGATTCTTGAGTGCGGCGATCCGGCCAGAGGGGGACAGGAATTCGGAGGGAAGAATCAGAAGGCCGGCTTACGGCTTTCTGGGCAGGAGGTCGTCCACCGCGATCGACACTCCGGGACGCGCGAGCGGGCTGATCCGTTCGCCGCGGCGGAGGACCAGCCGGGTGCGGTAGGTACCGTCCTCTGGAGCGCGGTAGACCTCGAGGACGTCGCGGACGAGATTGCAGATCCAGAAGTCCCCGATGCCGGCCAGGGCATAGACCTCCGCCTTCCGCCGGTCGTGATGGAGAGACGAGTCGGCGACCTCGACGAGGAGCGCCGCGGAGGTCGGGTGTCCGCCGACATAGTTCAGAGGATCGCGGCGCACGATCGCGAGGTCGGGCTCGGGCTCGGAATCCAAGCCCAGGCTCAAGGGCATCTGGACGTCCACCTGGTAGCCTTCCGGACAGATCTCCTCCAGGGCCCAACGTGCGGAACGCAGCCCGGCAGCGTGCAAGTGGTCCTGCGGAGACATCTCGTAGACGATCCCTCCGACGAGCTCGACGCGGCGGCCGACGAACGCACCCGCCTCCACCATCCGCGCGTAGGCTTCGCGCGTGGTGCGGCGATCGGTCCTGGTCTCCGGAAGCGCCATGGCTCACTCCTCGCTCCGTTCAGGCCGTTATCCTAACACACTATTTTGAACCGGGAACGAAGACGGGGGGCCGGGCGGCCCCCCGCGGATCAGTGGATCACAGGTCGAAGGAGAAGGTGGCGACGATCGAGTCCATCGTCATCTCGGTGGTGACGCGGCTGCCGGGGATCGGGCCGATCGCCGGCGAGAAGATCGGGCCGCTCACCCGGTTCTCGAAGACGTGGTAGTAGGCCAGGTTCGCCACCAGCGTCGGGGTGACCCGCACGCCCAGGCCGGCCGTGATGTGGTCCTCGAAGACCGCCGGGACCGGGACCGTGAAGAAGACCCGGTCGCTCTCGATCGGGCTGTCGCCATGGTTGGCGCCGAGCCGCACGGTCACCGACGGAGTGGCCTGGAACTGGAGGCCCAGGGCGTAGACCGTCATGTCCTTGAAGCCGAGGGCGTCCTTGAAGCCTTCGGTGTCCTCATAGAAGATCTGCTTGGCGTCGAGGGCGACGGACAGCTTGCTGGTCGGGCGAAAGCCGAGCCCGACCGCGAGCTGGGCCGGCGCGTTGAGCTGGAACGTGTCGGTGCGGTCGCGGCCGAAGGTCGGCAGGCTCGGGTTGGCCACCGTCGTGTGCCACTCGAAGTCCTCGAAGTCCTGCTCCGAGGCGTAGGACAGGCCGAGGCTGAACGAGCTGCTGGCCTGCCAGAGCACGCCGACCGTGGCGCCGAAGCCCCAGGCGCTGTCCGCATTGGTGCTCGGGACGAAGCAGTTCGTCGGGCTGGAGCAGTCCGGGGCGAGGAAGCCCGCCGGGTTGGCCGTGAGGGTGGCGCGGCCGGCGTTGAGCGACGCGCCGACCGAGAAGCTCGGCGTCACCTGGAAGGCGAAGGCGACCGGCACCTTCATGTACTGATAGTTGGAGTAGACCCGGCCGAAGCCCGCGGGCTGCGGCGACAGGAGCGGGTTGCCGGCGGTCTGCGGGTAATCGACGCCGAATCCGGCAAGACCGAGGAAGCCCACGCCGAAAGCGCTGCCGGCGCCCGGTTTGTGGACGGTGAAGCCAAAGGCGGGAATCAGAGACGGGTCGCCCTCCTCCTCGGTACGGCCGGAGAACGGTCCGATCTCGCTCTCAACCGCGTTCTTGGCCGTGTTGTACTCGGCGCTGAACTCCATCTTGTGCCCATCGATCTGGGTCAAGAGGGCCGGGTTGAGAGACAAGGCGCCCAGAGCGTCGTTGGGCAGCGCCACACCGGCGCCTCCCATCGAGCTGTTGACGGCACCGACTCCGTGGAGCAGGTGCCCGTTGGCGGCCCAGGCCGGCGCAGTGGCCAGCAGGGCCGCGCCGAAGAGAGCGAAACCGCGAAGCGTACGGTGCTGCATGTGTCCTCCCTGGATCAGCTTCCCTGATCGTGAAAGAGCCCCTGAGCGCACGAGGTGCGCGGCGGCTCGGACAGACGCCTTCCCTGCAAGTTGAAGCGAGATGCTGAGGGGAATATAGCAAAGTGCCGCGAACGGGGCAAAGGGGGACGCTCAGTTTGTGAGCAGGGGCAGCAGAGCTATACTGAAGCCATGCCTGGAACCTCGAAGGCCCGCTCGATCGTGGTCGATCTGCCAGATGATGCGTTTCGGCACCGGCGCTGGGATCCACAAGAGGTCGCGGATGAGATGCGGCTGCTCTGGCTGCTCGAAGAGGTCCGGTCGCGCCGGCTGGGCTTCGGGAAGGCTGCCGAGCTCGCTGGTCTTCCGTTCGCCCAGTTCCTCCTCCTGATGGGCAAGCACTACATCACGCCGTTCGACTATGACGAGGACGAGCTGACGCGGGAGCTAGCAAGCTGATCGAGCGCATCCTCTGGGAGGCGGAAGAGGCTGTGGAGACCTCCTGAGAGGGCAGCCACCTGCCCGAGATCGCGCACACCCTGCGCTTGCCCGTCAGGGGGAGAGTTCTCTTCGATCAGGGCCGATAGGCGCCACTCCGGGGCAGAACCCGTCGCACCAGGATCCCGCCCTCCTCTTGGGAGAAGAGCACTCGCCAGTCTCCGACCCGGAGTCGGAAGATCCCAGTCTGGTCACCCTGAAGTCGCTTCAAGTCGCCTCGCTCTGTGGCTGCAAAGGCCTCAATTGCCGCCACGACGCGATGGCGCAACGGCCGATCCAGCCGCGCGACGTCTTTGAGTGCCCGATCCGTCCAGCGGACCTGAAGGCTCAAGCCTCACCCAGGAGGCGTCGCCGGGCTTCCGCGTGAGAGACGACGAGCCCATGGCTCAGGTCTTCCTCGGCTTCGGCCAGGGCGCGTTCCTCCTCGTAGCTCAGGGGCTCGTCATCCACGGGGGCATCCGCCATGGACCAGAGCCGGACAGCCCCCTCGCTCTCGAGAAACTCGAGAAATCGAAGTGCCACATGGGCTTCGCCATCGGGCAAAGAGTCGACCAGGGCATGCAGGCGTTCGCGAGTCTCCATGGGCATATGGTAACTCACCGCCAGTGCTCGCCTAGCCCCTCACGCTTGCCCGCTGAGGGCGAATCCCCTATCCTACGAACCACGAAGAAGCTTCACAGCTTTCGGTGGAGGCTCCGGCCAGCTCGGAGCGCCGCCTCATGTGTCTTGGCCGTGGCAGGGCAGTCCCCGCCGGCAGGGAAAGGAGAATCAGGAATGGATCCAGAGTCGACGGTCCGTGCCGGGGAGCACCTGTTGCCCGAGTGGGCGACCCGGTTCACCGACAACGCTCTGGTCGGATGGATCGTGATCGTGGGGCTCACGGTCCTCGGCTTTCTCATGTTCCTTCCCGGAGCCGGAGGGCAGCCGCCCTGGCCGGCCTGGCTGTTCGTCGCGATCGGGATCGCCGGCATCGCCGCCTATGGATTGAAGGTCTTCCCCTTCTTCCGCCGTCTCGAGCGCCGCCTCCCGGAGACGCAGGAGCAGTGGCAGCGCCTCGAAGGCAAGCTGATCTCGGCGTTCGAGGAGCTCGGCGCCGGCGACCTGGTCCGCTCCAATCAGCACGCCCGCATGCTGCCGGACCGGCTGTCGCGCGTCCTGCTCGCCGCGAGCGACGCCCTGAGCGCGCTCGCGCAGCAGATCCAGGACAGCTCGATCGAGGTCGCCTCGTCCGCCGACGACGTCAATCAGATCGCCTCGGATCTCGCCTCCGGATCGTCGCAGCAGGCGGCCTCCGTGGTCGAGATCACCGCCGCGATGGAAGAGCTGGCGCGCACCGCGTCGCAGATCGCCGAGAGCGCCACCCGCCAGGCGGGGCTCGCCGCCCGCGCCGAGTCGAGCGGCGACGCCGGCGCCCTGGCGGTCGACGAGGCGGTCTCCGGGGTCGAGGAGGTGCAGAAGCGCATCACCGCGATCTCCCAGCGCGCCGACGCTCTCGGCACCCGCTCCAAGGAAATCTACCGGGTGCTCGAGCTGATCAACGAGATCGCCCAGGAGACCCACATCCTGTCGCTCAACGCCGCCATCGAGGCGGTCGCGGCGGGGGCCGACGGCCGGCGCTTCTCGGTGGTCGCCGAGGAGGTCCGCCATCTCGCGCACCGCTCGCAGGAGTCGGTCGACTCCGTGCGCGGCCTGCTCGACGAGTTCTCCAGCTCGATCCGCGCCACGATCGTGGCGACCGAGGAGGGGATGAAGGAGGCCGGCCGCGTGCTCGAACGGTCGCGCGCCGCGTCGACCGCGATCGCCGAGTTGCGCCTCGCCTCGGGCGACACGTCGCGGGTGGCGCAGCAGATCTCGATGGCGACGCAGCAGCAGAACGCCGCGTCGGACGAGGTCGTGATGACGCTCCGCGAGGTCAGCCTGGTGGTGCAGCGGATGACCGGCGGGCTCAAGAACCTGTCGACCACGGCGGACCGCCTGAACCATCTCGGCCTCACGATCCAGCTCCTGGCCCAGTCGTTCCATCTCGACTCGCCCCGCTCGCTCAAGAACCTGGTGGAGGAGTGGGCGAAGAAGCTCCAGAAGGCCGGGTCGTCCGAGCTGGAGGCGCAGCTCGACGAGTTGGTGCAGGGGGCGCCGTTCATCGAGATGGGCTACTTCGTGGACACCACCGGCTTCACCGTGGCTCTCGCCTATAACCGCAGCCTGCACAACGGCCATCAGATCGCGGTCAACCTGCGCGAGCTCGACATGACCAAGCGGCCGTGGTACCGGATCGTGTCGCGCGAGAAGCGCTCGGCGCTCACCCCGCCCTATGAGTCGCTGTTCAACGGCGAGAGGGTGTTCACGGTCGCTTCGCCCATCCTCGGGCGCGACGGCACGTTCATGGGCGTGGTCGGGGTCGACATCAACGTGACGGGCTGGACCCGCATCTAGAGGAAGAGGAGACGCCCGGATGACCACCGCAGAGCCTCTCGTGGGGACCGGACGCCGGCGGGGCGGCCTCTCGGCCGGCAGCCACCTGCTGGTGCAGGCGGGGGAGTACGTCTGCGCGCTGCCGCTGCGCTCGGTGCGGCGGGTGCTGCGCGCGCTGACGGTCCATCCGCTGCCCGGCGCGACCGATGAGCTCAAGGGGCTGGCCGAGTTCGGCGGCGAGCCGCTGCCGGTGCTGGAGCTGGCCCGTCTGATCGGCGCGCCGACCGGCGCCAAGCCGGCCCATCCGGTCACGATCGTCGTCTGGGTCGGGCCGCAGGACGCCCGCGAGCTGGTCGGCCTGGCGGCGGATGCGGCGCTGGAGGTTTCCGAGGTGCAGCTCACCTCGGTGGTGGCCGGCGACGGCGGCTTCATCCTCGGCGAGGCCCTGGTGGACGGCGCGGTGGTCCGCGTGGTCAATCTGGAGGCGCTCGGGGGAGAGCAGTGAGCCCGGCCCTGAGCCCGGTCAACCAACGGGGATATCTGCTGGTGCGCCGCGACGGCGTGCTCTGGGGAGTATCGAATGACGCGGTCGAAGGACTCTCGCGGGACGGCGCGCGGTTCCGCCTCAGGGTGGGCGGCGCGGAGCTCGGGGTCGACGAAGTGGTCGGCGTGGTGCCGGAGCTGGCGGTCTGGCCGCTGGCCGGCGCTCTGCGGCGGTTCTGGCCCGACACGGCGGGCGGGCTGGCGGTGCACGCGGAGGCCCCGCTGGTGATCGTCGACCCGCAACGGCCGCCGCACGCGCTACGGCTCGCAGGAAGCGAAGGAGAGATGAGCGATGGCGAAGGACGCCGCTGAGTCGAAGAACACCTCGTTGACGGGCCTCGCGATCGCGGCCGGAGTCGCCCTGTCAGGAGTCCTCCTGCTTCTGCTGAACCAAGGGCTGAACGGAGCGCCCGGGTGGCCGTACAACCTGTTTCTCCTCCTCGCGGTCGTGCTTCTGTGGGGATACTCGTACGTCTACCGCGGCCAGCAGCTCCTGCATTCGCGCGTGGCCCAGGGCGATCGGGTCAACGCCGAGGCGGAGAAGGCGCTGGTGCTGGCGCTCGACCGTCTGCGCGCCGGAGACCTGGTGAACTGCGCCGAGCGCTCGCGCGAGCTGCCGGGCCGTCTCTCCAGCACCTTCTCGCATGCGACGAGCGCCCTCGACGTGCTCGCCCAGCAGATCCAGGCGAGCTCTGTCGAGGTCGCCTCCGCAGCCAACGCGGTCAACGAGATCGCCTCCGAGCTCGCCTCCGGCTCCTCGGAGCAGGCGGCCTCGGTCGTCGAGATCACCGCGGCCATGGAGGAGCTGGCGCGCACCGCCTCGCAGATCGCCGAGAACGCGGCCACCCAGGCCGAGCTGGCGCAGCGGGCCGAGGAGAGCGGCAACATCGGCAAGGCCGCCGTGGAGGAGGCGGTGCAGGGAATCGAGGAGGCCCGCAAGCGCATCCAGGGGATCGCCAGCCGCGCCGAGATCCTCGGCACCCGCTCGAAGGAGATCTACCGCGTCCTCGACCTGATCACCGACATCGCCCAGGAGACGCATATCCTGTCGCTCAACGCGGCGATCGAGGCGGCGGCGGCCAAGGACCACGGCCGGCGCTTCTCGGTGGTCGCCGAGGAGGTGCGCCGCCTCGCCCAGCGCTCGCAGGAGTCGGTCGATTCCGTGCGCAACCTGCTCGACGAGTTCGCCAGCTCGATCCGCGCCACGGTCGTCGCCACCGAGGAGGGAAGCAAGGAGGCGACCCGAGTGCTGGAGCGGGCGCGCTTCGCCGCCGACGCGATCGAGGCCCTGCGCGAAGCCTCGGGCGACAGCGCGCGGGTGGCCCGCGAGATCTCGCTCGCCACGCAGCAGCAGAACGCCGCGTCGGACGAGGTCGTGCTCACCCTGAAGGAGGTGAGCCACGTGGTCCAGCGCATGGCGGACGGTCTGAAGCAGTTCTCGGACACGGCGGACCGCCTGAACCAGCTCGGCCTGATCATCCAGCTGCTCGCCCAGTCCTTCCACCTCGCGTCGCCCCACTCGCTCAAGCACCTGGCGGAGAGCTGGGCGAGCGACGTGCGCCGCCGCCTCGGCAATTGGGAGGCGATCGAGCGGCTCCTCGAAGACCTGGTCAACCAGCAGCCGTACGTGGAATGCCTCTATTTCTACGACGGCAAGGGCGGCCAGGTGGCGCTCACGGTCAACCGGCAGATCATCGGCGACCGCGAGGTGCCGCTGGCGGTCCGCGCCGGCGAGGGCTTCAACGAGCGGCCCTGGTACAAGGCCGCGGTCCAGGAGAAGTATCCGATCCTGACCTCGAAGTTCGTGTCGCTTCTCTCGGAGCAGCCGATCTTCACGGCCGCGGCCCCGATCTATGAGAAGGGTGAGCTGGTCGGCGTCCTCGGCCTCGACGTGAACCTCGACAGCTGGTCGAAGATCTGACGTGGATCCGGAGTTCGCAGATCTCGTCCCCCTCTTTGTGGAGGAAGCGCGCGACCGCATCGAGCGGCTCGCCACGTTCGTCCCCCAGTTGGAGGCCGACAGCCAGGCCAAGGTCGAGGTCAAGCGCGAGCTCCACACGCTCAAAGGCGCCGGCCGCATGCTGCGGATCGCCCCTCTCGCCGAGCTCTGCCACGCCGCCGAAGAGGTCCTCCAGGTCGCGCCGCCCGGCACGATCGGCCTGCTGACCGAGGTCGTCGACCAGCTCAGCCGCATGGTGGATACCGTCGCGCACGGCAGCGATCCGGAGCACGACGCGGAGCTGATGGCGCGGCTGGCGGGCTCCGGGGACGGCGCCGAGGTCCCGGCGGCGGCGGTGGCCAAGGACGGCAAGGACAGCAAAAAGACCGAGGCAGCGCCGGAGCCTGAGGAGGTTCAGGAGGCGGCGGTCGAGGCGGAACCGGCTGCGCCTGAGCCTGAGCCGGCAACGACTGAGAAGCCGGCTGCGGCGGCGCCTTCGAAGCGCGGGGCCGGCGGGGACATCCGGGTGGACACCGGCGCGCTCGATGCAGTGGCCGAGCGGGCGACCCAGGTGCGGATCATGGCGCTCGCTGGACGGCAGGTGGTCGAGCGGATCTATGAGCTCGCCCGCCTGGCCGAGGAGGGGCTCCATGAGCCGCAGCCCACGCAGGTGCTGGCCGTCCTCTCGACCATGCTGCGCCGGGTCGCGGTGGAGCTCGAAGGCGGGCAGCGGCGGCTCATCCGCGCCTCCGAAGAGCAGCTCGACCGGATGCTCTCCTTGCAGCTCCAGCCGCTGCGCGGCTCGCTCCACCTCCTGGCCCGCTACGCCCGCGAGCTGGCCCGCTCCCTGGGCCGCGATGTCGACGTGGAGCTCGAAGGGGAGGAGACCCGCCTCGACCGCCGCATCACCCGCGAGCTGGAAGACGCGTTGCTCCACCTGGTGCGCAACGCGGTCGATCACGGCATCGAGCCGCCGGACGTCCGCGAGGCCAAGGGCAAGCCGCGCGCCGGCCGCCTCCACCTGCGCGCTCTCGCGGATGGCCCCCGCGTGCGCCTCAGCCTGCAGGACGACGGCGGCGGGATCGACACGGTCAAGGTCCTGGAACGCGCGGTCGCGGTGGGGCTGGTCGATGCGGCGAGCGCGACCACGATGGGACGGGAAGAAGCCCTGCGGCTGATCTTCGCTCCAGGATTTTCGACCCGCAAGGAAGTTTCCGAGGTCTCGGGCCGCGGTGTCGGCCTCGACGTCGTGGCCTCGTCGGCGAACCGGGTGGGCGGCGAGGTCTTCCTCGACACCGACCTCGGCCGGGGGACGACGATCACCCTGGAGGTGCCGGTGGCGCGGCGCGGCGAAGCGGTCATGCTGCTGCGCGTCGGACAGCTCCGGCTCGCCCTCCCCAGCTCGGTGGTGCGGCGCGCCACCCGCCTCGATCCCGAAATGATCGTCGAGCGCGACGGCCGCACGATGGCCAGGTTCCCGGACCGGCTGGTGCCCTTCGTCCCGCTCGCCCGGCTCTATGCCCAGCCGGCGGTCGACTACCAGCTCCTCCTCGAAGGCGCCGTCTCCGGCCAGGCGCTCGCCGTGGCGGTGGACGACGTGGAAGGGGAGCAGGAGATCCTGGTGCGGCCGATGACCCGCAAGGTGGCCGCGGACCGCCTGCTGGAAGGGGTGGCCCTCCTCGCCTCCGGCGAGCCGGTGGGCGTCCTCGCGCCCGGAGTGCTCGCGCAGCGCGAGTATCTGCGCGCCCTGCCCGTGGCGCGGGAACGGATCGTGATCAAAAAGGTGCGGGTGCTCCTGGTGGACGATTCGTTGGTCACGCGCGAGATGGAGCGGCGTCTCCTGGAGGACGCGGGCTTCCAGGTCTCGGCGGCCGGCGACGCCGTCGAGGCGTTGAGCCTCCTCTCGGAGCGCTCCTTCGACTGCGTGGTCACCGACATCGAGATGCCGGGGATGGACGGCTTCGAGCTCACCGCCCAGCTCCGCGCCATGGAGCACTTCGCCCACCTGCCGATCATCGTGGTCTCGACCCGCGACCGGCCGGAAGACCGGCTGCGCGGCCTCAAGGTGGGCGCGGACGCTTACCTCACGAAGCAGAGCCTGGACGCCGGCGAGCTGGTCGACCTGGTCCGCCGCTTGAGCGGGAATTAGATTCGAGGCGAAGCACGCTCATGATCCGCGTCCTGCTGGTCGACGATTCTCCGTCCGTGCGGGCGGTCCTCAAAAGATTCTTCTCGCGCACCTCGGACATGCAGGTCGTGGGCGAGGCCGAAGACGGCGCGCAGGCGCTCCGGGCGGTCCTCGAGGTCCAGCCGGACCTGATCGTCATGGACCTGCAGATGCCGGTGATGGACGGCTATGGGGCCATCGAGCAGATCATGTCGATGCGCCCGACGCCGATCGTGGTCCTCTCCTCGCGCGCCACGCGCAACCAGATGCAGACCGCCTTCGAGGCGATCCGGCGCGGCGCTCTGGAGGTGCTCCCCAAGCCGGAGGACACGCCGAGCTGGCACCAGCTCGCCGAGACCCTGCCGGAGACCGTGCGCGGCATCATCGAAGCCCAGTCGCAGCCGCGCCCGCGGCGCCGGCGGCGGACGGCCGAAGAAGAGGCCGCTCTGATCTCCGCGCCGCAGGAGCTCCGCTGGGTCGCCATCGGCGCCTCGACCGGCGGCCCCGCGGCCGTCCGCGAGCTGCTCGTCAACGTTCCGGCGGATGCGCCCGTCGGCTTCGCGATCGTCCAGCACATCGCCTCCGGCTTCGAGCTGGGTTTCTCCGACTGGCTCAACAACCAGCTCCCGTTCGACGTCCGCCTGGCCAAGGACGGCGAGGTGCTGCGCAAGGGCGTCGTGCGGCTCGCTCCGGGCGGCTCCCATCTGCGGCTCGATCCCGGCGGCGTGCTGCGCCTCGACACGGTGAGCCCGGCGCGGCGCGCCCACAAGCCCTCCGTCGACGACCTGTTCTTCTCCTGCGCCGACAGCTGCCCGCGCGAGGTGGCCGGCGTGCTGATGACCGGCATGGGCGCGGACGGGGTCGAAGGGCTGCTGGCCCTGCGCAAGGCGGGGGGCCTCACCATGGTGCAGGACGAGGCGAGCTCCGTGGTGTTCGGCATGCCGCGGGTCGCCCTGGAGAAGCGGGCGGCGGACGTGGCGCTGCCGCCGAAAGCGCTGGCGCGGACGCTGGTCCGCGCGTGGGGGGGCGTGCCGTGAGCTCGCGCGTCCTGGTGGTGGACGACAGCGAGGTGACGCGGGCCATTCTCGCCCGGACGCTCCGCGGAGCCGGTTTCGAGGTCCTGGAGGCGCGCGACGGTGCCGAGGGCGCGATGACCGCGCTGCGCGAGCGCCCCTCCGCCGTGGTCACCGATCTCGAGATGCCCACGATGGACGGCTTCCCCCTGCTGCGCCTGCTCAAGGCCGATCCCCTGTGCGCGCACATCCCGGTGCTGATCCTGACCAGCCACGCGGAAGCGCCCTCGCGCTTCTGGAGCCTGCGGACCGGCGCGGACGCCTACCTGACCAAAGACCACCGTCCGCACGAGCTCGTCGCGACCGTGCGGCGTCTCGTCGACGACGCGGCGGCGCCGCGGCCGCTCGACGCGTCCGCGCCTGCGCCCGAAGTGGGCCCCGTCGAGGTGCTCGCGCGGGTGGCCCGCCAGCTCGACGCCGGCCTTCTCCAAGCCACGGTGGTCAACACCCTGCTGGAGCAGGGGATGACGGCGGCCGACTTCCACGATGCCGGGCGCGCCGTCCTGGAGACCCTCGGCGAGGTCGTGGACGCGCGGTTCCTCGCCGTGGCCGTGGCCGAGCTCGAGACGGCGCTGGTCGAGATCCTGCTCCAGGATCCTCTGGCGGCGGACGACGTGGAGGCGATCCGGGAGTGCCTGATCCGCCGCCTCCATCTCATCCCGGGGACCGCGGTCGAGGCGCGGGTCGGCGGCCAGCCGGGGACGGTGCGGGTGGATCTGGAGCGGATGGTCTGGATTCCGCTGTCGCTGCGCGGCGCCGCAGGGGGGCTCGCCCTGCTGCCGCGAGACCCCGACGAGTACCGCCTCGCCGCGGCGGAGCGGCTGGCCGGCCTGATCCGGCCCCTCGTCCTGGTCCTCGACAACGCGCGGCTGTCCCAGCGCCTGCGCGAGATGTCCACCCTCGACGGGCTGACCCGCCAGCTCAACCACCGGGCGATCTATGACCGGCTGACCGAGGAGATGGAGCGCGCGCGCCGCTACAAGAACCCGCTCAGCGTGATCCTCTGCGACCTCGACGAGTTCAAGGAGGTCAACGACGTCCACGGGCATCTGGCGGGGGACATGGTGTTGCGCGAAGCCGCCGGAGTGTTGCGGAGCTGCCTGCGGTCGACCGACGTGCTGGGCCGCTACGGCGGAGAAGAGTTCCTCGCCGTGCTGCCGCAGATCGATCTGGCCTCCGCGCGGCTGGCCGCCGAACGGCTGCGCCAGGGGCTCGAAGCCCACGTGGTACGGCTCTCGTCCGGCGCGACCGTCCGCATCACGTGCTCCTTCGGCGTGGCCACCTGGGACGAGCTGACCTCCGCGGCGACCGTGGACCTCCTGGTCTCGCTCGCCGACCGCCGGCTCTACGATGCCAAGGCGACGGGGCGGAATTGCGTGCGGCCGGCGGAGGGCAAAGCGTGAGCCACGCACCGCACCCGCCGCTCACCGATCCGCTCCAGCGGCTGGTGGGGATGATCCGCGACCGGACGGGCAACGTCATCCCGGCGAGCCGTCTGCCTTTCCTGGAGGAGGTGGCGAAGCGGCGCGCCCACGGGAAGGGCCTCGGCACGATCGAAGGGTACGTGTGCGCTCTGGAGACCGATGCTCTGCGCGACGAATGGCCCCAGCTGATCCCCCTGGTCACCATCAAGGAGTCGTATTTCTTCCGCGCTCCCCAGCAGTGGGAGGTGATCCGGAAGCAGGTCCTGCCGGAGCTCATCCAGGCGCGGGGCCAGACGACGCTCCGCATCTGGTCGGCGGCCTGCGCGCGCGGCGAAGAGCCGGCGACCCTGGCCATGATCCTGTCGGAGGACAAGAGCTTCGCCCACGTAGGGTGGTCGATCCTGGCGACCGACGTCGACGAGGAGGCGCTCGCCGGGGCGCGGCTCGGCCTCTATGGCGACCGTGCGGTCGGGCAGGTGCCGCCGGACCTCCTGGAGCGCTACTTCAGCCGGCGGGGCAAGCTCTACGAGCTGAGCGCGGAGCTGCGCTCGCGCATCACCTTTCAGCCGCTCAACCTGGCGCATCCGCCGTTCCAGCTCCCCGCGCCCGAAATCGATCTGATCCTGCTGCGCAACGTGCTGATCTATTTTCGCCGGCCGCTGCAGCGCAAGGTCGTGCAGCAGGTCGGCCAGCTTCTGGCGCGCGACGGATATCTTTTTCTCGGGGCCTCGGAGACTCTCTGGCAGGTCCAGGACGAGCTGGAGCCCGTGGACCTCGGCTCCTGCTTCTGCTATCGCCACCGCAAGGCACCGGCGACGCAGGCTCCGCCGAAGCGGGATCGTCCGCCCGTGACGGTCCAACCCGTGACGCGGATCGAGCCGGCGCGGCCCGCGCCGAAGCTCGCCGTGCCCGCCCCGCGCCGGGAGGCCCTTGTGCCCGCGCCCGCGCCGAAAAAAGCGCCGGCCGTGTCCCCCTTGAGCGTCCAGGAGCGGTTGCTCCTCGCGGCGCGCCACCTGGCTGAAAATCAGATCGAGGAGGCCGGCCGCGCCATCGAGCAGGTGCTGGCCGTGGACCCCTCGGAGCCGGCGGCGCATGCCCTGGAAGGGTTCCTCCACGACGTGACCGGCCGGACCGACGACGCGATCGCCTCCTACCGGGCCGCCCTCTATCTCGATCCGGAGCTCTATCAGGTGCGGGTGCTGCTCGCCGACTGTCTCCTCCGCCTCGGCAACCGCGGCCGCGCCGAGCACCAGTACCGCGAGGTCCTGGCGCACCTGGGCAACGGCCGCGAGCGGAACCTGGTCGTCCTCGGCGAGCTCCCCTTCCCCGACCGCGTGCGGGCGCAGCGGCGGTGCCGGCAGGTGCTGGGGGGCGGGTAGGTCCTCCGTGCTACATTTATTCTCGATCGGAGAAGCTTATGAGTCAGATCCTTCTCGACATTTCAGAAGACTCCCTGCTGGCTCTCAGGGTTTCCGCAGAAGAAGCTGGAGAAGAGCTTCGGATGGCTGCCGCGGTCAAGCTCTTCGAAATAGGGCGGCTCTCCTCGGGCGCTGCCGCCGAGCTCGCCGGGGTTCCCAAGCCTTTGTTCCTGACACGGCTCGGTGACTACGGAGTTGTCACGTTCCGCCAGACAAAGGACGAGATGCGACGAGACCTCGAGAATGCCTGAGGTCATCACAAATACCTCGCCACTGCAGTACCTTTTTCAGCTCGACCTCCTGGATCTTCTGCCACAGCTCTATCAAGAGGTTCTTGTCCCTGAAGGGGTTGTTCGCGAGCTGCGCTCCGGAGTTGATCGAGGGTGAGACCGGATAGGGAAGGGGGGCCGAGGATCAGGGCCTCCGTGCTACATTGCCCCTTGTATGGCTGTTCGCGTCCGTCCCGCCGCCGTCGCCGGAGCGTTTTATCCCGGCTCGCCGGGCCGGCTGAGGGGGATGGTGGAGGAGCTCTTGCGGGAGGCTCCGGCCCCTTCGGCACCCGCTCCCAAAGCGATCATCGCCCCGCACGCGGGGTACGTCTATTCCGGCCCGATCGCCGCCAGCGCGTTCCAGACCGTAGCCTCGATCGCGGCGAGGATCGAGCGGGTGGTCCTCCTGGGGCCGGCCCATTTCGTGCCCATCCACGGGCTCGCCCTGCCGGACGCCAACCACTTCGAGACTCCTCTCGGCGAGGTGGCGATCAATCCGGAGGGGGCGCGGGAATCGCTCCGGCTGCCCCAGGTCCGCGTCCAGCCGGCGGCGCACGCGCAGGAGCACTCGCTGGAGGTGGAGATTCCCTTCCTCCAGGTGCTGTTGGGCGACCGCTTCGAGATCGTCCCTCTGGTCGTGGGAGACGCTTCGGGCGAAGAGGTCGCCGAGGTCCTGGAACGGCTCTGGGGCGGACCCGAGACGCTGATCGTCGTCAGCTCCGATCTCTCCCACTATCTCCCGTACGAGGAGGCCCGCGAGGTGGATGGCGCCACGGCCGGGCAGATCGTCGCTCTCGGCGGGCCGCTCCAGAGCGGACAGGCCTGCGGCGCCCGGCCGATCAACGGCCTGCTGGTGGCCGCCCGCCGGAAGGGGCTCGTCCCCGAGCTCCTCGACCTGCGCAATTCGGGAGATACGGCGGGCGACCGCAACCGGGTGGTCGGCTACGGCGCTTTCGGTTTTAGGGAGGCCGCGTGAGCGCGGCGGAGTGGGGGCCGGTTCTCCTGGATCTCGCCCGTGCGAGCCTCCTGGACGCCTTGAAGCTGGGCAGCGGAGAGAACGAGCACCGCGAGCCCTGGCTGGAGGACCCCGGCGCCTGCTTCGTGACCTTGCGGCGCCTCAATCAGCTCCGCGGCTGCGTGGGGTCGATCCGCGCCTACCGGCCGCTGCGCGAAGACGTCTGGAGCAACGCCCGCGCCGCGGCGTTTTCCGACACCCGCTTCCCGCCGCTGGCGCCGGGCGAGATGCCGGAGATCCGCCTCGAGATCTCCCTTCTCTCGACGCCCGAGCCGGTCGCCGTCACCTGCGAAGCCGACGCCTGCCGCATTCTCCGGCCCGGAGCCGATGGTGTCGTCTTCGAATGGGGGCAGTGCCGCAGTACCTTCCTGCCGCAGGTTTGGGACCAGCTCCCCGACCCGCTCGACTTCCTGGGCCATCTCAAGCACAAAGCCGGCCTGCCGCCGCGCTTCTGGGCGCCAGACGTGAAGCTGTGGCGGTATGCGGTGACGAAGTGGGAGGAGGAGCTTCCCGCTACGCCGGAAGCTTCCTAGCCGCAGCATTCGTTCTCGAGGATTTCCCGATAAAAGCTGGTGGTTCCCCAGGTGAAGTAGTTGCAGCTACAGTCCCAGAACTGCCATCCCACCAACGTGGTGTGGCTGGCATCGCTGTAATAGTAGAACTCGTAACCGCACCTGCTGGCGCCACAACTCTGTGCATTCTGAGGAGTCGACAGCAAGATGGTGGCGGTCAGAACCGTCGGCAGAATGATCACGATCCACAAGGCACGGCGGAGCTTCCTGGTCATGGTCTTCTCCTTTTGTCCTCTCTAAAGAAGGTGCGCCAGGGCTGATCCGGCGAGCCGCCCCTACTCCGCCCGCAGAGCCTCGATCGGATCGAGCCCCGCCGCCCGCCGCGCCGGCAGCACCCCTGAAAGCAGCCCGGTGACCGTGCTCATCGCCACGGCCAGCGCCGCGAACAGCAGCGGCGTGTGGATCGGCAGCCCGGGGATGGCCAGGCGGAGCAGGGCGGCGATGCCCATGCCGGCCAGGAGGCCGAACGCGCCGCCCAAAGTGGCCAGGGCGGCGGCCTCGGTGAGGAAGAGGAGCTGCACCTGTTGGCGCGTCGCGCCGATCGCCCGGATCAAGCCGATCTCCTGCGTGCGCTCGCCCACGGCGATCCACATCATGGTCAGGATGCCGATCGAGCCCACCAGCAGCGAGATCCCGGCGATCGCTCCCACCGCCAGGGTGATCATGTTCATCACGTTGCCGAAGACGTCCAGCATGGCTTTCTGGGTGGTGACCGTGAAGTCCTCGGTGTCGTTGTGCCGCCCCTTGAGCACGCGGTGGACCTCGCGCTCCACGCGGTCCGCCAGGCCGGCATGCGCGTAGACCACGTGGATCTCGTTGAGCTCCGCGAGATTGAAGATCCGCATCGCGCTCGCCACAGGAACGTAGACCGCGTCGTCGATGTCGAAGCCGATGAACTGCCCCTTGGATTCCATGATCCCGATGACGCGGAAGCGGCTGCCGCCGACGCGCACGAAGCGGCCGAGGGCGTTCTCCTCGCCGAACAGCTCGCGCTTGAGACTCGGACCGAGGACCGCCACCTGCGCGCCGCGGCGCGGGTCGCCGGCCGGCCAGAACGTGCCCTGGCGCACCCTGAAGTTCCAGGCGGTCGGCACGTTCGGCGTCACTCCATAGACGAACACGCTGCGCCCGCGGCCGTTGGCTTCGACGCGCGCGCTGCCGTACGCGTTGGCCACCACCTCGTTCACCCCCGAGATGCGCTGCAGCGACAGCGCGTCGTCGATCGTCAGCTTGCGCGTCGTGCCGCCCAGGACGCCGGGGATGCCGACGGTTTCGGCCTTTCCCGGAACGACCGACAGGATGTTGGTGCCGAACTGCGCGAACTGCTCGAGGATGTAGCGGCGGGTCCCTTCGCCGATCGAGGTCAGCAGGATCACCGAGGCGATGCCGATGGCAATCCCCAGCATCGAGAGCGCCGAGCGGAGCTTGTGCCCGGCGACGGCGTTGTAAGCCAAACGGATCAGGTCGCGCATGCGGTTACCTCCACCTCATCTCGAAGCCAGCGCCAGCACCGGGTCGAGCCGCGCCGCCCGCCGCGCCGGCAGCCAGCCGAAGAGGAGCCCGACGCCGAACGACAGCGCGAGCGCGGCGCCGACCGCCCAGGGCGGCGGGCTCGCCGGCAGGGCCGGGAAGATCTCGACGAGGATCTCGATCGCCGTCCAGCCGATCGCCAATCCGAGCAGCCCGCCGGCCGCGGAGAGGAGGGCCGCCTCGGTCAGGAAGACGGCCAGCACCTGGCGCCGGCCGACCCCGACGGCCCGCAGGAGACCGATCTCCCGCGTCCGTTCCGAGACGGCCACGAGCATGACGTTCATGATGCCGATCCCGGCGACCGTCAGCGAGATCGCCGCGATCGCCCCCACGGCCAGAGTCAGGGCTCCCAAAATCTGCGAGAAGGTGGAGACGACCGCGTCCTGGGTCAGCACCGTGATGTCCTCCTCCCCGTCGTGCCGCTCCTTGAACAGCCGGATCACCTTCTGCTTGGCGGGTTCCAGGCCGGCCGTGCCCCGCACCTGGACGAAGATGCGGAAGAGCGAGCGCCGGTCGAACATCTTCATCGCGGTCCCCACGGGGACCAGCACCACGTCGTCCACGTTCATGCCGAGCTGGACGCCGCGCGGCGCCAGCACGCCGATGACCCGCATGCGCCAGCCGCCGACCCGCACGATCTTGCCGACCGGCTCCTCGCCGGGGAAGAGCTCCTGGGCCACCTTTTTTCCAAGGACGGTGACCGACCGGCCGCGCTCCATGTCGGTCGCCGGAAGAAATTCGCCGCGCGACACCGAGACCTGGCGGACCTCCGCGAACTCCTGCGTCGAGCCGACCACCGCGACCTGCCGGCGGCGTGCGCCGTAGGCGACGTCCTCCGTGCCGACCACGATCGGCGCCACCTTGTCCACCTCCGGGATCTGGCGGGCGAGCGCCTCGGCATCCTGCAGGGTGATGTCGTTCGCCGTGCCGGGCACCATGCCGGGGATGCCGGTGGTCTCCGTCTTGCCCGGCACGACGATCAGCAGGTTCGTGCCGATGCTCGCGAACTGGTCGATGACATACCGCCGCGCGCCCTCGCCGAGCGCGGTCAAGGCCACCACCGCGGCGACGCCGATCGCCATGCCGAGGAGCGACAGAGCGGTGCGCAGACGGTGCCCTCCGAGAGAGCCGGCGGCGAAGCGGAGGAGATCCGAGAAGGTCATCCTGGGGCCTCCTGACTCTGGGGGGGCGCGAAGAGATTCGCCGTGCCCATCACGTCGCGGCCCGGCAGCCGGCGGGCGATCTGGCCGTCGACCAGCACGACCACCCGGTCGGCCCGCTGCGCCACCGTCGGGTCGTGGGTGACGACGACCAGCGTGACTCCCTCGTCATTCATCCGGTCGAGAAGGTCGAGAATCTGCCGGCCGGAGGTCGTGTCGAGGTTGCCCGTGGGCTCGTCCGCCAGGATCAGGCGCGGCTGCATGACCACGGCGCGGGCCAGAGCCACCCGCTGGCGCTCGCCGCCGGAGAGCTGGTCCGGCCGGTGATCGATGCGGTCCGAGAGGGCCACCGACGCCAGGGCGGCCTCGACCCGCTCCCGCCGCTCGCCGCGGGACAGGCCGGCGAAGACCATGGGGAGCTCGACGTTCCCGGCGGCGGTCAGCCGCGGCACGAGATGGAACGACTGGAAGACGAAGCCGATCAGATGGCGCCGGATCTGCGTCAGCTCCTCGTCGCTCAGGCGGGCCACCTCGCGGTTGTCGAGCCAATAAGAGCCGCTGTCGGGACGGTCGAGGCAGCCGAGCGTATAGAGGAGGGTCGACTTGCCGGAGCCCGACGGGCCCATGATCGCGATGTGCTCGCCCGTCTCGACGTGCTCGTCGATGTCGACGAGCGCGTGGACCGGTTGGCCGCCGAGCTGATAGGTGCGGCAGATTTTCTCCAGACGGATCACGGAGAAGCGACCTGACCGATGCGGACTTCGGCGCCCGCCTTGACCTCCGGCCGGTCGAGGGAGGTGACCACCTGATCCCCCGGCGCCAGGCCCGCGCGGACCTCCGTCCAATCCCAGTTCTTGAGCCCGATCGTGAGCTTCTTCTCGACCAGGACGCCGTTCTCCACGATCAGCACGCGGTTGCCTTCGAGGAGAGCCGGCGTGGGGACGCGCAGCACGTTCTCGCGCGTCTCCAGGATCACCTCCACGTCCGCCGACGTGCCGGGGAGCAGGCGCATCCCGGCGGGAAGGCCGTCGAACCCGGCCTCGATCTCCACCGTGCGGTTCTGCTCCTCGCGGTCGAGCACGTACGGGGCGATGCGGCGCACCGTGCCCGGGAACGTGCGGCCAGGGTAGGAGTCCACCGAGATGCGCACCGGCTGGCCGGGCTGGATGCGCGCCGAATCGACCTCGTCCATGGGCGCGCTCACGTAGACCGACTCCGGATCGATCAGATCGATCACCGGAGGGATCGGCATGCCGGGCGGCGAAGGGGTCGTGTACTCGCCCACCTCGATCGACAGGTCGGCGATGATGCCGGAGAAGGGGGCGCGGATGACCGTCAGGCCGAGCTGCCGCCCCTGGAGATCGATCGAGGCCTGCGCCTGCGCCACGCCGGCCTGGGCCGCCTGGCACGCCGACTTCGTGGTCTCGACGGCGGTTTGCACCTGATCGAGGACGTCGGTCGAGATGATGCCTTCCTTGGCGAGGCGGCTCAGACGGGCGAGCTCGCGGCGGGAGCGCTCGGCATTGGTACAGGCCTGATCGCGCTGTGCCGCCGCGGCCTGGAGCTCGCGGCGGGAGAGGGTCACCCGTCCCTCGAGCACGTTGGGGTCGAGCCGGAGCAGGACGTCCCCTTTTGCGACGCGTTCCCCTTCGCGGTGGGGGATGTCGACCGCCCGGCCGCCGACCTCGGGGGAGATCTGGGCGCGGCGCTCCGCCTTGATCGTGCCGGCGCGGGAGTTGGTGACCGACTCCTCGACCTGTCCGCGCGCCGCCGCGATGGCCCGGACCTCGAGCGGCTCCGGCTTGAGGACCGTCCGGCGCAGCGCGAAGACGATCGCGACCAGAGCCACGACCACGCCGATCCGAATTGTCCATCGCCGCATAGCGGCATCACTGTATCACCCGCCCCCTCAGCGCAATGTGACGGTCGGATTGCGGATGAAGCGGGCGCGGTCGGGCAGGCGGTCGTTGAGAGCGATGAGGAGACGGAACAGGCGCGGCCGCTGGATCCAGAGCAGCTTCCAGCGCAGGCGCAGGCTCCGGCGGCGCCGGCGCGCGAAGTGGTTGACCGTCTCCAGCGCGAGCTGTGCCCCGTCCCAGTCGCGCGCCGAGCAGGCGCGCACGTAGTCGTCGAGCGAGGTGAAGAAAAAGCGCGGCGCGATCGCGTCCGGTACGTAGTAGCGCAACATGCGCGGATCGTCGGGGAGCATCGCCTCGAGCTTCGCCGCATAGCGCAGGCGGCTGTCGATGAAGCGGCGCGACGTCGAGCAGCCGTTCGAATGGATGCGGAAGCGCAGAAGCGGGCGGTCCACGAAGACGTGCTCCCAGCCGAGGCGGAAGAAACGGACGAACAGGTCGTCGTCCTCGTAGCCGCTGAGCGCCTCGTCGAAGCCGCCCGCCTGTTCGAACGCGGCGCGCCGGACCACGCTCGCCGAAGGGAGGACCATGAGGTCGGAGGCCACGCACTCGAAAATCGTGCGCTTGGGATGGCGCAGGCCCGCCGCGCGCAGGAACTCCCGTGTCACGAGGTGGCCGTCGAAGTCCATCTCGTCGAAGTCGCAATAAGACCAGCCCGCGGCGGCGTCGGCGGCGAGCGGTGCGACGAGCATCTCGAGATGTTGCGGATACCAGTGGTCGTCCTGGTCGAGGAACGCCAGGTACTCGCCCTCCGCGTGGCGCGCCGCGAGATTGCGCGCCGCCGACTGCCCGGCGTTGGCCTGCCGCAGCACGTGGATCGGGAACGGCACCGGCGGCAACCCCTCCAGCACTGCGAGCGAGTCATCCGTGGAGCCGTCGTCCACCACGATCAGCTCACAGGGAGGCAGCGACTGCGCCAGCACGCTCCGCACCGCGTCGCGCAGGAAGCGGCGGCCGTTGAAGACCGGAAGGATGGCGGAGACGTGAGGCATCAGGAATGGCCTCCCGGGCCTGTCGGGCGCAGGCCCGAGACCGGGTACTGCCGCGACCGCGTCTCGCTCTCCCCGGCGCCCAGCGGCCACGCCACGGCGCCGGGCTGGAGATCTTCCACCTTGCGCGCCAGGATCTCGGCCATGCTGAAGGCCGGGACCGTCGGCATGTCGAGATATCCCTTGCTGCGCCACTCCGGGCTGGGGATGATCGCCGCCGGTCCGGAGTCGCGGGTCTCCAGAACCTCGAAGCCGCTCGCCGGCCCGAACAGCACGCGCAACCCCTCGGCCGAGATGCGCCAGAAGTCGTTCGGCTGCGCATGCGCCGGCCAGGCTCCCGGCACCTCGTGATAGACGAGGCCGCCGGGCTTGAGGACGCGGTTGATCTCGGCGGCCAGCAGCCAGGGCGCCTGAAGGTGCTCCAGGACGGAAGCGGAGAGCACGGCGTCCACCGAGCCTTCGCGCAGAAAGCGGCTCAAGCCGTGCGCGTCGCCCACCAGGTCGACGTTGAGACCGGGATGGATGTCGAGCCCGATCACGCGCCGGCGCAGCAGGTGGCGCGGCGGCACCGCGTCCGCGCCGGGCGGAGTCCGCGCGCCGATCTGGAGCAGGCGGCCGCCGCGGGCATTGGCGAGATCGGCAAAGCGCCGCAGAAGCGGCGAGATCTCCCCTTCGTCCTCGGGCATCTTCGGCCAGGCGGGAAGCGGGCCTTCCGGCAGGGGGAGCGGAAAGCTCGCGGCGCCGCCGTCGGTTTCCAGCGTCAGCGTCACCGGATGACCGGGAGGACAGGCGAGGTAGACGGCGAAGCCGCCATGGCGGACATGCTCGTGCTCGGGATAGAAGGCGAGCAGATCGGGCCGGTCGGAGAAGGCGGCCACCCGGGCGGAACGCCCCGACGATTCGACCCGCAGGCCACGGACCCGGTGCTCGTAGGCGTGCACCCAGCCGCGCAGGTAGAGGCCGTGGGAATCGCACCAGAAAGCGTCGAGCCAATAGGCGGTGCGGATCAGCGGGTGCCCGGCCGGCGCGCCGCGGAACGCCGCGATGCCGCGCTCGTCGGGAAGCAGATCCGCGGCGACCCCGAAGCCCTCTTCGCCCCGGCAGTCGAGAGCGATCGGAGAACGGCCGGCAGCGGCGGCGCGGATCGTTTCGAGATCAGTGGCGACCGGCGCGCCGGCCTCCCCGGAGAGGTCGAGAGCTCCGAGGAGGAACGTGGAGCCCTCCGGAGCGTCGAACGGCGCGAAGGCCAGGCGCAGCCCCTCCTCGGGCGAGAGGCGTGGATGAGCCAGGGTCGCGACGCGATGTTCGAGCTCTCCTCCCTCCGCGGCGAGGACGGCGAGCCGCAATCGCGCCGCCGGCTGCCGCGCGATCACGTCCAGCGGCAGGACGAGCCCGGAGAGCCGCGCGCAAGGGGCGACGAAGCGCTCGGCGATCACCAGCCGGCTGCCGGGCGCCTCCTGTCCGGCCTCGCGCAGGCTGAGCGCCTCGTGATAGCGGGCTGCCCCGAGGAGCTCCGCGCGTTCCGGCCCCGCGAGGCCGGCCAGACGGTGGACGCGCCCGAACAGGTCCGCGGCTTCGCCAGGCCGCCCCTGGTGGAGCGCCAGCATGCCTAGGCAGAACAGCGGATCGAGCACCTCGGCGCTCTTCTCCCCCCTCTCCTCCAGGGTCGCCAGGTCGATCTGACGGGCGATCTGCGGCGCCATGCGCTCGGCCGCGTCGTAGGCACCGACGTTGACCAGCCGGATGAAGGTCTGCGCGCGCGCCTCCACGAAGAGCTCCGGAGCGAGGGAGGCCAGCGCCTCGACCTCGCGCACCGCCCGATCGGGGTCCGTGGAGGCGAGGGCCATGGGCAGGTGCTTCCGGCTCTGCTGTACGAGCGATTCCGTCTCCCCATCGCAGAGCCCGGAGGGTCGCTGCTCGTCGAGCAGGGCGTTGCCGGCCACGAGGGCTGCCGCGAAACAATCGGCGGCCCGGTCGAAGCGGCCGGCGCCGTTGAGGTCGAGGATGCCCGAGAAGTAGAGCGCGCCGGTCACGTTGAACGGACGGGGCCGGCCCGGCGATCGGCCACGGAGGCTTGCCGCCATCTCGGCCGGCGCGTCCAGGTCGAGCCCGAAGCGTTCGTGGTAGACCCGCGCGAGGCACACGCGGCTCGCCGCCGCCTCCTCGTAGTCACCGGCGTTGACGCACTCTTTGAAGTGCCGGTAGGCGAAGCCGCAGGCGAGAGCGGAAGCGGGCGGAGCCTCCGCCGCCCGGGCCGCGAAGTAATTGCGCAGGAGGGTCCGTCCCGCGGCTGGAGTTGTCGGCCGCAGCCGCGCGAGCGCCGCCGGGGAGCACGCCGCGAAGGCGCGGAGCGTCTCCGGCGACTCTTCAATGCGGACCTCGGAAAAGCCGGCCTTCGCGAGAAGCAGGGAGAGCGCGCCGCGGTCGTAGAGCATCAGGTGGAGCCCCGGGCTCAGGGCGCGGCCGAGAGCGCCCTCCTCCGCCTCCCGCCGCACGATCGCGAGGTTGGGAGTCGAGAGGACGAGGAGCCCCTCGGGCGGCAGGCGCTCGCGCATCGCCACGAGCAGGGCCAGGGGCTCGGCAAGGTGCTCCAGGATCTCCGAGCACAGCACAAGATCGAAGGGCTCGGGACCGAGATCGAGATCGGCACTGAAGTAGGTGCGGCGGATCGGCACGCTCAAGGCCTCGGCGCCCGCCGCCGCGAGAGACGAGGGGTCCACGCCGAGCACCTCCCAGCCGAACGCATGCCGGCTGAAGTCGAGCGCGAAGCCAAAGCTGCAGCCCACTTCGAGGCAGCGCCGGACCGACTCGGGAGGCAGGCGAAGGAGCGGCGCCACCATGAGGTCGATCCCGGCTCCCTGCTCGACGTAGTAGTCGAGCATCCCGGACAGACCGTGCTCGTAGTCAGGCGGCGTGAGATCCTGGAGAAAGGCGGCGCCGCAGACCGGGCAACGCAGCAGAGTGACACGCGGATGCCCGGGCAGGACATGATCGATCGCCAGCACGGCGCGCTTGTGCCCATCCTCGCCGCACAGCGGGCAGCGCGCCTGGACTTCTTTCTGCAACCACTCGAGACGCATCGTTGAAGGGATCTCTGGCTGGACTATATATCAGCCCTGGCCCGCCCCGTCCACCACCCGCCGGGTGGTTGACACCCTCCCGGCCGGCTCGGGATGATGGGGGCCGGGAGGGCCACCTCATGTTCCGCAAGATCCTGGTCCCGGTCGATTTCACCGACAAGAACGAGGCAGCGATCCAGGCTGCCCTGGAGGTCCTCGGCGGCCACGAGGAGGCCGAGATCCACCTCCTGCACGTCATCGAGACCATCGAGCACGTCGAATACGAGGAGATGAAGGACTTCTACCGCGATCTCGAAAACCGGTCCATCGCCAAGCTGACCCGTCTCGAGGAGCGCTGCCGGACGGCCGAGCCGGTGCGGGTCTACCACGACCTCCAGTTCGGCAAGCGGGCCGAGGCGATCGTGCGCTACGCCGAGGACAGGAACATGGACCTGATCGTCCTCTCCTCGCACAAAGTCGACCGCGACCACCCCGCGCTCGGCTGGGGCACCATCAGCTACCGCATCGCCATCGTGGCGCGCTGTCCCATCCTGTTGGTGAAATAGCTGCTGGTACAATGAAAAAGGGGGGCGCCTGTCTGGCGCCCCTCTCGTGCCGCTGATCTCCTGCCTGCGCTCGCCTTAGTGAGTGTTGTCCTCCGCACTTCTGGCGCAGAAACGGCCCTCCGAAGGGCCGGTCGTGGGGCAGATGCTGTTCTCCGACCAGGCACCACCCTCCGCAATACCGAGCTTCGGGTCGTCCAGGCGGACGAGTGTCTCTCTGGACAAGGCGAGCTTCTTCGCATTGTTCTTCTTCACTGATTTCTCCTCTATCCTGAAGCGTTGAGCTGCGTTTGATAGTAATACGTAACCGCCCGCCTCTTGGTTTATTCCGGCAAGATCACCCGCAGGGCGTGGGGCTGGTTGCGGTATCGGAGAGGCGGATTGAGAATGACCACCTCGCCGTCGAGGTAGACCGGCAACGCCTTCTTCCGCGTCTCGATCGTGAGCTCCGGCAGGCAGAACCGGTCGAATCGGTCCGTCCACTTGAGATCGCGAAAGAGCGAAAGAAGGCCCAAGCCGACCAGTCCGAGACGGGTGCGGCTCTTCGCGATGTAGAGAAAGAGATCGCCGGAATCGAAGCGGCTGCGCGCGCCATAGGTGAAGGCGCTCATCTCGTACTCGTTGTTTCCCACGAAGACGAAGCGGCTCTGGTGATCGACGGCCAGTCCGTCCGCCTTCACCCGGATGTGGAGCAGGGGGTGCCCGGGCAGGACTTTCCAGAGGGCCGAGACCGTGGCCAGCCATTTGTTGCGATTCTTCTCACGCCGCTCCTGGTCGCGCACCTGCACCACCGGCGGATAGAGCCCGAGCACCGAATTGTTGACAAAGATCTCGCCGTTCACCTCGCCGACGTCGAGCGCTCGGGGCACTCCGTCCGCGATCACGCGGACCGCCGCGGGGAGCTCGACCGGGATGCCGAGATCCCGGGCGAAGTGATTGAGCGTCCCGACGGGCAGCACGCCGAGCGGCACGTCCCCGCCCACCAGGATCCCCGCCACCGACCGGATCGTCCCATCGCCCCCGCCGGCCACCAGCGCCTCGGCCCCCGCAGCCAGCGCCGCTCGGGCCGTTGTCACGATCCGGTCACCGGGGACGAAGTGAACGTCCGCCTCGACGCCCGCCTCCGCGAACAGCCGCCGCAGGCCATCGGCCTCCAAGCCGGCCGCGATGACCGATCCGGCTCCGGAGTTGATGATGGCGGCGATGCGGCGGTGAGGGGAGGAAGAAATGGTGGTCACGGCTGGGCCATTCTACTCGCGAGCCCAAGTTTTCTTCGGAGGACATGTCTTTGAGAGACGAGGAGCACACTTTCGCCACTCGGATCAGCTGGAGTACAATATGAGCATGACAAGAGTAGACCTGACCCGACGGGCTTTGGAGCTGCCGATCGAAGAGCAGATCGAGCTTGCGCAGACGCTTTGGGAGCATGCCTCACCGGCTGCCGATTTTACTCTTTCGAATGAGTTGAAGGATCTTTTGGAGGCCCGCCTTCTCGAAGCGCGCGCCAACCCTGAGGCAGGGATGCTCTGGGAGGATGTCAAAGCCCGTCTCCTCGACCGGGCATGAAGCTCGTCCTACGGCGCCCTGCTCCGGGCGCTGAGGCAGGAAGCGCAATGGGCGCTTCGGAGCGGCGTGTAGCGCGCGAAGGGCTTCGTGAAGGAACGGGGGCGCCCCATGACGCCCCCGTGGATTTTGCGGATGAGGGGCGGATCAGAGGTGGATCAGACGCAGGGCTTGCACTCCGAAGGCTCGGTGGTGGGGCAGACGCTGTTCTCCGACCAGGCAGCGCCGGCGATTTTGCCCAGGTCGGGGTTGCTCAGGCGGACGAGCGTCTCTCTCGAAAGCGACAGCTTCTTCACCTCGTGCTTTTTCATCAGGTTTCCCTCTCCATGTTAGCAATCGCCTACGAAAGACCCTCATGGTCCCCCCGAGCGATTGGTCATCAGACAGATCATCAACAGCCGGCCCGTCCATCGGACCGCGGGTATTTCAGGGCAGCCTCTTCAGAACGTCGGGGAGAATACCGAAGACTCTTTCAAAAGGCAAATGGGGCGGAAAAACAGCTCTACAAGTTCCGCGTAGCTGATTTATTGTCAGCGATCGTAGGGATTTCGTTGACACTGCGGAAGCTTCAGAGAGCCTCGGAGAAGGTTAACGGTTGAACGGATATTCGTTGATCCAGTGGAATCCGCGGCTGACCAGCAGGAACTTCGATTCATCGACCCGGCGGAGCCGGGCCTGAATCTTGTGGCCGTCGAACGTCCCTTCCATCGTCAGGAGCTGCGGATCGGGTTGCCGGTAGGAGATCCTGGAGTGCCACTGAGGATCGTCGCGCTTGGTCAAGGCCAGGCTCTTCTTGCCGGCATCCAGCGCGAGGCGGTAGCGCTGCCGGGAATCTCCCATGAGCTGGATCGCGATCGTGCCAGGATAGTCGAAGACCACACGCCGCCAGCGGGTTTCGTCGGTGATGAGCGGCGGCCGAGCCTGGCCATCGATCACGAAGTCCTCGACGTTCCAGATGCCGTAGAGCGGCGGCTTCGGCGCGAGGTTCCCATACCGCTTGGTGCCTTGATAGGCCTGATTGAGCAGAAAAATGGCAAAGCCGACGAAGAAAACCGTCCGCAGAGCCAGCGCACTCCGATGGAGCCACTTTCTCCGGAAGAGGGGCCGGATCTCGGCAGGCTCCACCCGCCGGTTGAAGACAAGCAGATTCGCGAGCCGCCGCAGGTCCGGAAGGGTCAGGAAGATGGCCATGAGCAGCAGGTGGCTCGAAAACAGCTTGACCGGAACGTCGTAACTGAAATTCAGCAGGACCACGTTGGTCATCACTCCGATGCTCACCAGCGCGCCGAGCAGCGTGGTCCGGCGGGAGATCAGGAGGAGCCCTCCGAGCATTTCGGACAGACCCCCAAAAACGTTGTAGGTGAGCGACGCCCCCATGAAGGTCCAGAGCAGGCCCATGGGCGACGCATCGCCGAAAGGCTGCAGCAGGCGGTCGAGCGACGGAGCCGGGAATTGCGATGAAACCACCTTGGCCGCGCCGTACCCGATCATCGTGAGGGCGAGCGCAAAGCGGACATAGACCCTCAGCCATTCATGGAGCCGCGCGTAGTTGGCGCGCTTCCGGTCGAGAAACGTCCAGATCGCCGTCGCCGCCAGCGCGAGCATCAGGAAGCAGAACACCTGCACATAGTTGTAGGTCGTATCTCCACTGCCATTGGGCAGAACGCTTGGATCGACGTTGAGCAGGTCTTCCCCGACCCATGGCACGACGAAGTTCCAGAGGTCCTGGTACGGCTTGGCGATGTCTGTCGAAAAGAAGACATACTCCAGTGGGAACGGCAGGTTGTACAGGACCAGATAGCAGAAGGCGAAACGGAAAAGAACTTTCTGGGCGAATCCCCAGCGGGGACTGGCTTTCTCCTGCTCCCTCGGCTCGCCCGTCGATTCCACCAGGGTGAGGGCTGGCGCGAAATCCGCGGTGTCCGTCCGTTCGATCTGTGCGTTCGGCTCCGAGCTCAAGCGGCACCTCCTCGACGACTAGGTGATCGTCCTCTATTCTAAGCCCAGCGGAGGCTGCGGCCCGTCTCGCGAGGCGCGTGCACGCGGACCTCCCGCTGCTCCAGCGAGACCTCCGGCGCTTCCAGGAAGCGCTGGAGGGAGGCTCTCGGATCTTCCGCCTTGCTGGCCTCGATGCCGACCCAGCCATTGCGTCCGCTGCGCTTCGCGGCGTACAGGCCGAAGTCGGCGAGGTCGACGATCTCTTCCCAGGGGATCGCCCGGGGCCGCGCCGGAGAGAAGGGATAGAGCGCGAAACCGATCGAGCAGGTCCGGCGCAGGAGAGATCCGTCCGCGAGCCGGAATTCGTGCGCCTCGACCGCCGCGCGGAGCTTTTCCGCCAGCGCTGGAGCCTCGCTGCGATCCAGGAAGCGGGACACGACGAGGAACTCCTCGCCGCCCCAGCGCACGATGGCGTCCGAGGCCCGGAAGGTGGAGCGCAGGATCTCCGCCGTCTGGATCAGCACCGCATCCCCCGCGGCATGGCCGTAGGTATCGTTGACGCTCTTGAAGTGATCGAGATCGACCAGCAGGAACACGAGGTCCGACCCGCCGTCCGCCGCGCCGCCATCCTCGTGGTGCCGCGCGGCGAGCTCGACGTCGGCCGGGATGCTCTGCTCGAGGAAGCGGCGGTTGCGGAGCTGCGTGAGCGGATCGGTGAGGCTCGCGTCCTCGATCCGCAGGTAGGCGGCTTCGAGCTCCACCGTCCGTTCCCGCACGATTCGCTCGAGCTCCTGACTCCGCGCCTGGAGGCGCCGCACCCGCAACCCGTACGCGCCGTACGCGAGGCCCAGCACGAGGAGCCCCAGCGCGCCGCGAAACCAGGCCGTCTGGTAGAAAGCGGGCAGGACGGTCACCGGCAGACGGAGCTCGTGAGGGCTCCAGCGCCCGGCCCGGTTGGTCCCCTGGATGCGCAGCGTGTACTCCCCCGGAGGAAGATTGGTGTAGGCGAGAGAGCTCCGCGACGCTTCGGTGGTGATCCAATCGCCGTCGAAGCCCTCCAATCGATACCGGTACGCGTTCCTCTGGGGAGCCGTGAAGTCGAGCGCCGCGAAATCGAGCCGGAATCCGCGCTGCTCCGCGCCGAGAATCATCCGCTGGAGCCGCGCCGCTCCCGGCCTCTCCTTGCCGTCGACCCGCAGCGAGGTGGCGACCACGGCCGGAGCGTACGTCCATGCCGCGATCTCGTCCGGATGTACCACCAGGAGCCCTTCGGGAGAGCCGAACAGGAGCGCGCCCGCGGCGGTCCGCGCGCGGCTCGCGATGAAGAAGTTGCGGAGGTCGCACCCATCGGCCGGCCCGAGCTCCTGCCAGCGCCAGGTCCGCGGATCGACGCGGAGCCGGGGGCCGAGCCAGATCCGGCCGCGGGCGTCCTCGATCAGCGCCTCGACCGGCGCGGGAGGACGGCCGAGCCGCTCGGCGACCGACTCGAAGCGGGCCGTCCGTCCGTCCCATCCGGTCAGGATGTACGCGCCGCCCTCGGTGGCCACCCAGAGCCGGCCGTCACCGGCGATCAGCAGGTCGGGGACCCAATTGCTGGGCAGGCTGTCGCGGCGCCCAGGCTGGTGCAGGATGCGCACCGCGGTGCCGCGCGCCGGGTCGAAGGCATTCAGGCCGCTGTCCGTGCCCACCCAGAGAGTGCCGTCCGCGGCCACGGCGATCGCCTCGACCGCATGGCCGGAGAGAGTTGTCGCGTCGTCGGGCCGGTGGCGGAACGTCGAGATCGCGGACGAGCGGGGATCGATGCGCGCCATCCCTTCCGCGGCGCCGACCCAGAGCTCGCCTCCCGGTCCGAACGTCATGGCACGGATCGGCCCTCCCGGCAGACCTTGCGCGATAGTGAGCCGCTCAAAGCGCCGCGCCCGCGGCCGCAGACGATGGAGCAAACCGTTCAGGGTGGCGACCCAGATGGTGCCGTCGGCGCCCTGGGCGAGGCACGTCACCGAGCCATCGGACAACGCGCCGGGATCCGCGGGATCGGGCCGGTAGCCGCCGATCCGGCGGAACCCGCGATCGAGGACGTCGATGCCATTGCCGTTCGTCCCGGCCCAGATCGTGCCGCCCTTCATCTCGAGCGCCCGCACGGCCGCGGGATGGCTCAGCCCGTCCGGGAGGCTCGGGCTGGAACGGAGTGTGCGGAAAGCTCGCGTCGCGGGATCGTGCCGGGCAAGGCCCTGGCCCCAGGTCCCGACCCAGAGGACGCCCGAACGGTCCCGCAGCACCGCCCCGATCCGGTCTCCGCCGACCGTGCTCTCCAGCGTCGGGTCGTTCCGCAGACGGTCGATCACCCGCAGGGAGTCCGGATCGACCACGTCGATCCCGCCGCCGAACGTCGCGATCCACATCTCGCCCGGCGCCCCTTCGGTGATCCCATAGACCCAGAAGTGGCTTAAGCCCTCGGCTGCGGCGGGGCGGGGCAGGAGCCGGCGGAGCCTGCCGGTCCGCGGATCGAGGAGCGCCGCGCCGTCGTCCGTGGTGCCGATCCAGATCCGTCCCCGTCCGTCTTCGAAGAGCTTCCCGATGAGCTGCCCCGCGAGCGAGCCGGGAGTCCCCGGGTCCGAAGCCACGCGCGCGAAGCCGAGCGCCTCGCCCCTCCAGACCTGCAGACCGTCGCGGCCCCCGATCCACAACCGTCCGCCGCGATCGACCAGCAGCGCACGGACCCGGTCATCGGCCAGGCTCCGCGGGTTCTTGGCATCGTGCCGAAAGTGCTCGATGCGTCCCGTGCCGGGATCGAGGCGGTCGAGCCCCTCATAGGTCGCCACCCACAGGCGCCCGGCGTGGTCCTCGGCCAGCCCCTCCACACGATCGTGCGACAGGCTCCCAGGGTTTGTGGGATCGTGCTGATAGCGCACGAACGCCTCGGTCGCCGGGTCGTAGACCGACAGCCCGCCGCTGAACGTCCCCACCCAGAGCCGCCCATCCGAGGCGGCATACAGCGCGCGCACGTAGCTCCCGCCGAGCGTGCGCGGATCGCGCGGGTCCGGCCTGAAGACCCGGAAGCTGGTGCCGTCGTAGCGGACCAGACCCGCCTGCGTGCCGATCCAGAGGAACCCGTCGCGGTCCTGGGCGAGCGCCGAGCACAGATGGGCCGGAACCTCGTCGGGAATCGGAACCCGCTTGAACGAGACGAGCCCGGCGCGCGAAGTCGATGCCTGGACGCCCGCGGCTAGCGCAAGGAGGAGACCAGCGATCAGCACGGTCCGCAGGGAGCTCACCTCCGGACCCTCTCCCGGGCTCCGCGGATCGCCGTCACGAGGAGCCCGAGGCAGGCGCCGAGGACGGCCAGCGACATATCCTTCTGGGCATCCCAGACGTCCCCCTGCTGGCCGTTGTACGCATCCGCCTTCGCCGGAGACAACACCATCGCGAGCCCCCACTCGAACAGCTCGTAGAGCATGCTGAACGCCAGCACGAACTCGAACGCCGTGTACCAGGCGAACCGGCGCGGCACGCCGAAGCGGCGCACGCAGATCTCCTGGACCGGCCGCACCCAGAGCGCGCCGAAGAAAAAGTGGACAACGCGGTCGTAGTGATTGCGCCGGAAGCCGAACGCGGTGGTGAGATCCGCACCGAAAAGAGCTTCGGACCAGCGGTCATAGGGCACGTACGAATAGATGTACCGCGCTCCCAGGACGTGCAGCAGCAGGAAGGCCACGATACAGGCGAACGCCGCGTCGGACAGCGGGATCCGGCGCGCGGCGAAGGGCAGGAGGGCGAGGAGCGCCACGGTCGGCAGGTGTTGCAGGACCATCTCCCGTGGAAAGGGCGGATCGATGCAGCTCGCCAGCAGGGTGAGGACGAGGAGGGCGAGGAGCGACTTCTGCGGAGTCGACAGTCCTCGGCCTCTCCGGTCCAGGCCGCCGCGTCCGGTTTCTGCGGGTTCCACGGGCCAGATCCTACCTCCCGCCAGAAACTTCGGAAAGCCCGCACGTCATCGGCCTCAGCTGTAGTCGATCTTCCCGGCCAGCTCGCCGCAGACGGGACAGCGGAAGACGAAGCAGGTCACCCACCAGTCCTCCGGGTCGTTGTCGGGGGGCCACAGCCCGTGGCACTCGGGGTCGGTCATGG
>DATFPH010000551.1:0-6616 GCA_035264905.1 Thermoanaerobaculia bacterium
GCTCGTGCCGAGCACCGTCCCCGTCTGTGAGAGCGTCTTCTCCTGTACTGCTCCCTCGGGAGACAGCGCCCGCGCGATGCCGAAGTCGAGAACCTTGGCGTGACCCGCCGCGGTGATCATCACGTTACCGGCCTTGAGATCGCGGTGCAGGATGCCCTGCTCATGGGCGGCGGCGAGCCCTCCGGCGATCTCGCCGCCCCACCGCAGGGCGTTCCGCAGGTCGAGCGGACCGGCGGAGAGGAGCTCGCGCAGCGTTTTGCCCACCACCAGCTCCATGACGAGCCAGTCGCCTTCCGGCGATTCCACCAGATCGTAGATCTGGACCACGGCAGCATGGGTGAGCCGGGCCCCGGCCTCGGCCTCGCGGCGAAAGCGCTCGCGCGCCCCGGGCTGGTCCAGGATGTGCGGCAGGACATGTTTGACCGCCACCGGCCGCTTCAGCCGTCCGTCCCAGGCGCGCCAGACCTCTCCCATGCCGCCGGCGGCGAGCCGCTCGACCAGGCGGTAAGGCCCCAAGGCTTCGGCCGGCGGTTTTTCCTCCAGTCTCATGACGGCTTCAGGCCGAGCTGTTTTATCCGGCGCCGGATTCCGGCTTCCGAAACGTGGAGGAGCGCCGCCATTTCGCTCAGCCGGCCGCCGCAGCGTTCCCCGGCTTCGGCGATCTCCTCACGGCTCAGGTCCATCGCCTTGCGGGTGCTCGGAAAGGCGTCGAGAAGGAAGTAGAGCGACGGGCGTGAGATGCCGAGCTGCTGGGCCGTCGCCCGCGGCTGCCAGCGGTTGGCCGCGAGCGCCGCGAGCAGCTCCTCTTCCGAGATGTCCTGAGGACTGCGGAAGACCGCCCGCGGCGGCACGGGTGCGGCTGGCAGGGCCGCCGACGGCCCCGGCGGTGATCCCGGCTCCAGGGGCGGCTTCTCTTCGCGCAGCAGCTCCTCGATCGCCGAGGGAAGCTGGGGCTCCGCGGCGTCGTCCCCGGTGCCGCGGCTGTCGATGGCCAGAGAGCGGGCGACGTTGCGCAGCTGGCGGACGTTGCCGGGCCACGGAGCGGCGGCGAGGCGGGCGATCCACGCCGCGGGAGGCCAGGGCTGTGCATCCGGTCCTGGTTCTGTCAGACGACGCTCCTCCCCGACCGCGGCGAGCTCCTCGCGCAGGAAGTGGAAGAACAGCCGTCCGATGTCGTCGCGCCGCTCGCGCAGAGCGGGGAGGCGGATCGCGTACCCGCCCAGGCGGTGCAAGAGCGGAGCACGGAAGCGCCCGGCGGCGACCGCCTGCTCGAGATCCGCGTCCGTGGCGGCGAGAACGCGCACGTCGACGCGCGCCAGCTCCTCGCTCCCCAGCGGCTGGACCTCGCCGCTCTCCAGGGCGCGCAGCAGCAGCGGCTGCACCTCCTGGGGCGTCTCGCCGATCTCGTCGAGGAAGAGCGTGCCGCCGTGGGCGCGGCGGAAGTAGCCCCGCCGCGCCTGCTCGGCTCCGGTGTAGGCTCCCCGCGTCGCCCCGAACAGCTCGGCGGCGGCGAGCGACGCTGGCAGGGCGCCCATGTTGAGCGCCAGGAAAGGCCGGTCGCGCCGGCTGCTCGCGCGATGGAGAGCCAAGGCCACAAGCTCCTTTCCGGTCCCCGATGCGCCGCGCAACAGCACCGGGACGTCGAGGTCCGCGACCCGCGCGATCTGGCGGCAGAGGTCGAGAAGGGGATCGCTCAGGCCCACCAGGCCGTAGCGCGGCAAGCTGCCGGGAAAGACCGGACGGAAGCGATGCAGCAGAAGGACCACGCGGCCGGCGAGCAGCAGCACCACGCCGCGGTCCACCTCGGCGGCCGAGAACGAGGCCTCGCTGTCGACCGGCTCAGTATTACCGGAGACATTACCGGAGACATTGCCGGAGACATTGCCGGAGACATTGCCGGCGACGTTGGCGGCGAGGGACATGGGCGAGTCGCCCCGGACGAGCTGGACGCCGCCGTCGGCCGTCGACCGGAGGAGCCAGGGACGGCGGCTGAGATAGGGGACCGCGAGAGGCTGGAGAGCCGGTTCACCCGGCGGGGCGAACCCGGGTTCCGCCCGCGACAGGAGCGCTTCCCGTCCCGACGACAGATCGAGCAAAGCCACCCGCTCGCCGACCCGCTGGATCTGGGGGTGGCCGAGGATCGTCAAGCCGGGAACGGTGAGCGAAGGCGGGGGCTTGCCCGTCGGCGTTGACCACGTCTGCGTCTCCAGACGGTTCTCGCTCTTGGGCCCCATCCTGCGCGACCTCCCCTAAATGTCGACTCCGGGTTGGGGTCAACTTTAGTCCTTTCCCAGGCGGGAGGTCAACGGCGGCTGCTGTCGCCGGCGCCCTTCATCAACCAGACATACCCACCGGCCGGGTGTACACCGTCGGGGGCGTCTCACGGCCTCAGATACCACCACTGCCGGCAGGCCGATTGGATCCGTCTTTCTTGATTCTGAACTCGTAGATCATCTCGGCCCTCATCTTGCCGGCGATGCCGTTCTTCGTCGCCGGCTCGAAACGCGCCTGGTGTGCCGCCGCCAAGGCCGCGCTGCGGAACTCGGCGTCCGGGCTGCCGTCGTCCACGCTGGCGCTCTGGACGCGGGCGTCGGCGACGGCGCCGTTCTCGTCCACCAGCACATCCAGCACGACCTTCGCGTAGGGGCCGCTGCTGAGATGGGAAGGCGGATACGTGGGCAGCGGCCTGGCGCTGAGCTGCGCCACCTCGACCCCCAGACCATCCGGATAGATCAGATCGCCCTTCTTCATCGGCTCTTCCTCCTCCCAGTCCCCCCGACCCTCGCCGGCCAGTTGCACCGGAATCACCACCTCGCGGTCTGTGGCGGACGGCGAGGGAGACGGAAGCGGGGGCTTGGAGACAGGCTTGGAGACAGCCGGAATGGAAGGGTCCGGCGGCGTGGAGAGCGGCGCAGGCGGCTTTGGCGCCGGCTGCACGATCGTCGACTGCTGCGGAATCGGTGTCTGCTGCGAAATCGGTGTCTGCATGGACACCGGCGTCTGCGGCGGCGCGGGCTTCAGGTTGCTGGCCGCGGCGTCGCCCGAACCCGTGCGTGCGGTCGAGCCGGCAGTCCCCGGATCCGAATCGGCGCCGGTGCTCTTTCCGCTCGGGTCGGACAAGGAGGACAAAGTGGTATTTCCGCTCGGGATCCGCCACATCCAGAGGATAGACGCCAGCCCGGCGGCTGCCACCAGCACGAGAGCGGCAAGAAAGAGCAGCCGGGCCGGCGAGCCCGCGGCCTTTGCCGCGGTCGCCGGTACGAACGGCGCCGGAGGTGCCACGGCCTCTGCCGCGACCGCCGGTACGACCGGCTCCGGAGGTGCCGGGGCCTTGATCGTGACCGCCGGTACGACCGGCGCCGGAGGTGCCGGGGCCCTATCCAGCGCAGCCGCGAGAGCCCGCGCGGAGGCATCCCTTTCCTCCAGGATTTTCTGGATCGTGCGGGCGAGGCGGTCCACATCGTAGGCCCAGCGGGCGTCGCTGATCTCGATGGCGTTGCGCCGCGCGAGGCGGGCGAGCGAGGGCGGCAACTCCTCAGCGCGCGGCATCGGCGCGTCTTGCACCAGCACCGGGATGACCCGGATCTTGCGCTCCAGGGCGGACTCGACCTCCAGGCGGACGAAATCCGCGGGATCGTCGAGCCGCCGCTGCCCGGCCGCGTCCCTGATGGTCAGCCACTCGCGGCCGATGACGACGATCAGCACCTCGCACGAGCCCACCGCCTGCTCGATGGCCTCGACGAAGTCAATTCCGGGCTCGAGGGTGTCGATGTCCATGAACAGCCGGCCGGCGAAATGGCTGCTCAGCGCATCGAACAGCCGGCCCGAGTGGCCGGAGCTGTCCTCCCGCCGGTAGTTGATGAAGATGTTCGCGTGTCCCCGTAGTCTGACAATTTTCGAGCTCATGGCCTTCCTCCCGAGATTTGCCGATCATCTGTGGTGGTCGCCGTGATGTCCAAGCTCAGGTAAGAGCAAGGGAGGTGCCAGGCAAAGCACAGAGGACAAATACCTTACCTGCGGTTGTCAGCGACAGCTCCGGTTGTCGGGCCGGGGCTCTCCGACAACCTCCGACAACCTCCGACAACCTCTGAGCCCCTGGAGACGAGACGGATGCCCCGTGGCCCCGGCTCATGACGGCTTCGCGGGGGCTTCGGGGATCTAGAGCAGGCCGAGCTGTTTCATCCGGCGCCGGATTCCGGCTTCCGAAACGTGCAGGAGCATCGCCATTTCGCTCAGGCGGCCGCCGCAGCGTTCCCCGGCTTCGGCGATCTCCTCACGGCTCAAGTCCATCGCCTTGCGAGTGCTCGGAAACGTATCGAGAAGGAAGTAGAGCGACGGGCGCGAGATGCCGAGCTGGCGGGCCGCCGCCCGCGGCTGCCAGCGGTTGGCCGCGAGCGCCGCGAGCAGCTCCTCTTCAGAGACGTCCTGAGGACTGCGGAAGACCTTCCGCGGTGGCGGCGCGGATCTGGGGGCGGGTGCGGCCGGCCGGGCCGCTGGCGGCCCCGGCGGCGACTCCGCCTCCAGGGGCGACCTCTCTTCGCGCAGCAGAGCCTCGATCGCCGAAGGAAGCCGGGGCTCCGCGGCGTCCTCCCCGGTGGCGCGGCTGTCGATGGCCAGAGAGCGGGCGACGTTGCGCAACTGGCGGACGTTGCCGGGCCACGGGGCCGCGGCGAGGCGGGCGATCCACGTCGCGGGAGGCCAGGGCTGCGCATTCGGGCCGGGTTCTGCCAGACGATGTTCCTCTCCCACGATGGCGAGCTCCTCGCGCAGGAAGTGAAAAAACAGCCGTCCGATGTCGTCGCGCCGCTCGCGCAGGGCGGGGAGGCGGATCGCGTACCCGCCCAGGCGGTGCAGGAGCGGAGCACGGAAGCGCCCGGCGGCGACCGCCTGCTCGAGATCCGCGTCCGTGGCGGCGAGAACGCGCACGTCGACACGCGCCGGCTCTTCACTCCCCAGCGGCTGGACCTCGCCGCTCTCCAGGGCGCGCAGCAGCAGCGGCTGCACCTCCTGGGGCGTCTCGCCGATCTCATCGAGGAAGAGCGTGCCGCCGTGGGCGCGGCGGAAGTAGCCCTGCCGCGGCTGCTCGGCGCCGGTGTAGGCTCCCCGCGTCGCCCCGAACAGCTCGGCGGCGGCGAGCGACGCGGGCAGGGCGCCCATGTTGAGCGCCAGGAAAGGCCGGTCGCGCCGGCTGCTCGCGCGATGGAGAGCCAAGGCCACAAGCTCCTTTCCGGTCCCCGATTCGCCGCGCAACAAAACCGGGACGTCGAGGTCGGCGACCCGCGCGATCTGGCGGCAGAGGTCGAGAAGGGGATCGCTCAGGCCCACCAGGCCGTAGCGCGGCAGGCTGCCGGGAAAGACCGGGCGGAAGCGATGCAGCAGGAGGACCACGTGGCCGGCGAGCAGCAGCACCACGCCGCGGTCCACCTCGGCGGCCGAGAACGAGGCCTCGCTGTCGACCGGCTCAGTATTACCGGAGACATTGCCGGCGACATTGCCGGCGACGTTGGCGGCGAGGGACATGGGCGAGTCGCCCCGGACGAGCTGGACGCCGCCGGCGGCCGTCGATCGGAGGAGCCAAGGACGGCGGCTGAGATAGGGGACCGCGAGAGGCTGGAGAGTCGATGTACCCGGCGCAGAGAACCACGGTTCCCCCCGCGACAGGAGCGCTTCCGGAGCCGACAACAGATCGAACAGAGCCGCCCGCTCGCCGACGCGCTGGATCTGGGGGTGGCCGAGGATCGTCAAGCCGGGAACGATGAGCAAAGACGGGGGCTTAGCCGCCGGCATTGACCACGTCTGTGTCTCCAGACGGTTCTCGCTCTTGGGCCCCATGCTGGGTGATCTCCCCTATCTTCTTCTCCGGGTTAACGGCAACTTTAGCTCCTTCGCACACGGGAGGTCAACGGCGGCTGCTTTCGCCGGCGCTCTTCATCAACCAGACGTACCCGTCCCGCTGGGCGTCGACAGCGTTCCATTCAGGGTCGGGAAGATGAAGTATGATGAAAGGCTCCGCAAGGTCGCGGCAGGAGGCAGGATGCGTTACAAAGTGTTCATTGCCTATTCGGGACAGAATAGCCAGCTCGCCGATGCCCTGGTCCTCCGTCTCGGTCCGGACCTGCAGACCGAGCCCTGGCCGTATGCCTTCCAGCTTGGCGAGAGTACCTTCGAGGGGCTGCTCGACAAAGCCAAGCAGTATGATTTCGGGATCTTCGCGTTTGCACCGGACGACTTCCAGACCGTGGACGGAAGGAGCTTCCTGGCGCCCAACGTCGTCTTCGAGCTGGGCGTTTTCGCCGGAGCCAGGGGTAAGGAGAGGGCATTCCTGCTGATCCCCAAGGACTGCGACAGAGCTCTCCCCGCCGACCTCCGGGGGACGACATACGCGAGCTACGACCCAGAAAACATTGACACGAGTATCACTCACGCCTGCTCGCGGATCAGAGAGCAGATCCGGAAGATTGCATGCACTGATTGCCATTTCCTGCTCAACAGAAAGAGCGGCAAGTGTTTGGATGTCGAGGCCTTTGGGAAAAATGACGGCCAACCGGTCATCCAATGGCCCTTTCACGGCGGCCCCAATCAGCTCTGGAGCCTGGAGGAGGTCGAGGAGGGATGG
>DATFPH010000552.1:0-6255 GCA_035264905.1 Thermoanaerobaculia bacterium
GGCGGCGCCTACGTGCCGCTCGATCCAACCTGGCCGCCGGAGCGGCTCGCCTGGATGCTCCGCGATTCCGGCGTGCGCCTGCTGCTCGCCGAGCGGGCGCTGTCCGTGCCCCCGCCGCCGGGAGTGGAAGCTCTCTTCCTCGACGAGGCGGTGGCGGAGGGGGCGCCCGACCTACCGCTCCCCGCCGTGCCAGCCGAGGCGCTCGCCTACGTGATGTACACCTCGGGCTCCACCGGCACCCCCAAAGGCGTGGCCGTGACCCACCGCAACGTCGTCCGGCTCGTCCGAGGCGCTGGCTATGCCGATCTGGGTCCGGAGCAGGTCTGGCTCCAGGCCGCGCCGGTCTCCTTCGACGCCTCGACCCTGGAGATCTGGGCGCCGCTCCTGAACGGTGGGCGGCTCACCCTGGTGCCTCCGGGCCGCGCCTCGCTCGACGATCTGTCCGACGCCATCGCGCGGCTCGGGGTGACCTCGCTCTGGCTGACCGCCGGGCTGTTCCACCAGATGGCCGAGCACAACCTCGACGGGCTCCGCCCGCTGCGCCAGCTCCTGGCCGGCGGCGACGCGGTGTCTCCGGAAGCCGCGCGCCGGGTGCTCCAGATCCTGCCGGATCTCGCCCTGATCGACGGCTATGGCCCGACCGAGGGGACGACCTTCACCTGCTGTTACCGCGCGACCGGAGCGGAGACGGGCGCCGCCGTGCCGATCGGCCGGCCGATCGCCAACGCACGGGTCTACGTGCTCGACGAAGCGCTCCAGCCGGTGCCGCCCGGCGCGGCCGGCGAGCTGTTCGCCGGAGGCGACGGGCTCGCGCGGGGCTATCTGGACCGGCCCGATCTCACGGCCGAGCGCTTCCTGCCCGATCCATTCTCGGGTTTCCCCGGCGAGCGGCTGTACAGGACGGGCGACCGGGTGCGCTGGGCTCCTGAGGGTGTCCTCGAGTTTTTGGGCCGGCTGGACGGCCAGGTCAAGATCCGCGGTTTCCGCGTCGAGCCCGGCGAGGTGGAGGCGGCGCTCGCGAAGCACCCCGCGGTACGCCAGGCCGCCGTCCTCTCGCGTGACGGTCTACTGGATGGGAGGGGCGGCAAGGTCCTGGCGGCCTACGTGGCCCTCTCCGGGGCGACTCCGGCCGCCGAGCTGCAGCGCTTCCTGCGCGAGCGGCTGCCCGAGTCCATGGTCCCCGCGGCCTGGGCCGTGCTGGACGAGCTGCCGCTCACGCCCAACGGCAAGGTGGACCGCCGCGCCCTCGCCGCGATGGAGGTCGAGGCGGCCCGCACCGCGGTCGAGCACGTGGCGCCCCGCACCCCGCTCGAAGAGCTGCTCGTCGAGGCCGTGGCCCAGGTCCTGGACCTCGAGCCGCGGCGGGTCGGCATGCTCGACAATTTCTTCGAGCTGGGGGGGCATTCTCTCCTGGCCACCCAGCTCATCGCGCAGCTCCGCGGACAGCACGGCATCGAGATCCCGCTGCCGCTCCTCTTCGACAGCGCCAATCTGGGCGACCTGGCCGACCACCTCACCGAGCGCGAGCTGGAGGAGGTCGACGAGTCGATGCTGGAGGAGCTCCTCGCCGAGATGGAGGGGTCGGAGCCGTGAGCCTGGCCGACCGCCTGTCCGCCCTGACTCCCGAGCAGCGCGCGGCGTTCGAGAAGCTGCGCGGGGAGCAGAAGCGGCAGGCACCCCTGGCGCCCCTCCGCGCGCCGCAACCGCCGCCCATCGCGCGGCGCGAATCTTCAGGGAAGAGCGGGGGAACGCACTGGCCGCTGTCTTTCGATCAAGAGCGCCTCTGGTTCCTCTTCACGCTCGACCCGCTCGACACGGCCTACAACATCGACACGGCCTCGTCCATCCGCGGGCCGCTGGACCAAGCGGCCCTGCGGCGGGCCTTCCAGGAGATCCCGCGGCGGCACGAGATCTGGCGCACGGTCTTTCCGGCGATGGATGGCCGGCCGGTGCAGGTCGTCCTGCCGGAGGCGCACCTGCCCGCCTGGACCGTCGACCTGCGCGCCCTGCCGCGGGAGCTGCGCGAGCCCGCGGCCCGGCAACTGCTGGTGGAGAGCACGGGCATCCCGTTCACCCTGGAGACGGGGCCGCTCGCCCGGGCGCTGCTGCTGCGCCTCGGCGACGAGGAGCACGTCGTCCAGCTCGTGGTGCATCACATCGTGACCGACTGGGTGACCTCCCAGCTCTTCTGGCGGGAGCTCGGCCGGCTCTACGAGGCGTTCGCCGCGGGATACCCGTCTCCGCTTCCGCCTCCGGCCGTGCAGTACGCCGACTACACGGTGTGGCAGCGCGCCTGGATGCGCGGCGAGGTGGAGAGCTATTTCCTGCGCTACTGGACGGAGCACCTGCTCGGCGCGCCGCTCGCGCTGGAGATCCCCACGGACCGGCCGCGCCCGCCGGTGATGACCACCCGCGGCGCCCGCCTGCCGGTGCGCGTCGAGCGCGCGGCGGAGCTCAAGGCCCTGGCGCGGCGCGAGGGGCTGACCCCATTCATGGCCGTGCTCGCCGCCTACCAGCTCGTCCTCGCGCGCTGGTCGGGGCAGGACCGGGTGATCGTCGGCTCGCCGAACGCCAACCGCAACCGGATCGAGATCGAGGAGATCCTCGGCTTCTTCCTGACCCAGCTCCCGTTCTGCACCGACCTGGGCGGGGACCCGACGCTGCGCGAGGCCTTGCGCCGGACGCGCGACGTGGCGCTCGCCGCCTACGCGCACCAGGACCTCCCGTTCGGCCAGCTGGTCGAGGCGCTGCACCCGGAGCGCGACCTGTCGCGCGCGCCGATCATCCAGGTGATCCTCCTAGTGCTCGACGGCTCCCCCCTCTCCCTCCGCCTGGCCGATCTGGAGCTGGAGCCGGTCGAGATCTATGACGGCAGCGCGCGTTACGACGCGACGTTCGCCCTCTGGGACCACCCGGACCGCCTCCAGGGCTGGTACGAGCACAACTCGGACCTCTGGGACCGGACCACGGCGGCCCGCCTGGTCGAGGGTTTCCATCACGCCCTGGAGGAGATGCTCGCCGATCCGGAGCGCCGCCTGTCGGAGGTCGCCTGGCTCTCCCCGGCCGCCCGCCACCAGGTGCTGGCCGAGTGGAACGACACGGCCACGGTCTATCCCGCCGGGCGGTGTCTCCACGAGCTGATCGCCGCGCAGGCGGAGAGGACGCCGGACGCGATCGCCGCGGTGTTCGACGGGGAAGGCGGCGAGGAGACGCTGACCTACCGCGAGCTGCGCAGCCGGGCGCGCGACCTGGCGAGCCACCTGGCCCGCCTGGGCGTGGAGCCGGACGCGCGCGTTGGGGTGCGCCTGGAGCGCTCGCTGGACCTGGTGGTTGCGTTGCTCGGCATCCTGGAAGCCGGAGCCGCCTACGTGCCCCTCGACCCCAGCTACCCGGAGGAGCGGCTGGCCCGGATCCTCGAAAGCGCCGGTGTGGGGGTGGTGCTGGGGGACAAGGACTTCAAGGACTGCAAGGACACCAAGGTCGCAGAAGTCCCCTTGAAGTCCTTGGAATCCTTGAAGTCCTTGCCCGCCAACGCCGCCTACGTGCTCTACACCTCCGGCTCCACCGGCACCCCCAAGGGCGTGGTCATCCCGCACTGCGGCATCGTCAACCGGCTCTTCTGGATGCAGGAGGCCTACGGCCTGATGCCCGAGGACCGGGTGCTCCAGAAGACTCCGTTCAGCTTCGACGTCTCGGTCTGGGAATTCTTCTGGCCGCTCCTGGTGGGCGCGCGCGTGGTCCTCGCCCGGCCGGAGGGGCACAAGGACCCGGTCTATCTCGCCGGGGTGATCGCCCGCGCGGGGATCACCACCCTCCACTTCGTCCCCTCCATGCTCCAGCTCTTCCTGGAGACGCCGGAAGCCGCGGCGCTCCCCACGCTGCGGCGGGTGATGGCGAGCGGCGAGGCGCTGCCGGCGGAGCTGGTGCGCCGCTTCCACGCGCTCCTTCCGGGCGTCGAGCTGCACAACCTCTACGGCCCGACCGAGGCCTCGGTCGACGTGAGCTTCTGGCCCACCCCGCCCACGCCGCACCGCGTGCCGATCGGCCGGCCCATCGCCAACCTCCGGCTCCACGTGGTCGACCGCCACCTGCGGCTCCAGCCGGTCGGCGTGCCGGGAGAGCTGCTCCTCGGAGGCGTCGGCCTGGCCCGCGGTTATCTGGGAAGGCCTGAGCTGACCGCGGCGGCGTTCGTCCCCGATCCCTTCTGCGATCGGACCGATCCGACCGATCCGTCCGATCCACATCACGGAGGCCGCCTCTACCGCACGGGCGACCTGGTCCGCACGCTGGCGGACGGTACCGTGGAGTTCCTCGGCCGCATCGACCACCAGGTGAAGATCCGCGGCGTCCGCATCGAGCTGGGGGAGGTCGAGGCCGCCCTGGCGAGCCATCCGGCGGTCCGCGAGTGCGTGGTGGTGGCGCGCGACGGCGCGCTGGTGGTCTACGTGGTGGGCTCCGCGGAGCCCGAGGATCTCCGCCGCGCGCTCCTGGAGCGCCTGCCCGAGGCGTTCGTCCCTTCGACGTTCGTGCTCCTGGAAGCGCTGCCGCTCTCTCCGAGCGGCAAGGTGGACCGGCGGGCGCTGCCGGCGCCCGTCCGCGAGGCGGCGGGTCCGGGCTTCGTGGCGCCGCGGACCCCGGTGGAGGAGCGGCTCGCGGAGCTCTGGCGCGCGGTGCTCGGGCTGGAGCGCGTGGGCATCCACGACCACTTCTTCGCCCTGGGCGGACACTCCCTGCGGGCCACCCGGCTGACGCTCTACATCCGCGAGACCTTCGGGGTCGACCTGCCGGTGCGCGCCATCTTCCAGGCGCCGACCCTCGCCGCCCAGGCGGAGCGGATCGCCGCTCTCCGCGCCGAGGGCGCCACGGTCGAGAGCCAGCCGATCCCACGTCTGCCGCGCACCTCGTGGCCGCTCACCGCGCCGCTCTCCTTCGCCCAGGAGCGCCTCTGGCTCATCGACCGCCTGATGCCCGGGAGCCCGGCCTATAACCTGGCCGTGGCCCTGCGCCTCGACGGGCCGCTCGACGCCGCGGCCCTGGCGGGCGCCTTCGGCCGCCTCGTCGAGCGCCACGAGACCCTGCGCACGGCGTTCCGCGAGCGCGATGGCCGGCCGGTCCAGGAGGTGGAGGAGGCGTCCGGCGCGTTCCCGCTCCAGGAGATCGACCTCACCGGATCGCAGGACCCCGCCGCGGACGCGCGCCGGCTCGCCGAGGCCGACGCCCTGCGGCCGTTCGTTCTTGCCGCCGGGCGGCTGCTGCGCGCCTCCCTGCTCCGCTTCGGGCCGGAGAGCCACGTGCTGCTCCTCGCCATGCACCACATCGTCTCGGACGCCTGGTCCCTGGGTGTGCTCGTGGAGGACCTGACCGCCCTCTACGCCGGCCGGTCTCTCCCCGGGCTGCCGGTGCAGTACGCCGACTACGCGGTCTGGCAGCGGGAGAAGCTGACGGGAGAGGATATCGAGCGGCAGCTCGCCTTCTGGCGCAGCGAGCTCGCCGGCGCGCCGCGCATCCTCGACCTGCCCACGGACCGGCCGCGTCCGCCGGTGCAGAGCCTGCGCGGCGGGCTGGTGCCGTTCGCCGTCGACGCCGGCCCGAGCGCCTCCCTGGCCGCGCTGGCGCAGCGCGCCGGGGCCACCCTCTACATGGTCCTGCTCGCTGCCTGGAGCGCCCTGCTGGCGCGCCTGGCGGACCAGGAGGATCTCGTCGTGGGCACGACCGTGGCCAACCGCGACCGCACCGAGGTGGAGCGGCTGATCGGCTTCTTCGTCAACACCCTGGCTCTGCGGATCGACCTGACCGGAGATCCCAGCTTCGCGGACCTGCTCGGCCAACTGCGCCACCGCGTGCTCGACGCGTTCGCCCACCGCGACCTGCCGTTCGAGAAGCTGATCGAGGAGCTGCACCCGGCGCGCGACCGCAGCCGCCAGCCGCTCTTCCAGGCCGTGTTGACCTTCCAGAACGTGCCGGTCGGCAAGGCGGATCTGGGCGCCCTGGCGCTGACTCCGGTGGAGGTCGAGGGGCAGACCTCCAAGTTCGACCTGACGCTGACCCTCGTCGAGGAGGCTGGGGGTCTCATGGGCCGGCTCGAATACGCCGGCGATCTCTGGGACCGCGCGACGGTCGAGCGGTGGGCAAGCAGCTTCGTGAGGCTGCTCGAGGGCGCCGTTGCGGCGCCGGAGGACCGCGTCGCTGAGCTGCCGCTTCTCTCGGACGCCGAGCGCCGCGAGCTCCTGAAAGCGCACCCGTCCGCCGACCGCG
>DATFPH010000553.1:0-96204 GCA_035264905.1 Thermoanaerobaculia bacterium
GCCACGGTCGGGGAGTATGCCGGTGTCTTCCTCGCGGCCGCGGTGCTGGCGGCCGGCGGTGCGCCGTTCGGTCCCACCCCTGGGTTCGCCGAGCCCGATCCGGCGCTCGGGATCGTCCCGCACGACGGATCTCCGCTCTCTCCGCCATCCGCCGTTCTCGTCACCAGCCTGGCCGCGGGGGGCGCCGCGGCGTGGCTGGTCCTGGGGGCACCCCCGACATGAGCTCGATCCTGAGCAGCTCGACCCCGTTGCGCATCGCGGCCGTGATCCCGGCCTACCAGGCCGCCCCGTCGGTCGGTGCCGTGGCGCGCGGCGCCCTGGCGCTGCTCCCGGAGGTCCTGGTGTTCGACGACGGCTCGACCGACGCGACGGCCGAGGAGGCGGGCCGGGCCGGAGCGCGGGTGATCTCGTTTCCGGAGAACCGGGGCAAGGGAGCGGCCCTGCGCGCCGCCTTCACCGACCTCTTCGGCCGCGGCTACGACGGCGTCATCACGCTCGACGCCGACGGCCAGCATCTGCCCGAGGAGATCCCCAAGCTGCTCGCCGCCGCGCCCGAGGCCGACCTGGTGCTCGGCGTGCGCGACCACCTCTTTGCCGGCATGAGCGCGCTGCGCCGGGCGAGCAACCGCTTCTCCTCCAAGGCGATCTCCTTCGCGGCCGGGCAGCCGCTCTCGGACATCCAGACGGGATTCCGTTTCTACGCCCGGTGTCTGGTCGAGACGGTCGGCTTTCCCGAGTCGCGCTTCGAGGCTGAGAGCGCCGTGGTGGTGCGCGCGGCGCGCCGTGGGTTTCGCATCGTCTCGGTGCCGGTGCGGCTCGGCTTCGCCGACGGGCGGCTGACCAGCCACTACCGGCCGCTCCTGGACAGCCTGCGGATCGCCGGCGCGGTTACCCGCGCCCGCCTGGAGATGCGCAAGTGAGCGCGGTCCCGCAAGCGAGCACAATCCTGATGACCGGCGGCTCCCGCGGGATCGGCCGCGCGATCGTCGAAGCGCTGGCGGCCGAGGGGCATCCTGTAGCCTTCACCTGGAACGCGGGAGAGGTGGCGGCCCGCGCCGTCGAGGAGGCCACGGGCGGCCGGGCGCGCGCCTTCCGGCTCGATCTGCTCGACCGCGGCCGGCCGGACGACCTGGTGGCCGAGGTCGAGGAGGCGCTCGGACCGGTCGCGGGGCTGGTCAACAACGCAGGCATCCGCCGCGAGTCGCTCCTCGCCCTGACCTCGGACGCGGATTGGGACGCGGTGCTCGACACCAACCTCGGCGGCCTCTTCCGCTGCTGCCGGGCGGTGCTGCGGGGGATGATGGTGCGGCGGCGCGGCGCAATCGTCAACGTGGCCTCTCTCTCGGCCCTGCACGGCGTGGCCGGGCAGGCCGCCTACGCCGCGTCCAAGGCCGGCCTCCTCGGGCTCACCCGGTCGCTGGCCCGCGAGGTGGGGAAGCGCGGCGTGCGGGTCAACGCCGTCGTCCCCGGGTTCGTGCCGACCGACCTGACGGCGGACGTGCCGCAGGCGGCCATTGACGCCCTGCGCGCCGGCGAGTGCCTGTCGGGAGGGGTGCAGGTGGAATCGGTGGCCGCAGCGGTGCTGTTCCTGCTCTCCGACCGGGCCGCGTCGATCACCGGGCAGTCCATCGTAGTCGACGCCGGCGCTTCGGCCTGAGATGTCATGTCGCTCTCCCGGCGTCTCGCCGCTCCGCTCCTCCGCCACCCCCGCTGGGTCCTGGCGGTCTCCCTCGCCCTGACGCTCGCGGCCCTCGTGCCGGCGCTGCGCTTCCGCATCGACACCGATCTCGCGGACCTGCTGCCCGACGGCGCTCCCGGAGCCGAGGACTACCGCCTGTTCCTGCGCACCTTCGGCGGCTTCGAGAAGGTCTTCGTGATCGTCCGCTCGACCGGCCCCCTGGAGGACTCTAGCCCCCTGGCGGATGCGGCCGGGCAGCTGGCCGAGGTGATGAGCGGCAGCCCCGAGGTGGCGGAGGCGCGGGCGGGCATCACTGCCGAGGACGAGGCCTTCTTCCTCCACTCCGTGGCGCCGCGCCTGCCGCTCCTGCTGGAGGGGGATGACGATGGGAACATTCGCAAGGAGCTGGCGCCCCGGCTGGAGCCTGAGGCCATCCACCGCCGGGTCGCGGAGATGCGCCAGGTCCTGCGCAGCCCGCTGGGCGCGGCGGCGGCGACGTTCTTCACCGCCGACCCCCTGGGACTCTCGGAAGGGCTCCTCAAGGATGCCTCCGCGGCTCTGCCCGTCGATCCGCTGACCGGCTCTTTCCTGTCGCGGCAGGGGGATGCGGCGCTGGTCATCTTGACCCCGGCGCGGACCGAGCTCGATCCGTCGGGCGGCCGGGCCTTCCTCGCGGAGCTGGAGAAGGCCTACGCCCAGGTACGGAAAGACTCCGCGCTTCCTCTCGACTTCGAGGCCGTGGGCGGACCCCTCTACGCGGCCCAGGACGAGGCGATCCTGCGGCAGGACCTCTCCCGCACGGCCACCACCTCGGCGGCGGGTGTCGCGATCCTCCTCCTGCTCGGCTTCGGCGGCGGGTTCATCCCCCTGGTGATCCTGGCCGCGGTGGCGGCGGGTCTGGTGTGGACCGCGGCGGCCACCGCGATCTGGCCCGGCAGCATCTCGGTGGTGGGCGTGGGCTTCGCCGCCGCTCTGGTCGGGATGGGCGTCGAATACGGTATCCACGCGGGAGCTCGCTATCGCCAGCTCCGCGCGGAAGGGCGGAGCGCGGGCGAGGCCCTGGTGGGCACGTTCGAGGACCCGGGACCCGGGATCGTCTCGTCGGCCCTGACCACGGCAGCCGGCCTGGGCGCTCTCGTCCTGGCGCACTTCCGGCCGCTGCGCGAGCTCGGGCAGGTGCTGACCATCGGGACCTTGCTGACCCTGGTGACCACGGCGACCCTGGGCGCCGCGCTCCTGATGGTCTTCCCAGAGCGTCCGCAGACGCTCGGCCCGCCGCGCCTCTGGTCGCGTTTCGGCCAGCCGCTGCTCTCGGGCGCGGTCGGGCTCTCCGCCCGGCGCCCGGTCCTGGTCCTCTCCGGCCTGGCGCTGCTCACGGCGGTTTCGGTCTGGGGGCTCGGCCGGCTGGGCCTCTCGACGGACCTGCGGTCGCTGCGGCCCCAGGACCATCCATCGCTCGCCGCGGAGCGCCTGCTCGTCGAGAAGTTCGGCGTCGGGCTCGACACCTTGACGGTGGTGACCCGCGGCCGGACCCTGGACGAGGCGTTGGACGCGGCGGCGCGGGTGCGGCCGGTCCTGGAGGCGAAGGTCGGAGCGGACGCCCAGATCACCACGCCGGCCGACTGGCTCGTCCTCGGGGAGCGGCGGGAGAGGCGCCTGCGTGAGCTGCGCGGGCTCCCTCTGGAACCGGCGGCGGCGAACTTCGAGCGCGAGCTCGCCGCGGCGGGCTTCCGCGTCGAGCCGTTCGCTCCGGCCCTGGCGACCCTGCGGTCCCTCGGGCGCGGCGAGGACCCCGGCGGCCCGGTGCCCGGGAAGTGGCCGCGCTGGATGTCCGAGCTGGTACGGATCGGTCCGGAGGGAGCGGCGGTGGCGGTCCACGCGCGGGTGCCGCTGGGCCAAGCCGAGAAGGTGGCCTCCGAGGGGCTGGCCCGCGACCTGGCCGCGGCGGCGCCCGGCACGGCCCTCGCCTCGATTCCGCGGGTCGGCGCCGAGCTGCGCGGCCTCGCCCTGGGGGACCTGCGGCGCTCCAGCGGCCTCGCCCTGCTCCTGGTGACTGGCGTGGTCCTCGTCTCCGTGCGGGGCCGGATCGGCGACTCCCTCCTCTCTTTCCTCCCCCTGGTCCTGGGCTGCATCTGGTCCTTCGGCCTCTGGGGAGCGTTCGGCGGGCGGGTCGACCTGCTGGCGATCTCGACCCTGCCGGTGCTCTTCGGCACGGGAATCGACCTGGGGGTGCACGCGGTTCACGGTGGACGGCTGCGGCCGGAGGAGGGGATCCGGGGGACCGTGGAGACCTCCGGGCTCGCGATGCTCCTGATCACTCTGACCACCGGGGTGGGCTTCGGCAGCCTCGGGGGGTCGCGCGTCCCGGGCCTGCAGAACGCCGGCACGCTGGTCGCTCTGGGGGTCTCCGCCTGCCTGGCGGCCACGTTTCTGGTGCTTCCTGCGCTGGAGGCATTGTTCCGGAGGCACCGAGTGAGGGACAATAAGGCAGTCTCTGACGAGCCGCCAATCCAGGAGTAGAAGCACCGAGGTTCTGATGGAAGCCTTTGCAGCACCAGCGCGCGAGACCGCGCACTCCGCACCCCACGCGCCCGAGGCGGGCTGGGTCCGCCGCCTGCTCGGACCGTTCTACGTCACCGGGATCTTCTGGTACCGCTTCCACAGCTGGGGGGTGCGGTTCCTCCCCTCCTGGGGGATCTACCTTCTCATGCCCCTGTTCGTCGGGTTCTTCTTCCTGAGTCTGCGGAACATCCGGGCGGCGATCGCGGCGAACCTCGTGCCGATCCTGGGCTCCTGCGGCTGGCTGGAGCGGCAGCTCCGCATGTTCCGTACCCTCTGGATCTTCTCCTGGTGTCTGACGGAGCGCTACGAACGCCTGAACACCGACAGGAAGTTCCAGATGGCGGGCGATGGGATGGAGCAATGGCAGGTGCTCCTGGCGTCCGGCCGGGGCTTCATCGTCGCCACCGCCCACATCGGCAACTGGGAAATCGGGTCGATGTTTTCGGCAGCGGACGACGAGCAGCGCCGGGTCCACGTCGTGCGCGAGGCCGAGGGCGATCCTCGCGCCCAGCGCTTCATCTCGGACCTGATCCGCCGCGCGGCCCGCGGCAACTACATCACGCACTTCGCCGAGGACCCGCAGCTCGGCGTGACCCTGCTCGACGCGCTGCGCCAGGGGGACATCGTGGCCCTCCAGGGGGACCGGCCGCGGTCCGGCGGCCGGATCGTGGAGGCGGAGCTCTTCGGAGAGGCCTTCCCCCTCCCGGTCGGGCCCGCGGCGCTCGCGCGGGCCGCCGAGGTGCCGATCCTGCCGGTGTTCATCTTCCGCGAAGCGCGGCTGCGCTACCGCTGCGCGATGCGGCCGCCCATCCAGGTGGCGCGGACGAGCAACCGCCAGGCGGACGTGGAGGAAGCGGTCTTGAAGCTTGCCGCCGAGCTGCAGTGGGCCATCGGCCACCGTCCCCACCAGTGGTTCTGCTTCCGCAAGCTGTGGGCCGGCCGCCGTCCGAAGGAGTCAGCTCTCGGAGGGGATGTATGTGCTGATCGAGCCGCGTAGCAGCTCGGCGCCGCCGATTCCTTCGACCCTTACCTCATAGATCGACAGCGGTGCCGCGCTCCCCGTGAGCCGGACCGCGAACCGGAACGGCCGCCCGACCGGCAGGGTGGGCACCGCGCAGCGCGCTCCCCGGATCGCCACCAGGTAGCCGATCCGCGGCCCGGGCGCCTCCTGCCGTCCGAGAGTTTCCAGGACAGCGGCTCCCTGCGCCGCCGCCTCCAGACCCACGAAGGCCGGAGCCCGGCCCTCCGCCGCGAACGGGCTCGCGTCCGGGATCTCCGCCACGCCAGTCAGCCCCTCCGGGGTTACCTCCAAAATGCTCCGCACGAGACGGGCTGGAGGAGCATGGGGGAGGAGGGCGGCGATCGGTGGAAAGAGACCGGCGGGGACCTCCTGGACCTCCGGAAGATCCGGTGTCTCTCCGCTGGAGCCGGCGCGGAGCGTCCCGTTGCTGACCACCTGATCCTCCCGGCGGATCTCGAAACGCACGGTCCCCTCGTCCGCTGGCCCGTCGATCTTCACGGCAAGGACATCGCCGGGGCGGGCCGGGCTGCGCAGGCGCAGAGCGGGGATCTCCAGGATGGAGACCCCGCCGAGAGCCTGCGCCACCACGGCGAGATGCGCGATGCCGGGAAGGATCGGGTGGCCGGGGAAGTGCCCGGCGAAGAACGGGCTGTCAGCCGGGATGGGCAGGAGCATCGGGTGACCCTACCACCGGAACACCTCCTCCAGCGACCGTGCCACGACCAGGCGCTCCCCCCAGTCGAGGAGCCTCTCATGCGGCGCCAGCTCGATGCGCAGCCGGTCGTGATGCCCGAGAGGGCCGAATTTGCGCTCCGCCTGGCGGAGCAGGAGCTCGGCTCCTCCCTTCCGCCGTCCGGCGTCCTGCCACTGCTGTGTCCAGTCGAGGACCGTGTCGCCGGTCCGCTCTCTCGTGTTGCTCGTCCAAGTCATGGGGCAGTTCCTCCTTTTGCCCCATTACCAGTCGGAAAACGAGGGACGAATCTTTCACTCGATCGCGACTTTCTCCTCACTTTCGCCCTGGCGCAACGTCTGGCGTGCGGGAACCGCGAGCGGACCGTGCGCCTGGAGCGTCAGCGCCAGGGCCTGCATCGGCCGCAGCGACGAATGCCGGCGGATGGAGTGGACGATCTGGCGGACCCCGGCCCGCAGGTCGCGGTTCTCGATCTCATAGATGCGATCGAGCTCGTCGAGGCCGGTGCTGTAGGTCTGGTGGGCGATCAGCCAGGCGTTGTTCATCGGGCGGCGGCCGAGGCGCTTGCCGTCATAGACCTCCAGGGTCCGTCCGAGGGGGCCGGCCATCGCCTCCCGCGCCCTCGCGAAGACGTCCAGCCGGCGCTCCTCCAGGACGGGGCCGGAGAGACCCGAGGAGTAGATCCGGGAGAGCTCCGCCTCCAGAGCCGTGTAGAACCCCGCCAGCCGCTTCTCGTCCCGCCAGGTGGCGGCGCAGCGTTTCGAGGTGGCGAGATCCCCGCGCTCGGCGAAGAACGCCTCCGCCCCGCGGTACCCCACGAAATTGGCGTAGCTCTCGTTGAAGCGGGCGTCGCCGCGCACCCACAGGGTGTTGTGGGCGATCTCGTGGATCACCGTGGCCACCAGCTCGGCGCGGTCGCCGTCCAGCGCCGTCGAGAGGAGCGGATCGGGGAGCCAGCCGAGGGTCGAGAAGGCGCCGGCGGGACGGACGTAGGTGTCGTACCCCAGCCGCGCCAGGCGCCGCTCCTCGGCCCGCGCGTCTTTTTCCGCGAAGAACCCTTTGTACGGGACCGACCCGACGATCGGGTAGCTCCAGCGGTAGGCCTCCAGGCGGTCGGCCGGGCTCGCCGAAACGACGTGGAGGAGGGTCGTCCCCGGGCCGACGTCGGAGAACGTCGTGTAGGTGTCCCCCGCGGCGAGACCCAGCCGCTCCGCGGCGAAGCCGCGGGCCGCGAGCACCAGCTCGAGCTGCCCGCGGAGCTCGGGCCGGGTGCGCTCATCGGCGACAACGTCGGCGATCGGGCGCCGCCGCAGCAGGATGCCGGCCTCCCCGCTGCCTGCGCGCAGCAGGAACCGGGCCTCCGAGCTGACCGCGAGGACGGCGGTGAAGGCGACGGGGACCAGGGTCAGGAAGAGAGACGACCTGCGGCTTCCAAGACTTCTAATAGAGAGCAACGGTAGTTCCATCCGTCAGGCGGCAAGCAGGTTGGGCGTGTCGTCGCGGAAGACCGAAGAGGCGCATCTCCGCCGCCCCGAAGAGAGGCAACCGGACCGGCGTCCGCCGTTCCAGCTCCGGCCGGGGGAGCGACCATTCTGCGAAGATGAGATCCCAAGCTCTTCGTCTCAATCGTCTACGTACGTGGATGGGATCGATCCCGTACCAGGAAGCTTGCGGCTCGATCGTTCGGGCCCCGTGCGTCCCTGCCAGGCGGTGGAGGTGACGGTCCAGCTCGCGCGCCCGCTCGAGGAGCGCCGGCCGGGAAACTCTCCTGCCCGGAAACAAGATTGATCTTGCAGTATAGTAGCGGAAGGCCGAGAGCTTCTCAAGGCTGACGAGCGGGAGGAAGGTGCAGACCGTGGCGGCGCTCTGCCCGGCGAGACGGACGAGGCAGGTCTCGATCCAGGCGGCGACGGTCTCCGGCATCTCGCCGTAGCCCAGATCGTTGCCCACGTCGGTCACCAGAGCGACGGTCGGAAGGGGAGGGCGGCCCTCCAGAGCGGGCCAGAGGCCGCATTCGGTGATTCCGGGCAGGTGACGGAGGAAGAGAAGCCGGCTCCAGCGGCCGTAGGAGCGGCCGTGGCCGCAGGCGGCCAGCACCTCGACGGGGCCGCCCGCGGCACGCCGCAGGTCGTCGATCAGGACCGGAAGGGCGAAAACCAGGTTGCTGGCACCGAGCAGCACCGCCCGCAGGACGGGGGGCGCTACAGCCGCCACCGCGCCGAGAACCCCCAGACCTGCTCGTCGCCCGAGTAGCTGCCGCGGACGGTGGGCCGCTGCGGCTCCTGGCTCCGGGCATCGCGCTCGTCGTGCGTGTGGTAGGAATAGCCTACGTCGAACGACAGGGTAGGGAAGTTGTAGCTGAAGCCGAGGGCATAGACCAGGGCGTCGCCCTTGGGGAACCCGGGCTCGACCGTCTTGTCAGGCACCGGCGACGGCTCGCTGGCCACGCCGCCGAAGAGCAGGAAATTGTCCGTGATGTTCCCTTCGAGGCCGAGCCGCAGGGAGAGAGTGTCATCCCATTCGCGCCGGGTCTGGACGGTCGGGCCGCCGCCCACGGGGTTGGGCGTGTAGGTCACCGCCGTGGACTCCAGGCTCGACCAGCTCTGCCAGGCGGTGTCGAGCTCGATCCGGAGCTCGGGATACGGGGCATACCAGATGCCGCCGTGGATCTCGCGCGGGAGCTCGAACGCCTGGCTCGCCCGCCCGTCGGAGAACCGCTGGCGGACAGGAGCTTCCAGGCCGGGCACCACCAGATCCCGCGCCTCGTAGCTCACGTCGCCGTCCCCTTTGAGGTCGACCTGGCTGCGGTAGACGGCGCCCCATCCCCAGGAGGGCGCGGCATAGTGGAGCGCCAGGTCCCAGGCCACGTCGTCCACCTCGGCGGAGGCGTTCCGCTCCAGCTCGACTGGCAGGACCAGCCCCTGAAACGGCACGGAGACCAGGACGTTGTCGTCCTGCTCCAGATCGCCGGCGACGTAGCGCAGGCCGCCGCCAAGGCTCCAGCCGGCGCCCAGGTCGTAGGCGAGGACCGGATGGAGCTCGAAAACGGTCAGCTCGAATTCGCGCTGGCGAAAGCGGCCGGGGAAGAGCCGCGGCTCCCAGATGTTCTTGTACCAGAACGGCGCATCGAGCCCGAGGCCGAAGGCGAAGGGACCGCGCCCGGGCTTCCAGGTGAGATAGAGGGCCGGCGGGAAGTCGATGATGTGCTTGGAGCTGAAGCTGCCCGTCGAGCTGCTGTACTCCGTCTCGGAGTTCCGGAAGTCGAGGCCGGCCTGGATCTGCAGGCCGTCCAGGTGGGTGATGGCCGCAGGGTTGTAGGTCACGGCCGAAGGCTCAGAGGCGCGGGCCGTGAAGGCCCCGGCCTGGCCCATGGCGCGCCCGCCGTGCTGGAAGAGGCCAAAGCTGGTGGCGGTGGCGGATTGGGCGGCCAGAAGCCCGGCGAGCAGACACGGCACAACGAAACGTCGGTTCCGCATGATCCCTCCCTCGAAAAGCTGTCGAAGCTCATTCCACCGCCCGGATCTCCGGCACGATGCGGCCATCGGCCACGGTGAGGATAGCGAGCGTCAGCGGGAGATGGAAGCGCCGGGCGCCACAGGCGCCGGGGTTCAGGAGCAGGCACTGGCTCCGCCACTCCATCTCCGGCCGGTGCGAGTGGCCGAATACCACCAACCGCAGCCGGGACGGCCAGTCCCGGGCCACGTCCTCGCGCCGGTGGATCATCCCGAAGGGGAGACCGTCGAGGTCGCCCGTCAGCTCCTCCGGAAGCTCGGCCGCGATCCGGCCGGCGTCGGTGTTGCCGCGCACCGCGGCCACGGGTGCGATCCGCTCGAGCTGCTGCAGGATCTCCGGCTCTCCGACGTCGCCGGCGTGCAGAATCCGGTCGCATCCCGCGAGCAGCTCCAGCACCCGCGGCCGCAGCAGATTGTGAGTGTCCGAAAGCACGCCGACCCGCAGGGTCCACCTCCTCCTCAACCGGCTTCAGCTGCGCATGGAACTTGCACTGCCCTCCAGGCGGCGCAGGATGAAGCCCATGAGCATGCTATCAAAACCGCTGATCCGAGGGTTCGACGAAATCGGCACCTACCAGATCCTGGAAGATCTCGGGCCGGCCCCGTTCGGTACCGCCTACCTGGCTGTGGACAGCCGGAGCGACCAGCGGGCCCTGCTCAAGGTCATCCCTCCGTCGCGGCCGGGCCTGTACCAGGAGGAGACGCCCTGGAACGTTCTTCTCCAGGAGACGCGGTCGCTCCTCCGGATTTACCACCGCGGGATCCCGCCGCTCTATGAAATCGCGGAGCACGAGGGGATGACGCTGGTCGCCTTCGCTCCGGTCGTCGGTCCGACCCTGCACGACCTGATCGAGCAGGGGACGCGGCCGGACCGCGGCCTTCTGGTGGATTGGGGGAGCCAGCTCCTGGAGATCCTGGGGGTGGCGCACGCCGAGGGGATCGTGCACCGGCACGTGAGCGAGGACCAGATCGTCGTCACGCCCGAGGGGCGCCTGATCCTGATGGGCTTCGGCCTGACGCAGGTCCACTACGATCCGCTGGCGGCCTTCCCGCCCGAGAGCTCGCTCGACGAGCCGCTCACCGCGCAGAGCGACCTCTATGCCGTGGGGCTGTTGCTGCGCCGGCTGGCGTTCGCGAGCGGTCTCAAGGGCGGGCGTGGTGCCGGGGCGCCGCGGCGGGATCCGCTGTTGAAGGTGCTGGCGCGGGCCACCTTCCCCAATCCCGCGGCGCGGTTCCGCGATGCCCGCGAAATGGCCGATGCCCTGCGCCAGGCCGGGCGCGCCGGCACCCCTGTGCTCGCGCCACGCCCGGTCCGTTCCGCCGCGCGCGCGACCCCTCAGGCTGCGCTCCAGCCAGTCCTCGTGAAACTGCCGGCGCGCCCCGAGCCCCCCAAGGCGGCTCAGGAAGGCAGCGAGGACCGGAAGCTGGCGCTGCTGCTGGTCGCGGCGGCTGTCGTCCTCATGTTGATGCTGATCGCGGCGGGCTGGTTCCTGATCGGGCGCGACGGCATCTCGCAACCACCCCTGCCGGGCGGAGCCGCCACTTCGACGGCTCCCCGGATGCCGAGCCCGGGCTGAGACCCTCAGCTGCCACAGCTAGATCTCCTCGCGCCCTGCGGATAGGATGCGCGGCGATGAGGATTCACAAGGTCTATACCCGCGCCGGCGACGGCGGGGACACCGCGCTGGTCGGCGGTGCCCGCGTTCCGAAGGACTCTCTCCGGATCGAGAGCTATGGGACCGTCGATGAGCTCCAGGCGTTCCTTGGCATGTTGCGCGCCGCGCTGGCCGAGTCGGACCGCCTGCCCGGGATCTGCCGCGAGTGCGTCGAGGCCATCCACCGCGTGCAGCAGGATCTGTTCGACCTGGGGAGCACTCTGGCGACCCCGCCCGAGCACCTCGACCGGGTGAAGCATCCGATCACCGCCGAGCGGATCGCCTGGCTCGAAGAGTCCATGGACGTCTGGAACGAGACCCTGCCGCCGCTCCGCTCCTTCGTTCTCTCCGGGGGTGGCCGCTTCTCGGCCTTGAGCCACGTGGCACGGACCGTCTGCCGCCGTTGCGAGCGGATCGTCCTGCGTCTGGCCCGGGCCGAAGAGGTCCCGGCGGATGTCCTTCGCTATCTCAACCGCTTGTCGGATTTCCTCTTCGTCCTGGGCCGGCACCTGGCGCAGGTGTTCGGAGAGGAGGAACCCCTCTGGGAGACCCCCCTGCGGTCATAAAGATTGCGGACAGGGCCGCCCGGAGTCCTCTGTGTCACAATCTTGCCTCGATCGCTGGAGAGCGCAGGGATGTGAAGGACATGCAAACCGCCAGAATGACCGGGCGTTTCTTGCAGGCCGCAGCCTGCCGCGAGGGGTGATGGACGAGCAAGGCCGTTGGACAGCGCGCCTGCTGGAGGCATCCATTCAGAGCTCAGGGCTCTCCGAACGGGAGATCGAGGAGCGTCTCGGATGGGAAACGGGCCTGCTCGGACGGATTCTCGACGGCAGCGCCGAGTACGGACCGCTCCAGCTTCTCGAGATCCTCGCCGAGCTCAGCACAGAGCGGCGGGGGAATGCCTTGCGCCTCCCGCATCGGGAGCGAGGCACCCAAATGGTCCAGGAGCTGATCGAGAGATTTCGGGATCTTGGCTATGGAAAGCCTGGAGCCGCGGTGCTGCCGCCGGCGCCGGACGACATCGAGACGACGGTGGAGGACGTCCTCCAGCAGACGTTCGGAAAAAATCTCGGGAAGGGAGGGCGCGGCGGGTGAGGGCCGCCGCGCGTTTCAGTTGGGTTCATCAGTTGGCTAGGGCCTGCCGAGAGCCCTTGAGATAACGGGAGACCGCCCGCAGCAACTCCAGCGGCTCGGTACCGCCGTCGCGATCGAAGGCCTTTCTGAGCAGCACCAGGGCCGCCAAGGCTTCGCGCGCGATGCGGCGAGCCCGGAACGTGGTTACGAGCTCCTCGACCAGCGCGCGGGTCTCGGCCGTCTTTCCCTGGCTGAGCCAGACCGCGGCGAGATCGAGCGAGGCGACAGCCGCGTGATAGTGGAGACCGGCCGCCTCGAGCTCTTGGCTCGCCTGCCCGAGGAGCTGCTCGGCACGGCCGAGCCGGCCCAGGCCGGCGGCGATCTTCCCCTCCAGCCAGCGCAGCTTGATCAGGTTCAGGCGGTCGCCCTCGGCATCGTAGGCGGGTCGCGCGCGCCGCAGGAGGCGCTGGGCCTCGCGGAAACGCCCACAATCCGCCAGGAACGTGATCAGGTTATGGACCGCCGAGATGACCAGCTTCGAATCCGACGCCGGATGGATCAAGGTCAATCCGGCGCTCAACAGGCGGACCGCTTCTTCCGGATCGTTGTCATAGCCGGTGTAGAGGCCTTTGCTGATCAGCGCCCGGCCGGCGTTGTGGCGGTCACCATGGCTTTCATAGAGCCGGTACACCGCGTCCAGCAGCTCGAGAGCCTCCCCAAAGCGCCGCTGCGCGCCGCGCAGAGAAGCCGTCAGGTCCATGATGCGCGCGAGGAGCAGAGGATCCTGGGTCCCCCGGGCACTCTCCTGGGTGGCACTGCGCAGGGCGCGCTCGGCTCCCTCGATATCGTCGGCGACCCGATGGGCGTTGCCGAGCTCGGCGAGGCAGCGAGCCCGCAGGTCGGACGTCAGCTCGGGGCCGTACGTGAACGGATCGAGATCCGCCGCGATCGCAGCGGCGCGCTCGGCGAGGAGAACCATCTGCTCCGGATCGTGGTGCCGGCATGCCTGGCTTCTCGCGAGGAGCGATTCACAGAGACCCCACTTCTGAGCGCCTCCCCGGTTCCAGGGAAGGACCTCGCCCATTCCCTGGGAAAGGCCGACTTCCGGTTCCAGGGAGAGGCTCCGGAAGAGCTCATCGGATCGTGTTGGAAAGTAGCTCAAGCTCGTCCCACTCCTTCGCCTAGTTTCTCAATGCAATAAATGCGCCAATCGCATTCCAATCTGAACGAGTCGATCAGCCGCCGCACTGGCCATTCGGATCAATGCCACAGCCGACGTCCGCAGTCGGTGTGCCACCGCCGTCCGGAGGGACACTGATGGAATCGGTGGCCGTGGTGCTGTGGAGGCCCGTCAGATCTCCCCAAACCTCGGCCAACCACTCCAAGGCCAGGCTCCAGGACGAATCCTCCGTGCCAGCGGCGCTGGCGGAGAGAGGGCCGGCCTCGGCGGTACCGGCGAGTGTAAGCGCGGCAGCGAGGGTGACGGCGGTCAGCCTGGGGAAGATCTTCTTGCTCATCTTCATTCTCCTGCGCCGCGATCAGCGGCAATGGAGGGCGGGGTCCTGTCCGCTCTCATCTCCAGGCCACTGCAAGAGCCTTGCCTGGCTGTCCGCGCCTGCTCAGGCCGCGTGATGGGCGGCCAACCGGGCAGACCGTGGGCACGGGGCCCACCGAGGCGATGGTGGTCGAGCCCGTACTCGGCGTGCTTGCCCGGGCAGATCTCCTGGAGAGCTTCCTGCGGAGAAAAATTTGCAGTTGGCTTTTTTCGGTTTTGCCGATGGCCTGACAGATCCCCAGGTAGGTCCCTTGGAGGGGCGCCGATCCGGCGACGTCACCCGCGAGACCGGGTACCCGGACGGGTGGCTCAGGAGGAGACGCGGCGTCGCGCCGCGGCGTTGCGGGCGAGAAGAGCGCGAGCCTGGGCGATGCGGGCGAGCACGATGCCGAGGAAGGGGATCTCGCCACGCACGCCTGTGACGTCCGGATGGGTTTCGCCGAGCAGCACCTCGCGGGCGCGCAGCCGGCCGATCTCCACGATTCCGGCGAGGATGGCCCAGCGGCGCTCGGTGAACGCCACGGGGAGCCGGTGCCGGGGGCGGATCACCACCATCCTCTCGCGGAAGGGAGAGGGGATCTCGTGCTGAGGGTCAGCCAGGTTGCGGTAGAGGCCCCCTTCGCTCTCCCCCTTGTTGGCGACCAGGACGACGGCGTCGCACCCCTCGGCGAAGGCCTTCTCGTACGGGATGTTGTTGGTCAGCCCGCCATCGCCGTAGCGCTCGCCCTGGATCAGCGGCGCCCGGGTGAAGTAGGGGCGGAGGAAATTGGACGCGAGGAGGAGCTGGAGCGGATCGTCGACCGCTCGTGCTTCGAGGTACACCGCGGTCCTGTCGCGCAGGCGGGTGAGCCCCACGAACAAGGGGAGGGTCTCGGGCGCGCGCAGCCGGTGGACGCCGACGTAGCGGGAGAAGGTGCGCCGGTGCATCTCGGCGAAGCGGAACGGAGTCCGCTCGCGCAGCAGATTGCTCAGGTCCCAGTAAGGCATCCGGACGAAGGCGCGCCAGTAGTGGCGCAGGCGATGCCCAGTGCCGGCGGCCACCGCGGCGGCGTTCCAGGCGCCGGCCGAGACGCCGACGCAGAGCGCCGGCCGGATGCCGAGCTCGGCGAGCGTCTCGATCGCGCCGATCTGGAATGCGCAGCGGGAGCTGCCGCCGGAGAACACGAAGCCGATCCGGCGGGCGGAGCGGAGGAGGTCGAGAGGGGCTTCGTCGCCGGTCATCGCCACGGATTGTAGCGAAAGCCCCAAGGCGCTTCACCACCCTCCTCCATCCCGCGGGGTGGCACCCGTGAGGCTCTTCACCTCGATACAGCCGCAACGAAGCTCGCGGCTTCCGGTCTTGTCGAAGAAAAGTGAAGTGCTAGACTGGCAAAGATGGGGGGAGGGGCCGGTAATCCGCTGATCGTCTTCCCGCTCCGGCTCGCGTCCAGGGCGATCTCGACCGTGCTCAAAGGACTCGGGCAGGCGCGGTACTGGGTCGACTACCGCCTCGCCCTGGCGAGGCACCAATCCCGTCCGGACGATCTGTTCATCGTCAGCTATCCAAAGTCTGGAACCACCCTCCTCCAGATGCTTCTGTATCAAATGACGACGGACGGCAGCCTGGAGTTTTCCCACATCGACCAGGTGGTCCCCTGGTTCGAGGTCTCGATCCTCCGTGGGGAGGAACGCCGGATCTCCGCTCTCCCTTCGCCCAGGATTTTCAAAAGCCACGCTTTGGGTGGGATGCTGCCGCGCGGGAGCCGTATCATCTACATTGCACGCGATGCTCGCGACGTGGCCGTGTCGGCATGGCACCATGACCGGCTCATGGGTGGGATGGATGAATTCCAGAAGTACGTGGACGCCTTTCTCCAGGGGCGGGGAGGCCACGGCTCCTGGTTCAAGCACATCCGGTCGTGGTGGGCCTACCGCCGCGACAAGAACTTCCTTTTCCTCACGTACGAGGAGGTCACCCGCGACCTCGCCGGGACCGCCCGCCGCGTCGCCTCCTTCGCCGGCTATCCGCTCCGCGAGGAGGATCTGCCCAGGATCGTCGAACGGTGCAGCCTTGCCTTCATGAAACAGCACTCCCGGAAGTTTGACCCGCGCTACATGCAACTGGCCCTCGAGGGAGAGTTCATCCGCAAGGGGGCCGTCGGCGAAGGGGCACGGGAGATCACGCCCGGCCAGGTGGCGGCATTCGTCCGGAAATATGAGGAGCTGACGCGCGATCTCAGAGTGACGCCGGACGACCCCTTGGCCCGTCTGCTGACGCGGGGCTGAGCTCTCAGGCCGGCAGGTCGACCACGCCTTCGATCTCGACGAGGAGCTCCGAGCGGCACAGGTCGGCGTGGATCCACTCGATGCCCGCGGCGTTGGGGAACGCATCTTTCAAGAGATCCTGAAGAGCGGCGAGCTGATCCGTCTTCGAGAAGTACACGCGGATCTCGCGGTATCCGGCCAGCGGGGCCGGCGTGGGCTGTCCGGCCGCCGCTTGCACCAGGACGGCCAGGTTGGCCAGCGTCTCCTCGGTCTGCCGCTCCAGATCTCCCAGATGGACCGACTCTTCGCCCACGATGCTGGCGGTGCCGCCGACCAGCAGGAGGGGCCCGTCCTCCAGGGGGAGGACCGTGGCGCGGACGAAGCAAGGGGGGAGCGGACCGTACTTGGTGGAGTATTGGTATGGCTTGATCTGCCGCGGGTTGTCCACGGCCCGGCCCGGCCGGTCCGCAGCCAGGCAGTGGATGATCAGGTCCCGGCCGTCGTGCCCCACGCCCGAGGCGGTCGCCACGCGCGTATCGAAGGTCTCCCGGCCGAACCACGCGGAGAGCGCCTCGTACCGCCCGGCGTTGAAGATCATGTAGCGGTCCTGGCCCTCGCCCATCGGCTCATGGATGCCCGGGATGTGATTCCACAGCCGGACGGGGTGCGGCGCCTGGCGGACCCGGAGCTCGGCTTCGATCCGCCGGTAAGCGCCGGCGGTCGCCTCGTGGAGAGCCTCCCGGCCGAGCCCGCGCGCGTTGCGGATCCGCACACTGGCGAAGCAGAACCCCTCGCCGCGGGTGACTTCGAGGGAAATCCTCGCGCCGGCAGGCGCCAGGACCGGGATCGACCGCGCCTCGCGGCCAAGCAGACGGCCCACCCACGACGGAGGCAGGAGGCCTCGCTCGTCCGCGGGACGCTCCACGCAGATAGACGGAGACACAGGAACAACGGACGGCGACGAATTCATCTTGGGGGATAAGCTCCGCCCAAAACTGTACACGCTTCGGCCGCTCCCGTTCAAGAGGAGGGTATGATTCGAGCATTGAGCCGTGCCGAAAGGAGCTCCCCATGAAGCGAGCCCTGCTCGTGACTCTCGTCCTGGCCTGCCTGGCCGCTCCGTCCGCCTGGGGCCAGCAGTTCTCGCGCGGCCACCGGCAAGCCGCAGGCGAGCTGCTGGACCTGCTGAAGGTGTCCCAGGATCTGACGGAGGCCGCCAGCACCTTCGTCGACGCCCAGGTCGCGGCGGATCCGAACGTCGCGCCGTTCCGGGACGTCCTCCTCGAATGGATGGGCAGGTATCTCCACTGGGATGTGATCGGACCACAGATCAGCGATCTCTACATGCGGACCTTCACGGAAGCCGAGCTCCGCGATCTGATCGCCTTCTACAAGACGCCGACCGGAAGGAAGTCCCTGGAGAAGATGCCGGAGGTGATGCAGGAGAGCTTCCGCCTGGGCCAGGAGATCGCCGAGCAGCACAAGGGCGAGCTCCAGACGATGATTCAGGCCCGGGTGAAGGAGCTTGCGAGAGCGAGGCCGGGCTCGTCCGTGTCGCCCAACGCTGCCGAACAGCTGGCCCAGGGATGGCTCGCCCGCGCTAATCAGTTCTATGACAAGGGGCAATGGGAAGAGGCGAAGAACGCGTTCCTCGAATATCTGGAAGAGAGCCCGGAGGACGTGCGCGCCATGGCGGATCTCGGCGTCTGCTACAAGGAGCTCGGGGATTACAACCGGGCGCTCCGGAACTTCGACCGCGCCCTGGTGCTGGACCCGGGGCACTGGCAGGCGCTCTACAACAAGATCATCGTCCTGGGTTTCCACGTCGGCAAGAAGGACGAAGCCAAGAAGCTGATGCGCGACCTGCGGAGGCAGCAGCCGACCAATCCGGACGTGGCCCGCCTCGCGCAGGATGTCGCAAAGCTCTGAAGGTCGCCTTCTCTAGGTCTGCGCCACGGCCGAGGCGAACGCGTAGGTGACCCTCGGGTTGGTCACGTCGCCGTGGCTGGTGATCAGGTTGGCCGAGCCGTCGAGGTTGGTCACCCTGGCGGTGGTGAAGTTGTAGGGCTGCCCGACCTCGTGCAGGAAGTCCTTCACGGCCTCCTCGGTCTTCTGGGAGCCGTTGCGGCCGATGCCGCCGAAGGGATCGTTGGCGTCTCCGACCGCCTCGGTATTGTCCCCCGCCAACCGGGACGCGACGGCGTAGACCTTGCCGACCACGGTATCGAGCTTGGAGAAGGTGGCGACCAGCGGCCCGCGCACCACCTGGTCCTGCATGACGGCGCGGAAAAACCCCGCTTTGCCGTGGCCGTTGTCGGGGCTGAAGCCGTAATGCGAGAAGGCCGCCTGGAGCAGCGTGACGGAGTCCGGCTGCAGCTTCGGAGTGGCCAGCGATTTCACGCACGCGGCCATCAGCCGCCCGCCGAGGCTGTGCCCCACGAGATGGATCTTGAGGCCCGGCCGGCTCGCCTTCAGATCGCGCACCGCCTGCGCCACACCCTTGGCGCCGACGATCCCGGACCGGTTCTTCATCTGATACCAGGTGGTCAGGTTCAGGAACTGCCCGATGCGTCCGAAGATCGAGCCGAAGAACGACCCGACGCCTTGCGTTGCGCCGTCCTCGTCGGGGACGAACACCGCCCCCACCCCCGCGATGCCGCCGTCGTCCTCCTCGTCCGCGGCCGTGGACAGGATGATGGGAGACCTGAGCGCGGCGAGCAGCTCCGAGCCTGGCTTGGCGCGGATCTCGTCGAGGCCCTCCGTCGCGTCGATGTCCGCGCCGTCCAGCACCGACAGGACGTTGTCGACCAGCTCGTCCTGCGCCTCGTCGCTCCCCTTCACCTCGTCCAGCAATTGGATCGCGCGGTCGAGGCTCTCCCTCTGCTCCGGTGACAGGTCCTCGTCCGCCTGGAGCTCTTCGAGCTGCTCCCGCACGAGCTCTTTCTGCACCGTCTCGCCGTCGTCGAGGCCCTGCACCGATCCCTCGTCTCCGCCGGACGCCTCCTTGAATGCCTTGGAGGGCCAGTAGATCCCGGCCACGATGAATTTCCGCGAGCCGAGGGACGGCTGCAGCTCCGGACGGCTCAGGTTCTGCCGGAAGGTCTCGAGGAATCGCGTATAGAGGCCGGTGGCATCGTTCTCGTCGTTGCGGAAGCCGTGCGCGATGAGCACGGCGTCGGTGGCCCCCGCGGCGTTCGCGCGCTGTTTCAGCTCCTCGAAGGTCTGCGCCTCCTGCAGCTTGCCGCTGGCATCGAATTTCAAGCGAAAGAAATCGAACCCGTGAACCGATTCCATGATCACTGTCCTGCCTTTCCGCAGGCTAGACGGCCTGCAGCGCTTTCATGACGTCCAGGAGGCCTGTCCCCTGAAATTTGCGTTCCCGGCGCAGGTCGACGGTGGTGGCGAGGAAGATCTCTTTCACCCGCTCCGGCTGGCCGATGAACTCCCGCCGCACGGAGAGGAAGGCCGCGATCGCGCCCGACACATGAGGAGCGGACATGCTCGTGCCGGTCTGCTCGCAATACAGGACCGGGATGTTTTTCCCGTCGGTGCCCTGCAACGGACCGTATTTCGCGGCCTCGATGCCGGCGGCGCAGGAGACGATGCGCTCGCCCGGCGCGACCAGGTCAGGTTTCATGCGGCCGTCTCCCGTCGGGCCGCGCGACGAAAAATACGAGACGCCGTAGAGGTGGGGCATGTCGCGGTGCGTCGAGCCGACGGTGATCGCGAGGTCGGCGTTGCCCGGGTCCGAGATGCTCAGGTCGTTGTACCGCGCCTCCTCTTTTCCGCCGGCGGTGACCACCGACGAGTAGCCGGCGTTGCCGGCCGACACGACGACCGAGACACCGCTCTTGACGAGGCGGTTCACCTCGACGCACAACGGGCTGTGGCCGCAGGCGAACCAGCGCGGATCGAAATCGTAGCCGAGGCTCATGTTGACGCCATGGATCAGAAGGCGTTTGCCGTTCTGGTTCCACGTCTGGATCTGATCGAGCGCAAGGAGCACCCAGCTCACCTTGCCCTGCCCCGCTTTCTGCCGGATCTCGCCGGTCATCGTCCGGTCCGCGACGACCTTCAGGCTCACCAGGGTGCAGCGCGGGGCGACCCCGGAGATCCGGCGCAGGCTCTCCCGCTGCCGGACGGGCTCGTTGCTGCCCTCATCCCGCATCTCGGTACCGACCACGGGCTCCCCTTCCTCCTCGTCCGATTCCCAGTAGCCCGCGATGATCCCGGCGACGTGCGTGCCATGGCCGAGCTCGTCGGTCAGCCCGCCGTTCTGCAGCGGCGTGAAATCCATGTGCGAGACCGGATCGCTGACCTTCAGGTTGTCGATGGGACCGAAAGGACACTGAGGGACCTTGAAGTGTGGGTGATCTCCCTGAATCCCCGAATCCAGCACGGCCCAGACGATGCCCTCGCCGATGGCCCGGAAGGCCCTCTGCGCGGCATCCGCCTTGACCGTGGTCAGCGAGCGGTTGAGGGTCACGTTGATGTCGGTGTCTTCCCAGATGCGGTAGACCACGTTCTCCCGGCGGCCGGTCTCCTTGATCTGGGCGCGCGCCTCCTCGGCCAGCGCCAGGATCTGCTCGCCGGTGAGGCAGGCGAAGCAGTAGTGCGAAACCGTGGTGTACTTGACGTTCCATTCCTCCGCCCGTAGCTCGACGAGCTCCTTCGCCTTTTTGATCCCGTCCTTGTAGAGCTCGTTGAGCGAGATGATGACCTCGTACTTCCCCCCGGGATTGTCCTGGACCATGGAGAGAAGCGGCTCGGTCACGATCGACCGCATCATCTCCAGGCGCATCATCTCCCGGCGGTCGCGCTCGGCCCTGTCGCGGACCTCGACCGTCTCGAGGACGTTCTCGCGCAGCCGCTCCTCCTGGGGCTCGGGGAGTTGGTCGGGCACCGGGGGCGGCAGAGAGGGTGGTTTCTTCCGGGGCGAGACCTTGCCCGTTTTTTTCCGTGACGCCATGGTCGATCAGCCTCCGTGTCAGATCTGATCCTACTTTCAGTGGAATCTGGAGGAATGTCAAATCGTCGACGCCGCATGTGCAGATAGGTGCACTGCGGTCAAGCGGCCGGTCAGAGCACCGGCGCCAGCCAGCGGGCCATGGTATCGCCGGCGCGGTGGAGGAGGGTCCGTCGCTTCCAATCGCTGCGCCGGACCTCCACCGCGTTCTCCAGGTCCGCCTGGAAGACCTCCTCCATGGTCCGCGCGGTCTGGTCGCAGAGGACCAGCAGGTCGCACTCGGCGTTGAAGATGAACGAGCGGAAGTCGAGGTTGGTCGAGCCGACCACCGAGACGTAGCCGTCCGCCACCAGGCTCTTGGCGTGGAGGATGGAGCCCTGGTACTCGAAGATCCGCACGCCGCGGCGGAGGAGCCGCCGGAAGTACCCGTGCCCGGCGTGGCGGACGAGAGGCACGTCGGTCTGGCCCGGCAGCAGGAGGCGCACGTCCACGCCGCGCCGCGCCGCCTGGCCGAGGATGCGCACCCCGGCCCAGCCCGGCGCGAAATAGGCGTTGGTGATCCAGACCGACCGCCGCGCCGCGCCCACGATCGCGGCGAGCGCCGCCGCCGACTCGGCCTGCCCCCGCTTCGGCCGCGAGTCGAGCACCAGGATGCGCGAGCCCGGCGCCTCCGCCTTTGCGGCATCCAGGTCAGGCAGGTCGAGAGGCGAGCCCTCGGCCTCGGCCCAGCTCTCGCCGAAGACGATCGCCATCTCCCAGGCGGTCGGTCCGATCACCCGCAGGTGGGTATCCCGCCAGGTCGATCCCGGCCGGGTTGAGCCCAGGGCCGAGCCGTACTCCTCGCCGATGTTCATGCCGCCGGTGAAGGCGACGCGGCCGTCGACCACGAGGACCTTCCGGTGGTCGCGGAACGGCTGGTACCAGAGCTTCTTGAACAGCGGATTGTAGAGGCGGCTTTCGATGCCGCACAGCTCCATCTCGCGCCAGAAGGCCCGGCTCGTCGAGAAGGAGCCCAGGGCGTCGGCCAGCACCTTGACCCGCACTCCGCGGGCCGCGGCCGCCGCGAGGTCGTCAAGAAAGGCGCGGCCGGTCGAGTCGTCCTTGTAGATGTAGGACTCGAGGAGGATCTCCCGGCGCGCGGAGCCCACCGCCTCGCGCATGGCGGCGAAGGCGTCCTCGCCGCGCACATAGACCTGGACCTCGTTGCCGCCGAGCAGGGGGGCGCCGTCGATCCGCCGCAGGAGGATCTCGAATCCGGGATCGCGGACCCCTTCCGGGAGGGCCTGTGCCAGCCGGATGACGTTCCGGCCCCGCAGCTCCGGTGGGAGCTGGCGGCCCAACTGCGGGCGCAGGATCGGCCGGAATCGACGGAATCGGCGCGGGCTCATGGAGAACGCCGTGGCATGCGAGAGGAGTATGGCAGAAACCAGCCGCTGCTAGACTCGGGGCGCATGCCTTCCCGAATGCTGGCGCTCCTGCTGGGCCTGGTGCTCCTGTCTCGCCTGTGGTCCCGTCGAGCGGGAGACCAACGCCGGAGCGGTGGTCGAGTCCGTCACGGCGGGAGGCGCCGGGGCGCGCGCCGGATTGCGGCCCGGGGACGTCCTCGTTTCGGTGCGCTCCTGCGTGGAGCTCGCCGAGCTCGAGACCGAGCAGGCGCCGCGCGGGCCGGTGGAGCTCCGCGTGCGCCGCGCGGGAAAGCTTCTCAACGTGGAGATGCCTCCCGGAGCGTGGGGGCATCGAGGTGCGGCCTGATCGGTCGGATCCGTCGGATCGGTCCGATCAGTCGGATGATGAGACAGATCAGACCGACGCCTGTGCCGCCTTCGCCCGGGCGCGCCGGGAGGAGGCGTCGCGGCGGTGGGGCTCGGCGAGCGCGATTCTCGCGGCCCGCGGCGCGCCAGGCGCGGCAGAAGGGAGACTCCCGCCTGGAAGCTCTGGCCCTCCAGAAGCAGGGGGTCACCCTGATGTCCGCGGAGGACCTCACGGGCGCGGAGCGGGCCTTCGCCGCCGCGCTCCGCCTCCGCCAGCAGACCGCCCCCGGCAGTCTCTCCGAGGCCGCGGTGTGGCATGCCCTGGGGCGGCTCGCCCAGCGCCGGGGCGAGATCGCGCGATCCGAGGCGGCGTTCCGCCAAGCCCTGGCCTTGCGGACGCGCCTCGCGCCGGAGAGCCTCGAGCGCGCCTGGACGCTCAACAACCTCGGCATCGACGCCGCGGCGCCACTATGAGCAAGCCCTGGCCCTCACCCGCCGGCGTTCCCCAGGGAGCCTGGACGAGGCCCAAGTGCTCAACAACCTGGGCCTTCTTGCGCGGAGCGAGGGGGATGCCGAGACGGCACAGCGGTGGCTCTCGGCCGCGGGGCCCATCTGGCAAAGGCTTGATCCGGCCAGTCTCGATCTCGCGCGCAACCGGACGAACCTGGGCCTGATCGCTCTCGACCGGGGAGGCCTGGCCGCGGCGGCGGAGGCTCTGCGGGCTGCCTTGGAGCGCTTCGAAGCGGCCGCGCCCGAGAGCGTCGAGGTGGCGACTCTCCTCAACTCCTTGGGGACCGTGGCGCGCGAACGGTTCGCCTGCGAAGAGGCCGACGCCCTGTTCCGCCGCGCTCTGTCCCTCCGCAGCCGGCTCGCCCCCGGCTCGGTCGACGAGGGCGGGCGCGATCGCTTCTCGCGCTCCTCGCCGAGCGCGATCTCGCCTTCCGCGCCGACGTTCCCGTGCCGCTCCTCGACCGCCAGCGCGGGCTCGAAAGGGAGTATGAGGCGGCGCAAGAGGATCTGGCCCGGGCGGACCCGCGCGACGCGGCGCGGCTCAGCGAGCTGCGCGTGCATCTCATCCGGCTGCGCGGCGAGCGGTCGGGCCTCGCCGCCCGGATCGCCCGTGCCTCTCTCCCCGTTACGCCGCGCTCCGCTATCCCCGGCCGCTCGATCTCCCGGGGGTGCGCCGCGCGCTCGACCCGGGGACGGTTCTGCTCTCCTACTGCGTGACGGACGAGGAGACCTTTCTCTTCGTGGTGACGCCGGAGGGCGCGGGAGCGGAGCCCCTGCGGGTGGTCCGGATCCCGGCCGGCCGCAAGGAGCTCGGCCACCGTCTACGACGCCGCGGGCACCTACCGCTGGACGAGCGAGCCCGCCACCGAAGGCCGCATCTCCTTTCCCGCCGCCGAGCGGCAGCGCCTGCGGCTCGGCGGCGAGTATTTCTGGACCGTCCTCGACGGCGACGAGACGGCCGCGCGCAGCTTCGAGGTCCGGCCACCCGGGCGGTGAGGTGGATTGCGATGCAGACGATTTTGTTCTATCGTCTGCATCAGGAGGTGGCGGGGCATGCGGACGACACTCAATCTCGATGAAGAGGCGCTCCTCAGCGCCATGAAGGTTGCGCCGGGCAAGACGAAGACCGACGTGATCAACGAAGCCTTGCGCGAGTATGCGCGCCGGCGGCGCTTGCAGGAGTTCTTGAAGCTCGAGGGGAATCTCCCCTGGGAAGGCGATCTGGACGAGCTCCGGAAGCGGAGACAGGACGCTTGAAGGTCCTCGTCGACTCTTCGGTCTGGGTGGACTTCTTCAATGGGCACGCCTCTCTGGAGCGCAAGGCCCTGCGGGACCTGTTCGACAGCGATCATCAGATCTGTACCTGCGGCGTCGTCGTGTCGGAGGTGTTTCAAGGGCTCCGCCGGGAGAAGCTTCGCGTGGCGGAGCTGTTTCTCGACCTCACCTTCCTGGAGCCCGCGGGGATCGAGCTCTATTTTCGGGCCGCCGATCTCTACCGGGGGCTCCGTGAGCGGGGCCGGACGATCCGCTCGACCATCGATTGCCTCATCGCGGTGCTCGCCGAGCAGCACGGTTGCGCGCTGCTTGCCCGCGACCGGGATCTCTCCATGATCGTCGAAAGCGGTTTCCTGCGGGTCGCCCGCTGGCCTGCCGAGGCTCCTCCGTCCTGAGCTGATTCCCGGTCCAGCCGATAATGGCCGAGCCTTCTCCTCCTCCGGCCACCGGAGCCCCCGCCTCCCACCCGGCGCGCCGTCGTCGTCGCATCGCGCTGCTCCTGCTTCTCGCCATCGTCCTGCTGCCCCTGCTGGCCGTGCTCGCCGGCTGGGCGGGGCTACGCTCAGCCGCGGTCCGCCGGGAGATCCTGGCGCGGGTCGCGGGCGCAGTGGAGCAGGGTTTCGGGGTGGCCCTGGTGGTCGACGACTTTTCGCTGGTGGGCCTGACCGGCATCGAGCTTCGCGGGGTTCGCGCCGGAGCGCCGGGGAAGGCGCCGCTCGCCTCGGCCGAGCGCGTGCGCGCGTCGGTCGACCTCTTCTCGCTGCGGCGCGACACGGCGGTCGTCCGTTCGCTGGAAGTGTTCACGCCGGTCGTCGATCTGTCCGCGCCCTTCCCGCAGATCCCGGAATCCGAAGGTCCGCCCGGCGTCGAGATCCGGCGGATCGTCCTCCATGACGGCACCGTCCTCGGAGCGGCGCTGGAGCCGCCCGCGTCCGATTGGTTGACGCGCTGGCGGATCGACGGGATCGAAGCCCGAGGTGCTTTCCGCAACGGACCCTGGGACCTGGCGGTGGAGAAGTCCGAGGCACGCATCGAGCGCCCCGGCTTTCCGCCCCTTCCGCTGCGCCTCTCGGGGCAAGTCGCGCAGGACGCCGCCGGAGCGCCGATCCGGATCGCCGCTCTCCAGGCCGATGGTGACGGGCTCCATCTTGAAGGCGCGGGGCGCGTGGGCTTCGGAGAGAACGCTCCCATGGAAGCGGTCTTTTCGACCCGGATCGAGCCGCGCCTCCTCATCGCCGGCGCACCCCCGGGCGGGCTCCTCACGGCTCAGGGTGATCTCCGGTTGCCGGAGGCCACCGGCCGCGTCGCTCTCACGGCCCAGGACCTCTCGGCCGAGGCGCTCCGGCCGTTCCTCGATTCACAGCTCTTCACCGATCTCGCGCTCGCCGGCACGGCCGCGGACGCTCGCGCCGATCTCGCGCTCGGCCCCGGGACCTTCCAGAAAGTAGAGGGCGAGGCCGCGGTGACGTGGAGGCGCGGAGAGCGGCAGCTCGCGAAGGTGGAAGGCCGGGTGCTCCCGGCGGCAGAGGCTCTCCGCCTGACCTTTGCCGGAGATCTCCTGCCGGGCCGCCCTGGGCGCCGCCACGTTCAGGGGACCCTCGCCGCAGCCGATTGGGCCGGCCTGCCCAGCGGGACCGCCGAGAACCTCCGCGCCGAGCTGCGCACCGCGGACGTGGCTGCCACCCTGGCCGAATTCCGCGCCCTCTGGCCGCGGCTGATCCCCATGCTGCCGCCGGAGGTTCCCGCCCGGGGAGCCCTCACCGCCGACCTCCGCCTCGATGGAGCGCTGGCCGATCCGCGCGCCAGGATCCAGGCTGAATGGAAACCCGAGGCGGAAGCCCGGATCGTCCTCCGGGCGGAGGGGAGGCCGAGCACGTGGACGGGACAAGCGGAGGCGGTCGTCGAGCGCATGCCCCTCACCGAAATCGGGGGTGAGGGGCTCCTGAGCGGTCGCGTCACCCTCGCCGGCTCGCCAGGCGCCTATGAAACCACGCTGACCGCTGATGCCACCGCCGCCGCCTATCCACCGTACGTCCCCTCCCTGGACACCTCGCACTTCGAAGCGCAGGGCACTCTCGCCCTCCCCATGCTCCTGCAGCGAGCCGGCGGGGCCTCCTATGACGGCACCCTTGCGCTCACCGCGAACGGCATCTTCGCCAGCCCGAACGCTTCGAATGCCTCAAATGAAATTGTCCGCCTCGATCGCGTCCAGATCGCCGCCGATGGCCGCTTCCGTTCCGAGCCGCTCTCCTGGACCGGGAATGCCACGATCGACGGCACCGGTCTCGATCTGCCCGGTACGGTCCAAGCCGCCGAGATTCACCTGAAAACCGACGACGTGACCGCCAGCGCAAGCGCTCTCGCCGGCCGGCTTCGGCTCGATGTACCGCACATCGATCTTCCTGGAGCGGGGACCGTGATCGACGGCCTGCATCTCGAAGCCGAGGGAGACCGCCGTGAGGCGCGGATCACGGCGCTATCCGGCAGCTTCCCCGAAGGGCGATCGTTCAGTGCCTCCGGCCGCACCCTCCTGGAGCCGCTCCTCGCGGAGGCCGATCTCGACCTGCGCCTCACCCGGCCCGTGGACGCCGTGCGCTTGGCCGATCTCTCGGCCAGCCTGCGCAGCGGAGTCATCGGGATCTCCGTCCCGCGCCTGGAGACCGAGGCTGGGCGCGCCAACCTGCGGGCCACCGTCCCTTTGGGCGCCCTGCGCCAGATCCCGCAGCTCGCGGAGATCCTCGCCGGCCTTCCCCTGGAGCTGACGCCCGGCCCGATCCGCCTGACGCTCGAAGCCCCGGAGCTCGACTCCCAGCGGCTTCTCGCGGCCCTGGGCCTGGAGCCGCGCCCCGAGCGCGTCCAGGGGGGTCTGTGGACCGAGCTCGTCTTCGAGCCCGCCGCGCCCGCCGCCGGCCAGGGGGAGATCCGCATCGACGGCCTGCGGGCCGAGAGCCCGGACGGACGGGCCGTGGCCGAGGGTCCCGTCACTGCCCGGCTGGAGAACGGGACGCTGGAGATCCGGCCCGTCCACCTCGTCGCGAGCGGCGCCGGCATCGAAGGCGCGGGCTTCGATCTCCAAGGCCGGGCGGATCTGAACCGCTCCTGGAACCCGTTCACGGACGAGCCCGCGGCAGCCGTCCGCAACCTGACCTTCGATGCCGGAGGCACGCTGGAGGCCTCGCTCCTGAACCCCTTCCTGGAGGGTGGCGTCGCCTCGGGCGCTCTGACCTTCGCGGCGGAGGCCGCAGGGCCGCTCGACGATCTGCGTGGCAACCTCCGCGCCAGCGGCCCCGGCGCATCCTTCTTCTGGGCCTCGCCGTACGCGACGCGGGTGCAGGTCCCGGAGATCGCTGTCACCCTGCGCGAGAGCCGCTGGACGATCGAGCACGGCCGGCTGCTCTTGAACGGCGGCCCCGTCGAGCTGGCGGGAGGCGGCGCGCCGGGCGAGCCGATCGGTCTCGAAGCCAGCTTCTCCGGCGTGCGCTATCGCCTCGACTACGGCCTGACGGCTCAGCTCAGCGGCCGGCTCGCCTTCGGCATGCCGCCTGAGGGGAGGTCCGAGCTGACCGGCCGCGTCACCATCGACCGCGCCCTCCTCGACCGCGACGTGGACCTCGACCGCGAGGTCCTCGCCGCCTTCCTCCAGCCGGACGACACGCCGGGTACCGAGGAGAGCGCCCTGTCGCAGATCGACCTCGATCTCCAGGTGGCGAGCGGCGACGGTGTGCGCATCCGCAACAACGTGGCCGACCTGCGGGCGGACTGGCAGCCCCTCTCGGTCACCGGTACCCTGGAGACGCCGGTCATCCAGGGGCGGGTCGAGATCGATCCGGGCGGTCGCCTGTTCGCCTATGGCCAGACAGTGCGGATCGACCGCGGCTCTCTCGTGTTCACGGGCGACCCGCTGCTCGACCCGCGGATCGACTTGTCGACCACGAGCTCGATCCAGGATCCGACCATCGCTCAGCTGCCCGGCACCGAGAGCCCCCTGGCGCTCCTCGACGAGAACGATCCCGAGAACCCCCTGGCCGAGATGCCCGAGCTGCGGGACACGGTGGGGATGGGCCTGGCCACCTACTACGGCTCGCGGATCGCCTCGCGGCTCGGCCGCACGGTGGGCGTGGAGCGGATCTCGATCCAGCCGGTCCTCGTCTTCACCGAGGCGGGAGACCCGAGCGCCCGCCTCACCGTTGGGGGCGATCTGTCCCGCAATGCCTCGTTCGCCCTCTCGGCGGACCTGCGCCAGGCCGAGAGCCGCACCTACCTGCTCGACCTCCATGGGTTCCGCGAGCTGCCTGGCGTGGCGTTCCAGGGCTTCACCAACGACGAGGGCACCGAAGGCGCGAGCTTGCAGCAGGTCCTGGTGCTGGGGGGCAGCCGGACACGGGAGACCCGCCCGCGCCTGCACCGCGTGCGGCTGGAAGCGCCTCCGGAGGTCCCGAAGCGGGCGCTGCGCCGCGCCATTCGCCTGGAGCGCAAGAGCCCCGTCTCCGAGCACGCGGACTTCGACGTGGAGATCGATCTCGCCGAGGCCCTGCGCCGCCGCGGCTGGCCCGAGCCGCGGATCGACGTGGAGATCGTCCCGGCCGCGGAGAAGAAGGGGCAGGTGGACGTGAACGTGCGGATCGAGCCCGGACCGCGCGTCGAGTTCACCTTCACCGGCGACCGGCCGCCGCGCGGAGAACGGGCCGCCATCACCGCGCTCTACCGCTCCGATTTCTACGAGCCCGCGGCCTTGGAAGAGATGAGAACGGAGACCATCCGCGCCTTCCGCCGCCGCGGCCATCTGGAGCCGCAGGTGAACATCGAGGTCCTCACCCCACGAGAGGGGGCGAGGTCGGTGGCCATCCACTCCGAAGCCGGTCCGCGCGTGAAGCTCGCCGCGCTGGAGATCGCCGGGATCGATCCCGCCACCGCCCGTCTGGCCGCCGCGCGCTTTCCTGGGACCCTGGCCCGCGCCGAGCTGGCGGCCGACGCGCCCGGCGCCGCCGACCGGCTGCTCGGCGCCCTGCGGGTCCTGGGATACCCGGACGCCCGGATCGCAGGCCGCGAGCTGGAGGCCGGAGGCCGCCGCCTCGTCGTCCGCGTCGAGCCGGGAGAGCGGCAGACGCTCCGCCGCATCGAGATTATGGGGATCGAGGGGCCGCAACGAGAGCGCCTGGCGTCCCTCGTGCCGGTCCATCCTGGAGATCCGGCCCGTCTCGACCGGATCTCCGAAGGGGCTCTGCGTCTCGCCCGCTCCCTGGAAAGCCAGGGCTTTCCCGATGCCGCCGTCCGTCCCGTGGTGCGCTCCGACCCCGACCGCAAGCAGGCGGTGGACGTCGTCTACGAGGTCAGGCCGGGCGCGCCCGCGCACGTGGCCGAGGTCGCCTTCGAAGGGGAGCGCTGGACCCGCCCGAAGCAGCTCGCGAAGGTGGCCGGACTGGAGACCGGAGATCCCTACGTCAACGCCGCCGTGGAAGAGGCGCGGGCGCGGCTCTTCGACACCGGCGTCTTCGCGCGGGTGACGGTCGGCGTCGATCGCACCACGGACGGCGGAGCGCGGGTCACCTTCTCGTTGGCCGAGCGGCCGCGTTTTCGGATCGGCTACGGAGTCCGCATGGTGAGCGGGGCCGACCAGCCCTCGGCGGTGGTGGACTTCAGCGACGGCAACTTCCTCGGCCGGGCCATGACCTTCGGCCTGCGCGGCCTCTATGAGACGAACGACCAGATCGGCCGGGCCTATCTGAACACCGGCGGCCTGTTCGGCACGGCCCTGTCCCTGGAGACCTACGCCCAGGCACGGCGCTTCGTGGACGAAGGCCTGGTGGAGGACAGCCGGGAAGGGGCCCTGCAGTTCGCCCGTCCGTTCGGGACGAGCCTGACCGGCCGCCTTTATCTCCGCTATCGGACGACCCACGTCTACGAGGAAGAGCCGGATCCGTTCCTGCCGCCGTTCGACATCCAGATCGACCGTCCCTACCTGGGTGCGCAGGCGCTCTGGGACACGCGGAACGACCTCATCGACCCGTCCGGCGGGCTGTTCGCGAGCCTGGACGTATCGGGGAGCGGCTCCTGGGTGGGAAGCGACTTCGAGTACGCGCGCCTCTTCGGGCAGGTGAACGCGTACCGGAGCGTCTCGTTCCTGGGCCGGCCGTTCGTCTGGGCGCAATCGTTCCGCGGCGGATGGGCCGACGCCTTCTCCGGCCAGGAGCTCCTCCGCGAGGAGCGCCACTTCGCTGGCGGCGAATTCTCGGTGCGCGGCTACGAGACGGAGAGCCTGGGGCCGCGGGAGGTCCTCGGCGACCTGGTCCGTCCGCTCGGCGGCGAGACGCTCTTCATCGTCAACCAGGAGCTGCGCTTCCCGTTGCCGTTCGATCTGACCGGCCTGCTCTTCTTCGATGCCGGGCAGGTCTGGGAGACGGTGGACGACCTGGACACCGACTTGGCCAAGGCCCTGGGTCTGGGCGTGCGAGCCCGGACGCCGGTCGGCCTCTTGCGCTTGGATATCGGATTCCCGCTGGACCGGCGGGAAGGGGAGGAGAGCTACAAGCTTTACTTCGGGTTCGGCAACGCGTTCTGAGCCACGCTCCGCCCACGCCATCCCAGGGCTGCGCCAGCCAGCAGGATCGACGGCAGCCACACCCAGAGGAGCTCGCTCCGCAGGACCTCCAGCCCCCGGCCGGAAAGGAAGCGTCGGAGGCCGATGGGGGAGACCTCGATCGGCTGCCACGGAAAAAAGAAGCGTTCACCGCTGAAGGGAGCGAGGAAAGCCACGCCCAGACCGCCGTCGGTCAGGGCGTCCAGCAGACCGTGCGAGGCGGTGACCGCGAAGAAGTAGGCCCCCAGGGCTCCGGGGCTCAGGCCCCGCACGCCCCGGCGGAAGCAGGCGACGAGGGCTGCCGCCACCGCGGCAGCGAAGGCCGGCGAGTGCGAGAGCCCCCGGTGTCCCAGCATCTGCTCGTAGGGGATGCCGACGGCGAACGCCAGCACGTCCGCGTCCGGCAGAGCCGCGCAGACGGCGCCGAGCGCCCAGACGCCCTTGGGCACCTCGCGCCGGTAGAAGAGCGCGGAGAGGCCCAGGGCGGCCACGGCGTGGCTGATGAGGGTCGGCATCGAGCGGACCGCGGTCAGCCTAATGCTGCGCCGCCCGCAGGACCGCCTTGGCGCGATCCGCCTCCGGCGAGGTCGGCGCGAGCGCGAGGAAACGCTCCATGTCGTTGACCAGGAGGTCCTTGCGGCGGAGTCCCTCGGCGGCGAGGCCGCGATAGAAATAGGCGTAGGCGAGCCCCGAATCTTTCTCGATCGCCTGGTTGAGCTGGTCCATCGCCGGCTGCCACTGCTCCTGGAACACGCGGGTGATGCCGATCTGCAAAGGGATCAGGGCGTTGCCCGGATCGGCTTCGCGCGCCCGCTCCAACGCCTGAACCGACTCGTCATAGCGGCGGAGCCGTTGCAGGGCCACGCCCCGGTAATACTCCCCGTCCCGGCCCCCCTGCGCGCCGCCGAGCTCCTCGGCCTTGCGGAACGCGGCGTCCGCATCGCCCCCCTTGCGCTGGCGCAACAGGGTCTCACCGAGATAGAGGAAGGCCGCAGGATCGGACGGCGACAGCTCGGTCGCCTTGCGCAGCCGCGCCTCGGAGTCGCCGTACTTCTTCTCCTGCTCCAGCACCCGTCCGAGCGCCGCGGCAACCGCGCCGTTGCTGTCCGCCTTGCCGGCGACGCCGTCGATCGTCGAGCGGGCCTCGCCCGTCTTGTACTCCCAGAGCTGGCGGTCGACGGTCCGCACCTCGGGTGGAGCCGGCTCCTGGGCCGGCTGGCTCTCGCCGCCTCCCCCCTGGCCGCCTCCACCCTGGTCGCCGGCCGGAGGCTTGTCCTTCGGTTTCTTCTTCTTGCCGGCTTCGAGGATCGCCGGCGCAGTGAGGGTGATCGAGATGAGCGTCCCCAGGGCCAGAAGCCTGAAGAGCGGAGAAGGTCTGAAAACCATCGTGGTCCTCCCGTTGTTGACTCGCCGGACCAGTATAGCCGCAGTGCTCCACCTGAGCCGGGTCTGCCGCGAGAAGCGTACGGGGCAACTCAATACCGCAACAACGCCGCCACCTCTCCCGCCTCCGACAGCGCAGGAATGGGATCGACGAAATCCGCCTCCGCGCTGCTCAGAGCCAGCAGCTCCACGAGCTCATTGATCAGGTCCACTTTGAAAATGTTTTCGGAGCCGCAGATGCTGCACTTTGCGGGAGTGCCGGCGAGCAGGTTCTCGCAGTCGCGGCAGCGGGTGCCGGCGATGCGTGCGTCGCGGGTGACCGCCATCTTTTCGACCCGGCCGACCGCGGCGGCTTTGAGCACCTCGTCCACTCCGGTGACCGCCAGGCCGCCGCGGAGATACTCGTTCTTGATCCGCTCCCAGAGCTGCTCCTCGGACGTGCGCTCGGCCGTGGAGGCGAGCGAGAAGGCGGTCTCGAATATCGGATCATCGCCGGCGCTGAAATCCACGTTCTGCTTGCCGGCCAGCTTGGCGGTGAGCGGGGCCGTCAGCGCGCCTTCGATCTCTACCATGGTCTCCTGCGAGCCCACCAGAAACAGCCGGCTGAACTTTTCCTTCTGGTCCATTTCGGTGAGGACGTCCACGATCTCCTTGGCGTAGTGCATCAGCTCGTTGCTGCGCCGCCGCTCGTAGCGCTTCTGCGACCAGCCGCCTTTCTTGACGTTGTTCTTCACGTCCCCCTTGATTCTGGCGTCCTGGTCGGGGCGCGCCGAGGTCACGAAGAAGATGCGGCTGGCGGTGTTGTCAGCGGCGACCACGACAAAGTTTTCATACTCGTCCTGGAGCTCGGCGAGCGGCCGGATGTAGGGCGAGGAATCGACCCAGATCAGGTCGCGCCCCGAGACGGTCAGGGGATAGGCCTGCACGAAGTCGAGCGCCCAGCAGACGAAGATCGCCGCGCCCTCGGTCGTCCAGGTGTGCTCGGAGAGCCATTTCTCCGCGAGCTTCAGGTTCTCTTCGAAATGCTCCAGCTCCGCCGCATCTTCGGACAGCAGGGCGCGGAGCGTCTCGATCCGCGACTTCAGCGCGGCGAAGGACTCAGGGGTGGCCAGGTACAGGCTTAGGAACGCGCGCTCGGGCCCGGAGATGCCGGCGAGCTCGCGCAGATCAATATTGTTGAACATGAATACTCCTTGAGAGTCAGCTCTGCGCACGGCACACCCAACACACCGAAGCTGAGGAGCCTGGTGGATGCGCCGCGCGCGCTGCTCTCATTCTGCAAGAGCCTCGCCACAGGCGGGCCGGGTAGCCCGCCACAGCAGGCTGAGTGTGCACGACCTTTGCAGACTTTCCTGGGCAAGGAGAGGCACGCATGAACCACCAGGATGATTCGACGGAGGAGCGAAGTGAGCGCGACCTGCTGGACGAGAGCCTGGGGATGCACGTGGAGCTGCGGCCGGGGAAAATGCTGAGCCAGCTCGAAGAGCCTCCAGCCGTCGAGGAGGCCGACTGGCCGCACTTCCGGCGCCTGACCTTTTTCAGCGTTCTGACGGGCCTGTGCCCTCTGATCCCCGTCCCCTTCGTGGACGACTGGGCGGTCGGTCTGATCCAGCGAAGAATGGTGCGCGAGCTCGGCGAGAGCCGCAGTCTCGGTCTCACGGAGGACGAGGTCCAGCTCCTCGCCGGCAAGGGAGAGAGGCGCTGGCCGGGTCTGCTCAAGGGGACGGCGCTGGCCGTACGCCGAGGGATGGGCAAGATCGTCGGCAAGCTCTTCAAAACCGCGTTCTACGTCCTCCTCGTGCGCGAGGGAATCCACCGCGCGGTCGAGACCTTCGTCGAGGGATACCTCCTGCTCTATGCGGCCGGCCTGCCCCAGGCGCTGCGCCCGTCCGTCCGCAACGAAGAGAGCGTGCGGGCGGTGCGCGCGGCGGTGGTGTCCACGATGCGGGAGGCCGACGTGACGCCGATCCGCAAAGCGATCGGTCGCTCGTTCGAGCGGAGCTTCGATCTGCTCTCCGAAGCCGCCGCGAAGCTCGGCGCGCGCCTGGGGCGCTCGCGCTCGGCGCAGGCCTCGGGGAGCGCTCCGGACGAGGGGATCTCTCTCCAAGAGGAGGAGGAGATCCTCAGCGGCTTCGTCGATCACCTGGCCGGCTCTCTGTGGGGCGATCAGGAGTATTTCGAGTCGCTCGAGCGGGCCTTCGACGAGCGCCTGGCGCGGCAGCGTGCGGCCGGGTGATCCCCGCCCACGAGCGCCGGCATCTGTGGCAGGCGGAGCAACTCCGGCAAAGGCCAGGATTTCCGGGCACGCGGCCGGCGTAGAACGCTTCGGCAGAACACCACAGATCCCCCTTTGTCCTGTACACTCGGAGAACTGGCGCGAGGCTGACCCGCTCAGTCTGTCCAAATCTTTTATGTTCTGGAGAATGCAAGTATGGCGAGACCAAGAGAGTTGTTGTCGCTGGCGAGCATTGCGGATGAAACAGGAATTTCATACGCGACGCTCCGCAACTACGCACTCAAGCACGGAAACGAAATCCCATCCGAAGGAGTCGGTCGCAGCACGAGGTATCCGCGATCGGCAGTCAAAATTTTTCAACGGCTGCGGAGAGAGAGCAAACCCGGCCGCAAGCCCCGGAGCGCGTTCGTGGACCCGGCGCCTTTGCCGGTGACGCCTGCGCCTGTGGTGCCTTTGCCTGTCCGGCAGGAAGCCCCGCGAGAAGCGCCGCGTCCGGAGCCGGTCGATCGAAGTGGAATCGAGCGGGAGCTCGCCGCGATCCGGGTTTTTCTCGGAAGCATTGCTCAGAGCCTGGAGCAGTTGGCCAGCGAGCCCAAGAGCGCCGCAACCCCAGAGCCCGTAGCAGCTCCTGTGGCGGCGGCCCCGGCGGTGGAAGAGCCGACGGAAGCACCGGCGCGCGGGGCTTCGGAAAGGTTGCCTGTCCCTCCGGTACCCCGGGAGTCGAACCAGGAGCCCGGAGGAAGCCATCGAAAGCTCCATTCCCTTCCGAAAGTCATGGGGCAGCGAGGCAGACGACCCGAGTAGGCCCCCCCACCCCCTGACCCCCTCTCCCGCTCCGCGGGGGAGGGACGGGTTGGGGCTACGCCGCGTACAGCCTTTCAATCTCGTCCGCGAACTTCTGATTGACCACCCGGCGCTTGAGCTTCATGGTGGGGGTCAGCTCGCCGTCGTCGATCGAGAGCTCGCGGGGAAGGATCTGGAACTTCTTGATTGTCTCGTAGCGGGCGAGAGTCGCGTTCACTCCTTCGATCTGCTTTTCCAGGTACTGGCGGAACACCGGGCAGGTGGCCAGGGCTTCCGGCGTGCTGGCAGGACTGCCCGCGGCTTTGGCCTGATCGGCGGCGCGCGTGGGATCGAGGGTCAGCAGGGCGACCAGGTAGTTGCGCCGGTCGCCGATCACGACCGCCTGCGAGACCGCCGGGATCTGCCGCAGCTTGCTCTCGATGATCGCCGGCGCGATGTTCTTGCCGCCCGAGGTGATGATCAGCTCCTTCTTGCGGTCGGTGATCTTCAAAAAGCCCTGGGCGTCGATCTCGCCGATGTCTCCCGAGTGGAGCCAGCCTTCAGAATCCAGCGCCTCGCGGGTGGCCTCCTCGTTTTTGAAGTAGCCCAGGTAGATGTGCGGACCGCGCATCATCACCTCGCCGTCCTCGACGGTGACCACCTCGGTGCCTTTGATGGCGCGCCCCACCTTGCCGTAGTGGTAAGCGTCCGGCAGTGAGAAGGTCGCCGGGCCGGTGCACTCGCTCATCCCATAGACCTCCAGGATCGGAATGCCGAGGCTGGAGAAGAACTCCAGGGTCTCGACCGAGATCGGAGCAGTCGAGGTGGAGCAAACGCGCGCGCGGTCGAGCCCGAGCTTCTCGCGGACTTTGGAGAAAACGAGCTGCTGGGCGACCGGATAGAAGATCGGCTTGGGCCGCCCCTCCTGCTCGGCGCGCCCACCGGCCAGGCCGACGCCGCGCGCCCAGGTGGCGATCTTCTTCTTGAGCCCGGTGTTCTTCGCACCCGCAGCCTGGATGCCCGCCTGCATCTTCTCCCAGACCCGTGGCACGGCGAAGAAGAAGTGTGGCCGTACCTCCCGCAGGTTCTCGCCGAGCTTCTCGATGCTCTCGGCGAACCACGAGCAGCCGCCCACCGCCATGGGGCTGTGCAGAGAGACGACCTGCTCGGCGATGTGGGACAGGGGCAGATAACTGATCAGGTCGTCCTGGGCATTGACGCTGTAGGCCTCGCAGACCCGCCGCGCCGTCCAGGTCACGTTGTGGTGGCTGAGCATCACCGCCTTCGGAGGGCCGGTCGTGCCGGAGGTGTAGATCAGCGTACAGAGATCCTCCGGCTTCTGATCGTCGATCCGCCGGCGCAGCTCCGCCTCGGGGGTCTGCGCGCCCTGCTCGAGGAGTTGCTGCCAGGTGTAGACCCCCTCCTCCGCGGCCGAGCCCGTCATGAGGACGATGGCCTTCAGGTGGGGCAGGCGGTCGCGGATCTGGCGGAAGACCGCCAGGTACTGGGGATTCTCGACGACCGCCACGGCGGCCTCCGCGTGGTCGGCGATGTACTGGCACTGCTCGGGCGTATTGGTGGTGTAGATGCCGGCCGGGGTGCCGCCGGCGGCGATCGCTCCAACGTCGGCGAGAAACCACTCGGGCCGGTTGAAGCCCATGATGGCCACGCCCTGGCTTGGCGCGAGCCCGAGGCGCATGAAGCCGCGGGCGGCGAGCCAGGCCTGGTCGCGGTACTCCCTCCACGTGGTGACCTTCCACGTGCCGCCGTCCTTGACCCGCATCGCGGGCCGGTCGCCGTTCTCCCGGGCGGTGCGCTCCAGAACGCTCATGATGGTCTCGGGCGTCTCGGGCATGGGGCTCCTCCGAATCTGCCGAATCTGATTGACAGGGCACATACCCGTAACACCCGGGGGGGTTCGGTGTCAAACCCCCACCCCCTGACCCTTCTCCCCCGGGTCGGGCGCTGCGGTTTTACGGGGAGGGACGGCCGTGTTGTGTTAGCCTAGGCCCAGGCATAGGCCTCTCTGACGGAAAGGAGGATGCCGTGGAGACTGAAAGAACCGTGCGTCTGTTCCGAAATGGCCGTAACCAAGCGCTGCGAATTCCCCGAGAGCTCGAGTTGCCCGGCAGTGAAGCGATTGTCCGGAAAGAAGGGAATCGACTGATCGTTGAGCCGGTCCAGAGGCCGTCCGTGCTCGAGCTCTTGGCCTCTTGGGAACCCCTGGATGAGGATTTCCCCGAGATTGAAGATCCTCCTCCGGTCGATGACGTGGATCTGTGAGATGGCGGATTTTCGCTACCTTCTGGATGCCAACAGCATGTCGGACATGATCCGGCATCCCGGCGGTCGAGTCGCCCGGCGGTTTGCTGTCGTGGGTGAGCCTGTCGTATGTACGAGCATCGTGGTCGCTTGCGAGCTCCGCTTTGGCGCGGCGAAGAAGGGCTCTCCCGATCTCGCGTTCCGCGTTGATCAACTGCTCGCCAGCTTCAACGTTCTGCCGCTGGACCGTGAGGCAGATCGCCACTATGCCGAAATCCGAACGCATCTCAGCCGGGAAGGCCGCCCCATTGGCTCGAACGACCTGCTGATCGCTGCCCATACGCTGACGCTGGATTTAATACTGGTGACCGACAACGTCGATGAGTTTGCCCGTGTGCCAGGGCTAGCCATCGAGAATTGGCTCGATCGCTAGTCAGCTCCGCCTCATCTCCGCGGCGCTACAATGCCGCTGCACCCGTGGTCGACACTCCTGGAACCCGCATCGGTCCGTACCGCATCGTCCGCCGCCTTGGGGCTGGCGCGCCTGCGGCCAGATCAGGGGCGTCGCCGGGGGCTTCTCAGGACTACCACGAGGCGCTGAACGAGGCCAAGCGGCGGATCATCCGGGACGCTTTGGCGGCGAGCGGCGGCAACGTGACCCGCGCGGCCGAGGGGCTCGGGCTGCACGCGAATCATTTGCACCGGCTGATGACGTCATTGGGGTTGCGGTAGGGGGCGCTGTGCCCGGCCCACCTCGGGCAGGAACCGGGCGAGCACGGCGCGCAGATCCTCCAGGCGGAAGGGTTTGGCCAGGTAGCCGTCCATGCCCGCGGCGAGGCATTTCTCGCGCTCTCCCTGCAGCGCGTGCGCGGTGACCGCGATCACCGACGTCCGCCGATTCTTCTCCTGGCTGCGCAGGCGGCGGGTCGTCTCATAGCCGTCCAGGCCGGGGAGCTGGCAATCCATGAGGACCACCTCATAGCGTTGGCGGGACAGGATCTCCAGAGCGGCCAGGCCATCGGTCACCGCGTCGGAATCGATCCCCAGAGCGGTGAGCTGCGCTTGAGCCACCAGCTGATTGATCGAATTGTCCTCCACCACCAGCGCGCGAAGCCCCGGGATGGAGCCCAACGCCAGGAGCGGCAGCGGCTGGGTCGCCAACCCCGCGGGCCGCGCCGGCAGCCGGAACCAGAAGGCCGACCCCTGGCCGCGCGTGCTCTCGACGCCGATCGTACCGCCCATCAGCTGCACCAGATGCCGGGAGATGGCCAGCCCCAGCCCGGTGCCGCCGAACTGGCGGGCCGCCGAGCTGTCCGCCTGCATGAACGGAGAGAAGAGCCGCGCCTGGTCCTCGGGCGAAATGCCGATCCCGGTGTCGCGGACCTCGAAGCGGAGCCACCTCGGGGGCGTCTCCTCGATCCGCAGCAGAACGTGCCCGCGGAGCGTGAACTTGATCGCGTTGCCCACCAGGTTGAGCAGCACCTGGCGCAGGCGCGAGGGGTCGCCGCGCAGTCCCGGGGGGAGCTCGCCGGCCATCTCCAGACGCAGATCCAGCCCCTTGGCCGCGGCCTTCGGCGTGAGCAGACGCACCACTCCTTCGGCCACTTCGGACAGAACGAAGTCGGTCTCCTGGATCTTCATCTGGCCCGCTTCGATCTTGGACAGGTCGAGGATGTCGTCCACCAGACCGAGGAGGGTCTCCGCGGACGAGGCGATGGCTTCGACCTGGCGGCGCTGCTCCGGCGGGAGATCGGCGCGCGACAGCAGATCAGCCATGCCGATCACACCATTCATCGGCGTGCGGATCTCGTGGCTCATGTTGGCCAGGAACTCGCCCTTGGCCAGATCCGCGGCCCGCGCCCTCTGCTCCGCCTCGCGGCGCACCGCCGCCTCGCGCGTCAGCACCCTCTCCGTCCGCCGGTGGAGGAGCTCCGACGCTGCCGTGAGCACGCCCGCCGTGAGCGCCGCGCCGGCGACCAGGAGGAGCTTCCAGGCCCCAGGGTCTGTCCGCCGCTCGCCGGCGGTCCAGAGGGCGAGCCCGCTCGCCAGGGCGATGGCGAACAGGGCCGCCAGGCCGGGGGAGCGCACGCGCGGAGCGAAGGGTTGCGCGCGGAGCCAACCGCTCGCGGCCTGCAGCCATGAGAGAGACCTGGACATGATCTTGAACGATGGACGAAAGGTCGGCCACAGTATAGCGTTTCAGCTTCGAATGATGCACCTGTCCAGACCTCTCCAGCCTGCCGACGTTTTGATTGGCGATCCCACGGCGCAGCTCGTCCAGCTCCCGAACGACCGCGTGCTGGCGCGCCATGGCGCGGGGATCACCCTGCTGCACGGCCTCACCGTGGACGACCTGCGGCGGGTCCTGGACCTGGCGGACGGCACGCGCACGGTCGAGCAGATCTGCGAAGCCCTGGCCGAGGAGTACGACCCCGAGGCGGTCCGCCGGCTCATCGCAAATCTCGCCGGGGATCTCCTGCGGCTGGACCAGTCAGCGGACGCTGCGCACGCGCCGCGGGTCTTCGTGGCGGCGGACCGAGCCACTGCGGAGCGCCTCTCCGCGGGCCTCGTCCTCACGCCCGATCTGGCCGGCGCCCAGCTGGCCGTGGCCGCTCTCGCGGAGACCTCCTACCGCGACCTCCTGGACCTCCAGGCCCAGTGGCTCGCGGCCGGCGTCCCGAGCCTCTTCGTCACCGCCGACCCGGACGGCGTACGGATCGGCCCGCTCACCATTCCCGGGGCAAGCCCCTGCTTCGCCTGCGCCCAGCTCGCCGCCCTCGGCAGCCTGAGGCTCTCGCCCGAGGACACGCTCGCCACCGCCGCAGGCTTCCGCACCGGCCGCCTGGAGGGCACCGCCCTCGACCGAGCCGCCGCCGAGATCCAAGCCGCGCTCGATCCCCAGGGAGCACCCGATCTCCTCAATAGTCTCCTCCGACTTCCCCCTCTCCCGCTCCGCGGGGGAGGGGGCCAGGGGGTGGGGGTTCGCGTGCCCGTCGAAAGGCGGGCGGACTGCCCGCTCTGCGGTGTCCTGCCAGACCGGGACGAGGCGCCCGCCATCCGCCGGGCCGAGCGCCTCCGCATCGAGACCGAGGAGCGGCGTACGCCGCGGGTCGGTCCGCCGGAGACGGACGGCCTCGTCACCTCGATCGGCATTCTCGGCGGCGGCACTGCCGGCTATCTGACGGCCCTGGCCCTGCGGCGCAAGGTCCCGGGCCTCGCCGTGACCCTCATCGAGTCGCCGGACGTGCCGATCATCGGCGTCGGCGAGGCCACGACCCCGCTCATGCCGCAGTTCCTCCACGTCGACCTGGGTCTGGACGTCCACCGCCTCTTCCGCGAGGTGAAGCCCACCTTCAAGCTGGGCATCCGCTTCCTCTGGGGGCTGCCGGAGACCGGCGACTTCCACTATCCCTTCGGGCCGGTCCGCTTCCTGGAGCCGGTCGTCCACGGCGGCGACCCCAAGGACGTCTCCCTCCAGTCCATGCTGATGGCCGCCGGCGCGGTCCCGCTCTATCCGGAAGAGGGCCCGGAGGACGGCCGGTGGACCTGCCGCCTCGGCACCGAGGTCGCCTATCACCTGGACAACGAGCGGTTCGTGGCCTACCTGCAACGCCGGGCCGCCGAAGCCGGGATCGAGAGGATCGAGGCGACCGTGGCGGACGTCGAGCGTTCCACGGACAGTGAGGAGATCCGCGCGTTGCGTGCCACGGACGGCCGGCGCCTCTCCTTCGATCTCTTTGTCGACTGCACGGGTTTCCGCTCCCTCCTCCTGGAACAATCCCTGGGCTCCCCCTGGATCAGCTTCGATGGCAGCCTGTGGACCGACCGCGCGGTCGTGGGGCCGGTGCCGCACGGTGGTGTCGTGCGCCCGTACACCACGGCCGAGACCCTGAGCAGCGGCTGGTGCTGGAGCACGCCGCAGGAAGACTGCGACCACCGAGGCTACGTCTTCGCCTCCGCCTTTCAGACCCCGGACGAGGCCGAGGCCGAGATGCGCCGTGTCGTCGGGCCTGGAATGGGCGCGGCGCGGTTGGTCCGCTTCCGGGCCGGCCGGCACGCCCACTTCTGGAAGGGGAACGTCGTGGCGTTGGGGAACGCCTACGGCTTCGTGGAGCCCCTGGAATCCACCGCGCTCCACATGCTCATCCGGCAGATCGGCCTGCTCGTCCGCGCGTTCCCGCTGCGCCGCGGGGAGCGGGGCTTGCCGGAAGAGCTGAGCCGCAAGGTGGGAGCCTGGTGGGACTACCTGCGCTGGTTCCTCGCCCTCCACTACAAGTTCAACCGCCGGGTGGACAGCCCCTTCTGGCGCGCCTGCCGGCAGGACGTGGATGTCGCGCAGCACGCCGGCCTCCTCGCCGCCTTCCGCGAGAGAGGCCCCCTCACCTACGACCCCGCGGCGCGGGCCGCCTTCGACTATCCCGATCCGCTCTGGGGACCGGAAGGGATCGACGCCATCCTCCTGGGACAAGGCGTTGAAGGGTATCGGCCGCGCCCGCTCCTCGACCGCGCGGCGTGGACCGAGAAGACCCACCGCACCCGAGCCGTCGTCGCCCGCGCCGAGCGCCACGAGAGGGCGCTGGAGCTCCTGGTCGGGTACCCCGAGCTGCTCGACGAGATGGTGGCCGCCTTCCGCGCGGCGGGCCCGGCGTTTCCGTGAGCCCTGGGAGTAGCAAACGGGAGGGCGGTTTCCTCCTCTCCCGGGCGGCTGTGAGAGGGTCCCGGCGGAGCCGGCTTCTCCTACTCCCTCACATACGGCGACAGCAGCGTGTCCCAGGCCTTGGCCATCCGGGCGAACTCGTTCGGGCACTGTCCGGCGCGCGCTTCAGGGAGCCAATCGTCTTCGCCGCCGCCGACGAGGTCGGAGAGCCCCTCGGGATTGCTTCCGTAGCTCCAGCAGACGATGTTGTAGAAGCGCTGCTCGCCCAGGGAGTGCTCGTCCCAGAAGGAGAGCTCCCCCTCCTCCTCTTCGCCTTCCTCCGACTCCTCTTCCTCGCCCCAGAACGAGGCGGCACCGTTCAGGGCCGCGGTCTCGCCGTCCTCTCCCCCTTCCAGGAGGATGATGGTGGCGAGCTGATCGACCGCGTCCTCTTCCCGGCCGGTGATCGGCAGGTCCCAGACGTCGATCAGGGCGTGCCCGAGCTCGTGAAACAGGGTGAACAGGGTGGCGCCGGCCACCGCTTCGCCGGCGGTCTCCTGATCCTCGTCGGTCTCGGCGTCGGTGAAGAACACGCTGGCGTAATAGGCCACCAGCTCGTAGCAGAGAGAGATGCGCCGGCTGTCGGACTCGTAGTAGGCGTTCGCCTCGCCGCACTCGCGCAAGGTCACCTCGATGTCCTTGGGAATGCGGAAGGTCTCATTGAGACCCTGCACGGCCTCCTCCAGAAGGCCGGCTTCCTTGAAGAGGTCCCGCACCTCGCGGTAGTCCTGGTCCTTGACCGGCGCATAGGTCAGACGGAACTTGCCGCCCGACTTGCCCGTGCCCGTCTTCGGGTTGCTCTTGACCCGCTCCCGGAGCGAGGGCGCCTTCTGGAACGGCTTCTTCTGCGATCCGGGGAGGCCGGCTGCGGCCAGGGTGGGGACGAGGAGCAGACCGAGGACGGCCAGGGACAGAGCGCGACGGTGCGCCGGACGTGGGGCGTCGATCACGGGAAGCCTCCGTTTTGGAAGAGTGTGTCGGCAGGAAGGCTGTCAGAGCCCCAGCCGGCTGTCAAGGAGATCGGGGGCGTTGCTAAACTGCGCCCTATGATCGTCGAGCCCGTTCGCCTCGAAGGGCAGCTCATCCACCTGGTGCCGCTCACCCTCGACCACGTCCCCGCCCTCCACCGGCAGGCCAGCCCGGAGATCTTCCGGTGGGTCCTGGAGTTTCCGCGCGACGAGAGCCTCGAAGCCTTTCAGGACTGGCTGCGCACCTCCGCGATCGAGGCGCCGGCCTCGCTCGCCTTCGCCATCGTCTTGGCGGAGACGGGCGAGCCGGTGGGGTCCACGGGATTCCTGGAGATCCGGGAGCGGCATCGCAGCCTGGAGATCGGCCGCACCTGGATCGGCAAGACCTGGCAGGGGACGAAGGTCAACCCCGAGAGCAAATACCTCCTCCTCCGGCATGCCTTCGAGACGCTGGGCGCTCTCCGCGTCCAGTTCAAGACCGACTCGAACAACGTGCACAGCCAGCGCGCCATCGAAAAGCTCGGCGCCGTGCGAGAGGGGGTGCTCCGGAACTACCAGATCCGCAGCAACGGCCTGCCGCGGCATACGGTCATGTACAGCATCGTCGCCGACGAGTGGCCGGCGGTGAAGGCGCGGCTGGAGGGGCGGCTGGGGTGAGGCCCCCTGGCACGCAAGTTGCCGCTCCTCGCCGGGCATGAACGGACTCGGAGAGGAGGTGCAGGGGTGAATTTCACCAAAGCCTGGAATCTGCTGGCCCGCAAGATGGGAGGCTGGGCGCGGGACTTCGTCCTTCTGCTGCCCAATCTGCTGGCGGCTGTCGTGGTGATCGTCGTGACCTGGATTGCGGCCCGGCTGATGCGCAACCTGGTGACGCGCCTCATCCGGCGGGTGTCGCACAGCGAGCAGGTGAACTGGCTCCTCGCCCAGATGGTGTATGTGGGGGTCTTCGCGGCCGGCGTCTTCATCGCCCTTGGGATTCTCGGGCTCCAGAAGACGGTCGCCTCGCTGATGGCCGGAGCGGGGATCATCACCCTGGCCCTGGGTTTCGCCTTCCAGGACATCGGGGCGAACCTGATGGCGGGGATCTACCTGTCGGTGCGCCGGCCGTTCCGGCGGGGGCAGCTCATCAAGACGCAGGACTTCTTCGGCACCGTGCACGAGGTCAACCTGCGGTGGACGGAGGTCTACACGCCGCAGGGACAGCTCGTGCTGATCCCTAACAAGCAGGTGTTCGAGAACCCGATCATGAACTACTCCTCGCTCGGGAGGCGGAGGATCGACCTGAACGTGGGCGTCTCGTTCGGGGACGACCTGGCCCGGGCGAGGGATGTGGCGATCCGGGCGATTGAGGAGGTTCCACAGCGCCTGCCCGACCGGCCGATCGAGCTCTACTATGAGGAGATCGGCGAGAGCTCGATCAACTTCGTGGTCCGCTTCTGGATCCCCTTCAGCAAGCAGGGCGACTACCTGGGAGCGCGCAGCGAGGCCATCCTGCGGATCAAGCAGGCCTTCGACGCCGAGGGCATCACCATGCCGTTCCCCACGCGGACGCTGGACTTCGCGGTCAAGGGCGGCGAGACGCTCACGGAGGCGCTGCAGGAGGTGCGGAAGTAGGCCGCATGGAACATTCCGCCCCCCTTCGACGTACAGTCGCTCGGAGGCATCTCATGAACCTGTCCATTGAACGCGTCGGAAAACGGTACCGCGGCGACTTCTGGGGGCTGCGGGATTTCACCTTGAATCTGGGGCCGGGCGTGCTCGGCCTGCTGGGTCCGAACGGCGCGGGGAAGTCGACGCTGATGCGCATCCTCGCCACCATTACCCGTCCGACCGAGGGGCGGGTCCTCTGGAACGGCGAGGACATCGCCCGCACGCCCGATGGCCTGCGGTCGGTCCTCGGCTATCTGCCGCAGGACTTCGGCGTCTATCCCAACCTGAACGCCGTGGAGTTCCTGGAATACATCGCCGCGGTCAAGGGGATCGACGGCCGGGCCGCGCGGCAGCGGATCGATGAGCTGCTCGCCCTGGTGAACCTGATCGACGCGCGGAAACGGCCGCTCGGGAGGTACTCGGGCGGTATGCGCCAGAGGATCGGCATCGCGCAGGCTCTGCTCAACGATCCGAAGCTCCTGATCGTCGACGAGCCGACCGTCGGGCTCGATCCGGAGGAGCGGGTGCGTTTTCGCAACCTTCTCTCGGACCTGGGCGGCGAGCGGATCGTCCTCCTCTCGACCCACATCGTGTCGGACGTCGAGGCCACGGCCACCGGCATCGCCGTGGTGGACCGCGGGCGCCTGCTGGCCCATGCCGAGCCCGAGGCGTTGCTCTCCGGCGTCGAGGGGCAGGTGTGGGAGTGGGTGCTGCCGAGCGCGGACCTGCCGGCGGCGCGGGAGCGCTGGAAGATCTCCAGCACGTTCCGCCGCGCCGACGGTGTGCACGTCCGCATCGTGTCGTCCCTGGCGCCGTCGCCGGAGGCTGTACCGGTGGCGCCGACGCTGGAAGACGCCTATTTGAGCGTGCTCGAAGGGCATCGCGCCGAAAAGCTGGAGAAGGTCGCATGAACGCTCACCGGATGGTTTGGCACCTGCTGCGCGCCGACTTTCTGGAACGGGTGAGGCGCTACAGCTTCCTCGTCATCCTCGCCGCCACCGTCGCGCTCGGCTGGCTCGTGGGCACCGGCAAGCTCCAGCTCTGGATCGGCACCGTGCGCGGCGTCGACAACTCGGCCTGGATCGCCACGACCATGGCCCTGGTGGTCAACACCTTCCTGTCTCTGGCCGGCTTCTACGTCGTGAAGAACGCGGTCGACCGCGACCGGCAGACGGGCGTCGGGCAGATCCTCGCCACCACTCGGATGTCAAAGCCGCTCTACACCCTGGGCAAGGCACTGAGCAACCTGGCGGTGCTGGGCTCCATGGTCGCCGTCCTTTTCGTCGCCTCCATCGTCGTTCAGCTTCTGGCTGGCGAGGATCGGCGGATCGACCTCGTGCAGCTCCTGTTGCCCTTCCTCCTGCTGGCGCTCCCCATGCTCGCCGTGGTGGCCGCGATGGCGGTGCTGTTCGAGACCCTCCCTGGCCTGCGCGGCGGTTTCGGCAACGTGGTGTGGTTCTTCGTCTGGGCGGCCATGATGCCACTGGCGATCGAAGTCGGTGGCCTCTTCGACGTAATCGGCCTCAACCTGGTCAACCGGAACCTGGAGGTCGCCGCGGCGGCGGCCTTCGGCCCGGCGAAGCGTGGATTCGTTCTCGGCGGGATCGAACGCGGGGATGGCCCGGTGCAGATCATGCGCTGGGAAGGGCTCGACTGGACGCCCGGGATGCTGGCGACCCGCCTGTTCTGGATTCTCATGGCGGTGAGCGTCGCGCTGCTGGCGGCGGTCTTCTTCGACCGCTTCGATCCGGCCCGCGGCTGGCTCGGCCGCCGCGCGGCGAGGCCGCGTCCCGCGGGCGCGAACGGTGCGGTGGTGGTGGAGGCGCCAGCCTTCGTGCCCGTACCGGCCGTCCACCTGAGCCCGCTCTCGGAGGCGAGCCGCCGCTTCCGCTTCCTGGACGTATTGCGCGCGGAGCTGCGGCTGCTCTTGAACGGCCGGCGCTGGTGGTGGTGGGCGGGAGCCGCAGGCTTCCTGATTGCCAGCCTGACCGCGCCGCTCGACGCGGTGCAGAAGTTCGTCCTGCCGCTCGCCTGGATGTGGCCCATGCTCCTCTGGTCAAGCCTGGGAGCCCGGGAGATCCGCTTCGACACCACGGCGCTCCTCTTCTCAGCCGCCCGTCCGCTGGGCCGCCAGCTCCCGGCCACCTGGATGGCCGGCGTGGCGCTCGCGGTGCTCACCGGCGGCGGCGCGGCGGTCCGTTTCTTGGCCACCGGGCAATGGGACAGCCTGGGTGCCTGGGTGGTGGGCGCGCTGTTCATCCCCACGCTCGCACTGGCGCTCGGCCTCTGGAGCGGCTCGAGCAAGCTCTTCGAGGTGATCTATCTGGTGATCTGGTACATCGGCCCGATGAACCAGGTGCCGACGATGGACTACACGGGCGCCACGGCGGCAGGGTTGGCGAGCGGGATGCCGCTCGTATTTCTGGGGGTTACAGCGTTGCTGATGGCAACAGCGATCGCGGGGCGGCGGCGGCAATTGGCGGGGTAGGATCTGATAGACTAGTGGCCGACCAGTCGCTTATGGAGGGGCAATGCGAAGCGTCGGTGCCTATGAAGCGAAGACTCACCTATCCCAGCTCATCGAAGAGGTCAGTCGCGGGGAACAGGTGGCGATTACCAAGAATGGGACGCCGGTGGCTCTGCTCGTCCCCGTGCCATCCAGGCAAAGGCCGGATGTTCGGGAAGTCATCCGCCAGTTACGAGAATTCCGCCGCGGAATCACTCTGGATGGACTCTCCACGCGGGAGATGATCGAGGAGGGCCGCCGCGGGTGAATCGGTTCGTTCTGGATTGCTCCATGACGATGGCCTGGTGCTTCGAAGCCGAGGCCAGCCCCTACTCCGAGAGCGCCCTTGAGGCTCTGGTCGAGGGGGAGGCCGTGGTGCCGCCCATCTGGTCTCTGGAGGTTGCCAACGTTCTGGTCGTCGGAGAGAGGAAAAAGCGTCTGCTCCCGGCGCAGTCCCTCCGCTTCGTGGAGTTGCTCCAGAGCCTTCCGATCACACTCGACGCAGACGTTCGTCCGCTGGGAGAGATTCTTGGGCTGGCTCGCGAGCAGGGCCTATCCTCGTACGATGCAGGCTACCTCGACCTGGCGGTCCGCACCGGTCTGCCGCTGGCGAGCCTCGATGGTCCTCTGCTGGAAGCTGCGGATCGCTTTGGCGTGGCTCGGTTCAAGGCGAATTAACCCGGAGGCACATGTGATCAAGGACGTGAGAGTCATCATCGAGCAGCACCCGGATGGCTTTGTCGCCTATCCTGTGGGCTTACGCGGTGTGATCGTCGGCGAGGGCGACACACGCGAAGAGGCCATCGCCGACGTCACCTCGGCCATTCAGTTCCACGTCGAGACGTTCGGCACGGCGGAGCAGGTGCCCGCCCGCGCTGGCGATGCTGACCGGCGGCGGCAGTTGGCGGGATAAGGAGAAGTTTTCCGCGGGCGTTGATCCTGCATTCTGAGTCGTAACCCTCATCCCCCCTGAGATGGGGGGGCAGTCCAGCCTGAATCGCAGCTGTTCTCCCTCGGTGCGTCGGAGCGGCGCGAACTTTGTCATCCCAAGTGATACTGTTGGTTTCGCAACAGACAGAGCTCTGCCGAGAGAATATGCGCGTCAAGATAGTAGGCCTGCGTAGCTTCGCGTATCTGGGCCTTGGTTCGCTGCTGATCACCACGGTCCTTTGGAGGTATTTGTCGCGCGAATCTGGGGAACAGACCGCTGTTCCCCAGATAACTGCCGTCGAAGGACCTGGCTGGTTCCTGGACGGGCCCGATCTCGCAGTCGCGGTGCCTGCACCGCAAAGCATGGAGGCCGCCCGCGGTGCGCGGGCTTTCCGCGGCGGCGGGATCAATCGCGCCATTGCCACATTCCGATCTCTCTCGCTGGATCTTCCCGGAAATGCAGCGATCTCCTCTGATCTCGCAGCCCTCTACCTGGCTCGCGCAGTGGGACCCGAGGGCAGGGCACACGACCTCGTCCTTGCGTTGGAGGCTGCCGAGCAGGCAGTCCACTTTTCTCCGCAGTTTGAAGCGGCTCTCTACAACCTTGCTGAAGCTCGGACCCAGCTCCATCTTCCTGTCGCGGCGACCGAGTCCTGGAACCGTTACCTGATCCTTGACAGCTCGTCACGCTTCGATCGAGCGCAGCTAGCCATGGCCACTCTGCACGTGCCGTCGGCTTTCGCGGAGTGGCAGCTTAAGCAATCGCACTTTGAGACCGCGGCGCTCGAAGGCGACGAAGAGGAGTTGCGCGACCTCGTGGGCCGCTACCCGTTGTTCTCGCGGCTTTACACCGAAGAAACGCTTCTCCCCGCCTGGGGCCGCGCGGTGCTGGCGGAAGACCGAGACGACGCCCGGCGCCGCTTCGTTGCCTTACGCAGGATCAGCCGCCGGTTGGCCGAGCGGATTCACGATTCCACGGTGGTTGACACCCTCAAGACCATCGAACGGACGGATAGACCCGGGCAGGTGGAGATCGCCCGCGGCCTCGCCGATTTCGGTGAGGGAATGGCGCGTTACCGTCAGTCCGCAGCCGGCGATCCGGCGGAGTCTTTACGGCGAGCCGGAGAAGCGCTGGCGCTCTGCCCGCTCGCGCTCTGGGCCCGCTTCTATGGCAGCGTGTCGCTCCTCTATCGCGATTCGCAGGCGGCTGAGGACGTGCTGCGCCGGCTCGACGAGGCCGTCGATGCCGGCCGGTACCCAGTCCTTTCCGGACGCGTTCGCTGGCTCCGTGGGACCGCTGCGATCAACCGCGATCTGCCGGAGCAGGCGATCAGACACTACCGGGTGGCGCTCGACCGCCTCACCGCGAGTGAAGGTCCGCAAAGCGCTGATTTTCTCCATCTTCTCCTCGCCGAGGCGTTCGGCAAGGCCGGCGAGCGCGAGCAGGAATGGGCGGAACGACGGATGGCGTTGGGCTCAGTCAACCGCACGGGGGAACCCCGAGCGGTGTTTTCGGTCCTCTACGACTCCATTGAATCCCTGCTCGCGGAAGGGCGGCCCTGGGCAGCCCTTGCCTTTGCGCGCGAACTCCAGGGAGTTGCGCGCAGCTGGAACGTCCGCAGCGCGCTCGCCGAGGCGTCTCTTCAGCGGGGACGCGTCTTCGATGCGCTCGGCGAGCGGTCGCGGGCCGTCGAGGAATTCCAAAAGGCTGGAGACTTTCTGCGCGAGATGGAGTTCGAGGAATTCCGCGAGCGGATCGACATGATGTTGGCCATGGCGAAAGGCAAGGCCCTGGTGAGCTCCGATCCTGCCGCCGCCGTGCCCTGGTTGACCTCTGCACTGGAGCGACAGCGGCGCCGGGCCTACCTGTATCAGCAAGCATCTCTCCTGTCCATTCGGGCGATGGCGTTCCACCATCTGGGCCGGTTGCAGGATGAGGAGGCGGATCTGGAGCGGGCGATCGAGACGTTCGAGGACCGGCGATTCGAAATCGCGGACCCTGGGCTTCGCCAGTTCGCTTTCGAGGCGGCGCAGTCTGCGTTCGACCGGATGGTGGAGCTGCAGGCAGAGGGCCGCGGGGACGCGGAGCGAGCCCTGGTGTACGCGGAGCGCTCGCGAGGCCGCCTCCTGTTGGACCAACGGGCCGGAGAGGCCGCGCGTGCCCGCTTCTCGTTGGCGGACCTCGAGGAGGCGATGCCTCGCGGCACGACCCTTGTCGAGTACGCGGTGCTGCCCGACCGGCTTTACATCTGGACCGTCGCCGGCAGGCGGCTGAAGCTGCACGTCGAGCCGATCGCGGCGGCGACTCTCGAAAAGCTGGTCAGGCAGCTCCAGATCAGCGCCGTAACCGGGCAGCTCGGCCGCGAGAATCCCGGACCGGCGGCCACACTCTACGACCACCTGATCCGGCCGATCGCGCAGGACTTCTCGGGAGAAGACCGGCTTGCCATCGTCCCCGACCGTTTTCTGTCGCAAGTTCCTTTTGCCGCCCTGTTCGATGCATCCCGGGGCCGTTTCCTGGTCGAGGACCGGGTCAGCCTGATTCAGCCGAGCGCCAGTTTCCTCGCCTCGATCTCGCATCGAAAGACGCGTCCCGCGGCCGCGGGTGTCCTCGCCGTGGGAGATCCCGCTTTCGATCGCACCTTGTATCGCAGTCTGCCTCGTCTTCCTTTTGCCGCCGACGAGGCGCGGCAGATTGCATCCATCTACGAGAAAGCCGCCCTGCTGACGGATTCCTCCGCCACTACTAATGCATTCGTCCGCGGGGCCCCGGAGGCCGCGGTGATTCACATCGCGGCTCACGCGCTCCTCGATCCGCGGGAGCCGCAACGGTCGTTGCTGGTATTGCGGCCGGACCGGCCTGAAGACTCCGGTCGCCTCTCTGCGGCAAACGTAGCCGCCATGAATCTCCAAAGAGTTGAGCTCGTCGTGCTCTCCGTCTGCCGTGGTGTGGCCGGTGGAGCCACGGGACGTGAGAGCGTCGCCGGCCTCGCCGCGGGCTTTCTGGCGGCGGGAGCCCGTACGGTCGTCGCCAGCCAGTGGAAGGCTCCCGATCAGAAGACCCGCGATTTCATGATCGATTTCCATCGCCGCCTCCGCGACGGCGAGCCTTCGCCGGCTTTGGCACTGCGGTCGGTGCAACTCGCGTTCATGGCTCGAGGTGAATCCCCTGCTGTGTGGGCTGGTTTCGCCACTTACGGCGCAGAATAAATCTATACATTTCCGTGACAGGAAAGGAGGCCAGATCATGAGTACGTACACGTTCGAGCTGGTGTTGACCGGGATGTGCCTGCTCGAGCTCGACCAGGATCCCCCGACGACGTGCACGGTCCACATTCCGGACGCTTCTCATCCTGAGAAGGTTTTTGGCGACTTCCCTCCAGACCTGCGACCGTACAAGCACGTGCCGCGCCTCAGCTTCGCGACCAAATTTCAGGTCCCGGGACCCGGTCAGTTCATGCGGCCGGTGAACCGCGTGTTCCCGGCGCCGGATGGCGAGGAGGTCGGCGTCTGCAACCTGGAGGGAGAAACGCTGACGTTGCAGGCTCCGGCCGGGACCCCTTCGCTTTCGTTGCTGACGGTGAGGAAGACACATGAGCGCGAGCCCCAGACCGAGGAGCTGTTCCGTTGGACCTCCGATCTGGAAGATCTACTGACCCTGTCCGAATGTACGTTCAGAGGGATTGACAAGTCCGCCGTTACTACGCGACTGGAAATCTCGCACGGACAGCTCGGGACACTGGAGTGCGGCCGCCAGAATGGCGGGATCGTCGTCTACCACTACGACAAGGTCCAGCCCGACCGCGCGGTAAGAACGGAGGGACGCAGTCTGGCGGATGCCATCGTCCTGCGAATCCAAGGACTTGAGAAGTCTGTCACTCTGCAATCGAGCCGGGGCAATTTCCACTTCTTCCCGCCCCGTCCCCTGCCGCCCCGGGAGCCTGTGCGGATCTGCATCTCGAATTCTCACGAAGGGCCCGAGGCCAGTCGCTTTGGGCTGGTCGATTTTCTCTGGTATTACAACATCCTGGACGGACTTCAAAAAGGCGGCAAGAAACCCGATCCACTGGGCCTTTTCGTCCCCTACATCCCGATGACACTTTCTGGTCCGATTACCGGAAGCACCGGCCATTGCCCGCCGACGAAGATCACGGCGGACACCATGCGGCAGGAGACCGCTGAGACCGAAGATGTACAGAAGGCGGCAAAGCTGTCGACGCACCTAATCGAGGGGCCAGAGACGAACGAAGGAGAATTCCCCGAGTGTGTCGCGCTGGTGGATGAGAATGGCTCCCTCGTCGCCACGGGCGTCCTCCTTGACGAGGACGTCGTACTTACCGCAGGCCACGTCCTTAGAGAGAAGATGCCGGTGGCCGTCGTGGCCGCGTTGTCGATCCTTGGGAATCCCACCAAGCACCCGATCCGGAAGGATCTCGTTCTTTCGCCGCCTGATTTCGACGGCGGCACCTTGGAGGGAGACCTCCTGCTGCTCCGCCTGGAGACCCCTCGGAAGCACCGCCCACGGCGCCTTGCTTCGGCCGCGGAGATCGACGGTTCAAAGGCGGTGGTCGTCGTCGGATACGGCGATGGCAACAGCTCGGGACCTGCAGGCCGGCAGAGAAAAAGCCGGCCGCCGTTGCGGGTGCTGCACGCCCGCTGCCCGCAGGGAGATCCCAGCGGATGCCACGAGGGGAAGGAGCTGGTGACCGACGAGTCCGGGCGGGGCGGTGCCTTTTCGCAGGACAGCGGCTCACCGGCCTACGTCAGCACTCGCAGGGGGCTGAAGCTGGCCGCGATCGCCTCCCGCACGGTCGAGGGAGACCAGGGGATCTACGTCCGCCTCGACCACTACGCGGAGTGGATCGCCAACGCGAGCGCAGAGCTCAAGGCGGCGGGGGGTCGCAGGGGAGAGGAACCCTCGGATACGCCGGCCCGGTAGCACGAGAGGTCACAGCGTTGCTGATGACAGTGGCCGTGGCGGGGCGGCGGCGGCAGTTGGCGGGATAAGATCCCGGGCTGTGAGGATCGTCCACACCAGCGACTGGCATATCGGCCGCCGATGGAAGGGGATTCAGCGCCTCGATGAGCTGGAGGCGGTGCTCGACCATCTGGCGGCGTTCATCGAGCAGGAAGCGATCGACCTCGTCCTCCACTCCGGGGACGTCTTCGAAAGCCGCAACCCGCCGGCCGAGGCGGAGCAGCTCGTCAACCGGTTCCTGGTGCGCGTGGGGCGGAGTGGCGCGCGGATGCTCGTGATCGCCGGCAACCACGACGATCCGCTCCGTCTCGACGCCCGCTCGCTGCTCACCGAATTCGTCCACGTACAGATCATCGGCCGCCCACGCCCCGCCTCCCGGGGAGGTGTCCGGATCGTCGAGACCCGCTGTGGAGAGACGGCGATCGTCGGGGCGCTGCCGTTCGCCTCCCCGGGAGCCTGGGTGTCGGCGCTGGACATCGCGGGCGAGGAGGCGAGCGCGCGGACCAAATATGCTCGCATGTTCGAGCTGGCCGTCCAGGATCTCTGCGGCGCTTTTCATCCGGACGCCGTCAACCTCCTCATGGCGCATACGCACATCGAGGGGGCCATTTTCGGCGAATCGGAGCGCCGCGTGCACATCGGAGAGGATTGGGCCGCCTCGCCGCAGGCTCTGCCTTCCACGGCGAGCTACATCGCTCTCGGACACATCCACAAGCCGCAGAAGATCGATGTGCCGGTGCCCGCCTACTATGCCGGCTCGCTTCTCCAGATGGACTTCGGCGAGGCCGGAGAGGAAAAAACCTTTATCGTCGTCACGGCGTCGCCCGGCCAGGCCGCGACCGTCGAGCATGTTCTTTACGAAGGGGGGCTGCAGCTCGTCGACCTGCGCGCTCCGCTTGCGGAGCTCGAGGAGACCGCGGACAACTACCGCGAGGGTTGGTTGCGCGTGACGGTCCCTTTGACAGAAAAGGATCCCGATCTCAATCGAAAAGTTCGCGAGCTGCTTCCCAATGCGCTCGTCGTGCGCGCCGAGCTTCCCGAGCCCGAGGAGCAGCCCGAGGTCCGGCTGGAGAAAGGGGTCTCGCCGGTCGGGCACTACGGCACCTACCATCGCCGCGTGTACCGGCAGGAAGCGGACCTGGACGTTCTGGAAACCTTTCAGGATCTCTACGACCTGGCATCCCTCGAGGATTGAGCGATGCGTCCCGTCCATCTCACCGTCGAGGGGCTCGCGTGCTTCCGGGAGAAGCAAGACATCGACTTCAGCGCGCTCGATCTGTTCGCCATTTCGGGGCCGACGGGAGCCGGTAAGTCGACGCTGTTGGACGCCATGATCTTTGCGCTGTACGGAGAGATCCCCCGGGTCAAAAGCCCCGATCGGACCGAGATGATTTCGGCATCGCGCGACCGGATCAGCGTGGTGCTGGACTTCGACGTCGGGACGAGCCGCTATCGCATCGCACGGAGCCTTCGGCGCAGTGGCGTGCAAATGGTTCGCTTGGAGGAGCAGGACGTCGGCGGCTCGTTCAAAAATCTGGCGGACCAGGTCCGCACCGCGAGCGATCAGATCGTGCAGATCCTGGGGCTCGAGGCCCCCGCGTTCATGCAGGCCGTGGTCCTGCCGCAAGGCGAATTCGCCCGGTTTCTCAAAGCGCAACCGAGAGACCGGCGCAGCATGCTGCGCACGTTGCTGCGGCTCGACGTCTACGAGCGGATGCGCGAACGGGCGCAGCGTCTGGCCGCTTCGAAAAAGGGTACGGTCGATTCATTGCAGAAGGTCCTCGCGGACGAGTACGCCGGCGTCGACGAGGCTGCCGTCGTTCAGCTGGAGACGGAGCACGCCCGGGTCGTCGATTTGCTCGCCTCCTGGAGGAAGAACCGGGACGAGATCCAGGCCATGCTCGACCGGCTGCGTGGCCAGCACATGAAAACGCGAGAGCTTCGACAGCTCGAAGAAAAGCTGATCGCTTTGCACAAGCAGGCCGAGCAGGTCAGCCGCGTGCAAGCGAGGATCGAGGCGGCGGCTCGCGCGGTGCCGCTGTTGCCGCTGCTCGATGAAGCAGCCCGCGCCGCCGCCTCGGCGACGGCGGCGGCGAAGGCGGCGGACGACGCCAAGGCCCAGCAGGATTCCGCGCAAAAGGATTGGAAAACGAAGTCCGGCGCGTTGAAGTCCGCGGAGAAAGCCGCCGGGGCGGTCCCGGCGATGCGCGAGCAGGTGGCGCGCCTCCACCAGGTGTTCGGACGCCTGCCGGAGCGAGATCAGCTCGTCGCGGCCATCGAGCGGCAGATGCAGGGCTTGCGGGCTCTGGAGGAGGAGCTGGCCACGCTCGCCGCGACGGTCGAAGCGGCGAAGGCCGTGCAAGCGCAACAACAAACCGCTGTCGATGCGGCCCGCCAGGCCATGGAAGCTTCCGGCTATGACCCGGAGCTGGATGCGTTGCTGGAGAGCGTCCGCGACCGGGCCGTCGCCCTGGGCGCGGCTCGGCGGAGCGCGACGGAGAGCACGGCCGAGCTCGCCCGGAAGCGCAAGGATTTGGACCAGCAGGCGCGGGAGATCGAGCGGCTCAAGAAGCAGGCCGAGTCGGCCCGAAAGTCCGCGGAGAAGGCGCAGCGCGGCTTTGAGGCGGCCGAAGAGGCGTTGCACCGCGCGATCAGTCTGAACGAGGCCAATCACCTCCGCGAAGGGTTGGTTCCCGGCCAACCCTGCCCGGTGTGCGAGCAGATCGTGGAGACCCCACCTCCGGCCCACCGGGCCCCCGAGGTCGAGGCGGCCCGGGCCGCTCTCCAGCGCGCGCGGGAAACGTACAAGGAAGCCGAGGCGCTCGCCCGGCAGAGAGAGTCCGCGCTCACGGGAGAGCAGGCGAGGCTCCAGGCCACCCGGCAGAGTCTCGCCGAGCTGGACGCGCGCTCCACCGAGCTGGAAAAGAGCGTGGCCGCCGGGGAGAACGCGATCCGTCGAACGCTCGGTGGCCGTGCGCCGCAAGAGGATTTCGTAGTCGAGGTGTGGATCGATCAACACATCGTGGCGCTCGCCAGGAGCCGCAAGGCGAACGACGAAGCGAGGGCGCGGCTGGCGACGGCGGAACGAACGCTGGAGAAGGCCAAGGCCGAGGAGACCGCCGCGCGGGAGCGGCTCGGCGAGAGGGAGGCGTCGCGACGGAGGTTGGAAGAGGATCGCCGGACGAGCCGGGACCGGCTCACGGCGGTGCAGGATGCGATCCGAGCCGTCACCGGGTCGGCCGATCCGGCGGCCGAGGCGGCGGCCCTGGAGGAGCAGATCCGGCAGCTGGAATCCAACTGCAAGAGGGCCGCCGAGGAGGCGGCAGCCGCCCAGAACCGGCTGGCGGGGACCCAGGAGGCGCGCCGGCTCCAGGCCGAAGCTGCCAAAGCTGCTCGTCAGGAGGCCGCCCGAAGAGCGGAGAGCCGGGACACGGAGATTGCGCGCGCCGGCTTTGCCGGCGAGGCCGCCGTCCGCGAGGCGCTCCTCGACGAGGCGACCGCCACGCGGCTCCGGGAGCAGGTCCACAAGCATGCACAGGACAGCCACGCCGCCGAGGAGCGGGCCATCCTGCTCAGAGCCGAGCTGGGGGAAGAGCGGGTGTCCGACGAGCAGGTGGCGGAAGTCGAGAAGCTCGCCGCGAGCCTCACCATCGAGGTGGAGACGGCGCTCGGCAAGGAAAAGAAGCTTGAAGAGCAGACCGGGCGCATGAAGCAGCGGCTCGCCCGCTCGAAAGAGCTCCGCGAGCAGCTGGAGATCGAGGCGTCGGCTCTGCGCGTGGTCGACCTCCTGGCCGGAGACCTGCGGAGCGACAAGTTCCAGGCGTACGTCCTCCAGGAGGTCTTCAACGAGCTCGTGCAGGGCGCCTCGGCCCGGCTGATGAAGCTGACCGGCGAGCGGTACTCTCTGCAATTCGACGACGACGAGATCCGGGTCGTCGATCACGACAACGCCGACGAGACGCGGATCAGCGACACGCTGAGCGGAGGAGAGACCTTTCTGACCTCGCTGGCTCTCGCCCTGGAGCTCAGCGACCAGGTGCAGCGCGCCGTCGGCGCGGTGAATCTCGACAGCCTGTTCATCGACGAGGGTTTCGGCACCCTCGATCCCGACACGCTCGCCCTGGTCTCCGAGACCCTCCAGAGCCTGCGGGTGGGCGGCCGGATGGTCGGCATCATCACCCACATCCCCGAGCTACGCGACGAGTTCGCCCAGCAGGTGATCGTCACCAAGCACCAGGGGTTCTCGACCGTCGAGGTGCGCTCCGCTCAGCCGTGAACCGCCGGAGAGACGCCGAGGCCGCGGGCGAGGTCGGCCTCGAATTCCCGCCAAGCCTGGAAGCGGGCTGCGAGGGCCTCCTCGCCGGTGTCGCGGCTGGCGAGCTGATAGAAGAGCTTCCAGTGGCGGCGCTCCGCGGGGCCCAGATCGGCGAGGAGGTCGGCGACCTCCGGGTCGTCGACGACCTCCAGAAGACGGGTGAACCGCTCGCAGCTCCGCGCCTCGACCATGGCGCCGAACAGCAGGCGGTCGACCTTCGTCCAGGGCTCGCGGCCGAGAACGATCCGAGCCCGCAGGCTCTGGGCCCAGAGGTTCTTCCGCCGCCCTCCGAGCGGCCAGCCCCGCTTTCTCAGGATCGCCACCACCCGCCGGAAATGCTGCACCTCCTCGGCCGCGAGCGCCGCGGCGCGCTCGACGAGCTCGGCGTCGTCCGGATAGTAGCCGGCGAGGGACAGGGCATACATGGCGACCTGCTGCTCACAGACCGCGTGATCGGCCAGGAACTCGGGCAGACGCGACGCCGCGAGCTCCGCCCAGGAGCGGGGCGTCGGATGAAGCAGAGGAAGATCGGCGTAGACTTCGTCGTAGCTCATCGAGGGTCCACTACCGGGCGCCGGCCGCGTACCGGATTCCACCCAGCAGGTGCTCCAGGAACGCCGGCTCGGAGAAGGATTCGTCCGTGTGACCTCCGGCGGTGTACCAGGCCCGGCCGCCATCGTACCCGTGATACCAGGCGATGGGATGATCGGCGCCCATCTGTCCCCCGGAATAGCTCGCCTCATCCAGGGTGAGCAGCACGGTGACGCCCCGGCTCCGGGGGTTCTGCGTGAAGTCGTACCACTCGTCGAAGCGGTTCCAGGGGTCCGGCAGCGTTCTCGTCGAGGGGTGGTCCCGGTTCTCGACCCGAATTCGTGCCTGTGCCGGCGCCGGATGGCTCGCGAAGTACGCTCCTACGAGGCCTCCATACCAGGGCCAGCCGTGCTCCGTGTCGGCCGCGGCGTGGATTCCCACGAAGCCGCCCCCATGGCGGATGTAGGTCATGAAGGCGGCTTGCTGCTCACCGTTGAGGACGTCCCCGGTCGTGGAAAGGAAGACGACGGCCTTGTAGCGGCTGAGGTTGGCGGTGGTGAATTGTCCCGCATCCTCGGTCGCGTCGACCTCGAAGTCGTGCGCGGCGCCCAGGCTCCGCAGGGCGGCGATCCCCGGCTCGATGCTGCTGTGGCGGAAGCCGGCGGTCTTGGAGAAGACGAGGATCCGATCCGGACCAGGCTGTGGCTTGGGCTCCATTCGGTTCTCCCACAGCTCCACCGGCCCTTTCCCGAATGGGACGGTGCAGAGGATGTCGCCGTCGCCGTCATTGTCGATATCGGCGACGCGGATGTCGTGCAGGGCCGGCGTGCCGAGGACCTGTCGGCTCCAACGTGAGGCCTTCCCCAGATTGCGATACACCAGCAGGCGTCCGTCGCCCCGGATCTCCGACGTCACCACGTCCAGATCGCCATCGCGATCGAGATCCGCGAGGCGCACCCCCTGCGCCGAGTCGAGAGGACCGCGATCGATCACGTGCTCCTTCCAGCGAGGCCGGGCGGGATTCGCCGGATTCTCGAACCAGGAGATCCTTCCCTGCCCGTCGGACACCGTCATCACCACGTCCGGCCGGCCATCCCGGTTCAGATCGCCGACGTCGAGCGCCGCCTCCGGGCTCCAGGAGCCGAAGCTGCGCCGCTGCCACGGCTGAGAGAAGATCTTCCCGGCAGGATTCTTCAGCCACCGCCCTCCGACGACGATGTCGAGAAACCCGTCCCTGTCGATGTCGGCCAGCGCCAGCCCGCGGGTCTCGGCTCCGAGGGCCAGGTCGCGCCGGCGCCAGGACTCCGGTCTCTTCTGCCTGAACAGCGTGACCGCGGAGCCGGTGTCTCCGCGCAGCACGACGTCGAGCTTGCGGTCGTGATCGAGGTCGCCGATGGCCACGTCCCGAATGCCGCTGCCGGAGCCGATCGGATGCGCCGGCCAGCGAGGATTCTCGAACCAGACGGTGCCCACGGTCACGTCCAGGGCGCCATCCCGATCCAGATCTCCGACGGCCAACCCGCCTTCCGTGGTGGCTCCCTCGGCGGCAAGGACGGACGGGGTCCAATCGGGAGAGGCGTACCAGACCAGCAGTCCGTCGCTGCCGGCGACGATCACGTCGAGCCGGCCATCGCCGTCGAGATCCCCCAGAGCCTTGCCGCAGGGGCAGTGGGGGCTCTCCCGGGCGATCACCGTGCGGACGAAGGGGATGTCCTCGGCCCGGCCAGGAGCTGCCCCGATTACGGCCGCGACGAGAAACAGGACTTCGAGAAGGCCACCCGCTCCCCTCATGAGCAGGAAGTATACGCGGGCTGGCGAATTGACTCCTCCAGGGTGAAGGGTGTACGCTCTGTTCAATGCGGTGCTTCGAGCGCCGCAGGTGGATAGCTCGTAAGGGCTAGCGTGAATGGGCTCCGAAAGGAGCCCTTTCATTTTTCAATCAAGCCAAACTTTTCCGTAGCCTCCAGCCTTGGGCCGTGCTTCATCGAGCAAGACCGAGCTGAAGTCGCTGGGCGGTTCCTCTCCTCGCCTCTCCGCCACCATCTCCCGTTTGAAAGGGTAGGCCAGCAGGTCCGCCAGCTCGAGACCGGGTATCGCGTGCTCTTTCTTCTTAAGCTTGATTTTCTTGCTTGTGAGGACGTTGTCGATCTCCTGGGGAGAGTGAAGGCGAGTGCCTTTTCCCAGGGTTGACTCGAAGGCTGCGGCGAGCTCCTGATCTTCGATTCGCCCTCGCGACTCCGCCATCACGTCACCTTGGACGCCAGAGCCCTCGAGCCACCCCGCGTAGCGTTCGAGGAGGGCAGCCACGCAGTAGTGGTAGGGATGAAAGATCTCGGGATAAGTCTTGTTGCGGTGCAATGCTTTGTCGATAACGACACACGTCATATGGAAAGGGGCGTCACGAACAACCTTGCGGAGACCCTCCTCGAAGCGCCGGTTCAATTCGGGGTTGCGGAGCCGAGAGAAGATTCCTCTGCGTTCGACGATGTCTTTCCGGTGCAGGCAGAGGGTCGAATCATCCGGATGCCATCCGAAGATTTCGGCTTTCAGAGAGCCAAGGGCCTGAGCGAAGGTTCTGTAGGGAACCTCCACGTCGAACCAGATCCCAAGCAAACCGAGATATCGGTGGTTGTCGTCTTCGACGAGCTTGAACGTGTGGTCGCCAGACTCGTCGATGTACAGGCGGTATCGGCGCTCTCCTTCTTGAGACATGCCTGAACGGCACTCCTCTTTAGAAAATTGCGGCAGAGCGTACCATGCCTTGGAGCCGGCGGGTGAGGATAGACTCTCCCTTCATGTCCACCCAAGACCCCATCCTCCCCTCCATCTCCGACCTCCTCGCGCGCGCCGTGTCCGCGGTGCCCGAAGCGTTGCGGCCGCAGGTTTCGGAGGCGGTGCGGACCTACAAGGAGATGCTGATGGAGGCGCGGGCGCCGAAGCTGATGTTCCTGGGCCGGCGCGGAGCCGGCAAGTCGTCTCTCGTCAACGCTCTCTGCGGCGAGCTCGTGGCCACGATCGGCTCGGTGCTGTCGGAGACGGGACGCCCGTCCTGGTATGCGGCCCGCACTCCCAAGGGCGATCTCCGCCTGCTCGACACGCGCGGCATCGGCGACCGCACGCGGCCGGAGGCGGCCAACTTTCAGCATGCCCTGGACGAGATCCGCGCCGCTCTCACCGAGGACTGGCCGGACGCCATCCTCTTCCTCTGCAAGGCCAAGGACGTCGATTCCCACATCGCCGAGGACCTGGCGAACATTCGCGAAGTCCGGCGCTTCCTCCTGGAGCGGCACCGCTATGACGCGCCGGTGGTCGCGATCGTCACCCAGGTCGACGAGCTCGATCCCAAGCGGGTCGAGCCTCCCTACGAGAACGAGACGAAGCAGAAGAACATCCAGACGGCGGTGAAGACCCTGGAGGAGGCGCTCTCCGAGCTGGGGATCGGTCTGGCCCGGGTCATCCCGGTTTCGGCCTACGCCGAATACGATGCCGAGGGGCGGCGGACGTACGACAACTACTGGAACATCGACGCGCTCGTCGAGTACCTGGTGGAGGTGCTGCCGCGCAGCGCCCAGGTGCAGATGGCGCGCCTCTCCCGTGTCCGCGCCGTCCAGGCGAAGACCGCCCGGAAGATGACCGCCGCCGCCGCCGCTCTGGCCGGCGGCATCGCCGCCACGCCGATCCCGGTCGCGGACATCCTGCCGATCACGGCCGTGCAGGTCGGCTTGATCACCGGCATCGCCTACCTCTCCGGCCGCGAGCTGTCGAAAAACGCGGCCAAGGAGTTTCTCGTCGCCCTGGGGGCGAACCTCGGAGCCGCCTTTGCCCTGCGCGAGCTGGCGCGGGCGGTCGGCAAGATCGCGTTTCCGGTCGGGGGAGAGATCCTCTCCGCGGGCGTCGCCGCCGCCGGTACGTGGGGCATCGGCGAGGCGGCGATCGCCTACTTCATCGAGAACCGGCCGATCGAGGAGGCGAAGGAGCGGTTCCGGCGGAAGAAGAAAGAGAAGGCAGGGCCGGAAAAGGATGAAAGCCCCTCATAGAAACGAGCAAAACCATTCGGGAGAGAGCTCGTCCGCAGAAACTTTTCACCCAGCTCTCATTTTGCTGGTCCGGCGCAGTCTCCTCGGTTTACTCTGCTTGGGAGCCGCTGCCGCAACGGGGTCGTCTGCCTCCTCCTCAAGACGGTGGGCCAGTGCGGCGACTGTAGGAAAGACGAAGAATTCAGTGGCCGGGATATTACGCTTGAGTTCTTCTTTAAGCCTTTGGCGTGCCTCAAGAAGCTGGAGGGAATCCCCGCCAAGCTCGAAGAAGTTGTCGTAGATGCCGATCTGGTCGACTCCCAGCACCTCGCGCCAGATCGCCATCAGCTCGTGCTCAACTGGCGTGCGCGGCTCGACGACCGGCCGCCCCACGCCCTCTGCCACTTCGTTCGGCACCGTCTTGGCCAACCCTTCCAGCTCGGGCCACTGTCGAACTGCCTCCTCCCGCAGCTCCGCAGGCCAGAGATCGGCGCGATGTCCCAGCCGATCTGCCCAGAACTGCGGCGAGCGCGGAAACGTTTCGACCAGCACCCGCAGCGCTTGCCTGACCAGCCGCAGCCCGTTTTCGCGGGACCTCACCCCAGCTTCCAGGGCAAGAAGACCATGTTCCACCCGGCCGATGTTGATGACCCGGCCAGCGCGCGCGGCTTCCTCATCAGGAGGTACGTGGAGCAGGCCACGCCAGGCGGACAGGAGAACCGTCCGCCGTTCCGGCGTCCACGGACCTTCCCCGGAGGATTCCAGCAGCCGGAGCCAGAGACTCTCGGTCTGGGAGTCCGTCTGTTGATAGACGAGAGCTCTTGCCATGAGCGGCGCCAGGGGAGCTTGATACCAGAAGTCTGGAGCAGCTTCCTCCAGAGACACAGCCAGTGCACGCAGACTGTCGGCGAGCGTGGCATTCGCGGGCAGGTCGGCTGCCAGCCGGAGAGTTTGATGGAGCAGGAGCTGGAGGATCGGCGTAAGGCCCTCAGCCTTCAGCTCTGCCATACACTCAGCGATGACCTGCGCCAGCGGGGGAGCCAAATCGGCTGCCAGTCGCGGCAGGTCCGGCGCCTCGCCGATCGCCCGCAGGATCAGCTCGGCCGGTTCAGCGTCACCACCGAGAATGGGGAGCCCACGGCCCTCGAGATGAGCACGAAGTGCGCGAGCATCGACGCCGCGAGCGATCGTGGTCAACGACTCGCAAAGTGGCTGGAAAAGAGGTGACGCGGTGGCGTTCATCGCGCCTCCGCGTGGCGGTCGAGCCACGCTGTCAGCGCATCGGTACCGAGCTCCGATCGCAGCCGGTCTCGATGTATCCGGCGCAGCTCCATCAGCCGAGTATCCGCCATTGGCGGAAAATCCTCAAGAAAAAGGAGCTTGCCGGTGCAGCCGGCCTCCGCTGCAGAGCCACGGAGCGGACGGTGCAGGACCTCCCGGCAGGTGCCGTGGGCCGAATCGAGAGGCATCGTGATGCCGAAACCAAACTCGGGCGGTGAAGGATAGTGAAATGGCGAATCGGTGGCCTCCGCTACGGTGGGCCGGTAGAGCGGTCCCGCATCGGACACCGGATAAGACCAGACGATCAGCCACTCGCCGGCCCAACGGTGCCCAAGCCCAAGGGCTTCGCACAGGCCCGCCGCGGTTCCGGTGTCGATCTGCGGCTGGACCTCCTCGGCGAAGCAGGCCCACCAAGGGGGTTCCGCCGGGCCCAGCGCTTCGAGCAGGATGCGCGCCGCCGTGCGCACCGCAGCCTCGCCGCGATCCATCAAGAGCTCGGCGAATCGGCCAACGGCCCGGCCCAGCCAGAGCGGTTCCGCCTCACCCGGAAGTTTCTCTGGGATTGACACGCCGAGCTCGTCCACAAGGCTGGCCTCTGCGTCCGCTGCGGCGCCCCCCGCCAGGACACGGCCCACAATGGCCTGAAGAGAGCCCACGTGGCAGAGGCGATCGAAGGATGCGAGGCCGCTGACAAGATTCGAGGTGTTGCAGGCGTGCAGGTACGAGGATCGAGGCTCGCTGGACGGGTCAGAGGGTTGGCAGAGGCGCAGGCGGAAATAGGCGTAGAGCGCCCTGCGCCACTCCTCGGCTCCCTCGTGAGCCGTGAAATATCCGCAGGCGAGGAGATCTTCGTTCTCCCGCTCAAGCGTGACCCGGTGGTCCATGCGCCAGTTCTCGGCCACCGCTCGTCGGCGCTCGTCCGGTCCGGCTGCGAGCTCCCGCAAGGCCCGTTCCCAGGGATGATCTGCACCATCCCGGTCGAAGACAAAAGACGACATGTCTCGTCGAATCCCCTTTCGTTCCTTTGAAGGAGACCATTTTACCTCAGACTCCTGTTTTTTGTCTTCGCCATGCTCCACTCTCCCCCACTCTCCCAGGGGATGGGAGAGGGGCCGGGGGTGAGGGGCTACACCGCCACGCGCAGCGACTGCCGTGGCGTCTGCGCCGCCCGGCGGGAGATCAGCAGGGCCATCTCCAGGGCCTGCTCGTAATTGAGGCGCGGGTCGACCTGGGTGTGGTAGGAGCGCCGCAGGTCGTCCTCGGTCAAGCCGCGGGCGCCTCCGATGCACTCGGTCACGTTTTCGCCGGTCAGCTCGAAGTGAACCCCTCCCAGGTAGGAGCCCGCATCGGCATGGATCTCGAAGGCCTGCTCCAGCTCCGAGAGGATGTTCTCGAAGCGGCGGGTCTTGAGACCGGTCGACGTGCTCTCGGTGTTGCCGTGCATCGGGTCGCAGATCCAGAGCACCTGGCGGCCCTCGCGGCGCATCGTTTCCAGAATCGGCGGCAGGCCTTCGGCGATCTTCTTGTGACCGAACCGGTGGATGAAGGTGAGGCGGCCCGGCTCGCGGTCGGGATCGAGGATCTCGGCCAGCTCCAGGAGCGTCTCCGCGGAGGTGGTCGCTCCGACTTTCACCCCGATCGGATTGTTGATGCCGCGGAAGTATTCGACGTGGGCGCCGCCGGGCTGCGCGGTGCGCAGGCCGATCCACGGGAAGTGGGTCGAGAGGTTGTACCACCCGGTGCGGTGCGGCACCTGCCGCGTCTGCGCCTGCTCATAGACCAGGAGCAGGCCCTCGTGGCTGGTGAAGTAGTCGACCCGGCTGGTTTCGCTGACCGGCTGCCCCGCGAGCTGTTCGAGGAAGCTCAACGAGTCGCCGATGGCGTTCACGATGCGGTGGTACTCGGCGGCCAGCGGCGAGTGCTGGACCCAATCCAGGTCCCAGTACTCGGGATGGTGGAGGTCGGCGAAGCCGCCGTCGATCAGCGAGCGGATGAAGTTGATGGTCAGCGCCGCCCGCTCGTAGCCGCGCAGCAGGAGCTCCGGGTTGGGCGTCCGGTCGGCCAGGGTGTAGGGGGCACGGTTGACCAGCTCGCCGCGGTAGGTGGGGAGGGTGAGATCGCCGCGCGTCTCCAGGTCCTCGCTGCGCGGCTTGGCGTACTGCCCGGCGAAGCGGCCCACCCGGATGATCCGGCGCCGCAGGCCGTGCGTCAGGATCAGGCTCATCTGCAGCAGGATTTTCAGCTTGCTGGCGATCGACGCCGAGGTGCAGTCGGCGAAGGACTCGGCGCAATCGCCCCCCTGGAGCAGGAAACGCTCGCCGCGCGCGGCTTCGGCGAGCTGGCTCTTCAGCCGCTCGATCTCCCACGAGGTGACGAGGGGCGGGAGCTGCGCGAGCTCCTCCATCACGCTCCCCAGACGCGCGGGATCTGGGTAGCTTGGCTGCTGTAGAGCCGTTTTTCGTCGCCAGGAGGTAGGAGTCCAGTCCTTCGCCATGACCATAATCTCTGCCACTTTACACCATGGAAGGTGTGCGGGGAGGCTGCGAAGGGGACGTTGTGCTAGGTTGAGCGGCCATGAAGAGCCTCTGGAATGACGAGGAGGCCGCGGGCTTTCAGGACCGCGGCGGCGATCTGGGACTGCGGGTCTACACGTCGCGCCTGCTGGGACGGGACAAGTCGCTCGTCTTGCACGGCGGCGGCAATACGTCGGTCAAGGTGCGCGAGCCGAATCTCTTCGGCGAGGAGGAGGAAATCCTCTACGTGAAGGGGAGCGGCTGGGATCTGGAGACGATCGAAGAAGCGGGCTTCGCCCCGGTGCGGCGCGGCCACCTGCTGCGCCTCGCCGAGCTCGACGAGCTGAGCGACCCCCGGATGGTCAACGAGATGGTGACGCACATGACCCGGGCGTCGGCCCCCACGCCGTCGGTCGAGGCGATCCTGCACGCGGCCCTGCCCTACAAATTCGTGGACCATACGCATGCCGACGCGGTCGTGGCGGTGACCAACACGCCGGAGGGCGCGGCGCGGGTGCGCGCGATCTGGGGGGATCTGGTGGTGGTGATCCCCTACGTGATGCCGGGCTTCGACCTGGCGCGGCTCTGCGCCCGCGTGTTCCCGGAGCAGGCCGGCCCGCGGACGATCGGCATGGTGCTGATGAACCACGGCATCTTCTCGTTCGGGGAGACGGCGCGCGAGTCCTACGAGCGGATGATCGAGCTGGTCACGATGGCCGAGGAGCACCTCGCCGCCCATGGGGCCTGGGATCTCCCAGCGCCGCCGGAGATCGAGACAACCGAGCCGCCGGCCGTGTCTCCCAAGGAGATTACGGAGCTGCGGCGGGATCTGTCGCGCGCGGCGGGCTTTCCCATGGTCCTGCTGTCCCGGCGCGATGCCCGGAGCCTCGCCTTCGCGCGGCGGCCGGACGTCGGTGTGATCGCGCAGCAGGGGCCCGCGACGCCGGACCACGTGATCCGCACCAAGCGCCTGCCGCTGCTCGGGCGCGACGTGACGGCCTATGCCCGCGCCTACCGGGAGGTTTTCGACGCCCATGCGCCGCAGGCGAAGACGCCGAAGACCATGCTCGATCCAGCGCCGCGGGTGGTGATCGATTCCGAGCTCGGCCTGCTCACCGCGGGACGGCGGGCCACCGACGCGGCGATCGCCGCCGAGATCTACGACCATACGATGGACGTGATCGAACGCGCGGCCCGGCTCGGCGGCTGGCGGGCGCTGCCGGAGCGCGATCTATTCGACGTGGAGTATTGGAATCTGGAGCAGGCGAAGCTCAAGAAGGCGGGTCCGCCGCTGCCGTTCGCCGGGGAGGTGGCTTTGGTCACGGGAGCGGCCTCGGGGATCGGCAAGGCCTGCGTGGCCTCGCTGCTCTCCAGGGGCGCGGCGGTGGTGGGGCTCGACCGCGATCCTGCGATCGAATCTCTCCACACCCGCCATGACTACCGCGGGATTGTCTGCGACGTGACGGACGAAGCGGCGCTCCGGCGCGCGGTGGCTTCGGCGGTCGACGCCTTCGGCGGGCTCGACATGCTGATCTTGAACGCTGGGATCTTCCCCGGGGCGAGGAAGCTCGCCGATCTGCCGACGGAGGAATGGCGGCGGGTGCTGAACGTGAACCTGGACGCGAGCTTTGCGCTGATGCGCGAGGCCCACCCGCTGCTGGCGCTGGCGCCGAACGGCGGGCGGGTGGTGGTGATCGGCTCGAAGAACGTACCGGCGCCGGGGCCTGGCGCCGGGGCCTACTCGGCCTCCAAAGCGGCGCTCAACCAGCTCGCCCGCGTGGCGGCGCTGGAATGGGGGAAGGACAGCATCCGGGTGAACGTCCTGCATCCGAACGCGGTGTTCGATACGGGCGTCTGGACGGACGAGGTCCTCGCCTCCCGCGCCGCGGCCTATGGGTTGGATGTGGAGTCCTACAAGAAGAACAACGTCCTGGGCGTGGAGGTCACGAGCAAGCACGTGGCCGAGCTCGCCGCCGAGCTCTGCGGTCCGCTCTTCGCCCGCACGACGGGGGCGCAGATTCCAGTGGATGGGGGGAATGAGCGGGTGATTTAGCCAGCTTATAGCCCGGCAATACGCCCATCAGTCCTCCTGGTCGAACATCAGGACACCGGCCGTGTCGGTCCCGGCATAGAGGATGGATGGATCGGCGGGATCGACGAGAAGCCCGCCCTGGAGATGGACGCCGGCCGGCCAGGTCCCCACCGGGGTCCAGGTCTCCCCCGCATCGGTGCTCTTGAAGACTCCCTGTGCGGAGATTCCGGCATAGAGCGTCGCGGGATCCGCCGGGTCTGGAGCCAGCTTGAAAACGACCGCACCTTCCGGCAATCCAGCGGAGGAGAAGCTCCAGGTCCGCCCCCCGTCGCGGCTTCGCCCTACCGCCCCAGGCCGCACAGCCCAGAGCGTTCCGGGCACCAGGGGAGAGACGGCGAGGGCCGTGGCCGAAAGCTCTGGAAAGAGAAGCTCGTGCCTGGAGCTCGGACCGGGGACGATGCGCCAGAGGTCTCCGGCGGAGTCCTCGACGTAGACCGACGAGTCGAGGGAATCGATGGCCAGGTACCTCCATTCCACGGCGATGAGCTGATCCCACGTTTGGCCCCCGTCCCGGCTGTGGAGGAGCGCTTTGGGGATCCTCCCGCAAAAGCCGCTGAGGAAGTGCCCTTCGGCAAAGAGATGGCCCGAATCCCGTGGCTCGAGGAGGAGGCCCGACAGGATGACGCAGGGGTTCTGGACAATGGTCCAGCTGCGTCCGCCATCCGTGCTCTGGGCCAGGTTCCTGGACTCGCTGACGTAGAGCGTCTGCGAGTCGTCGGGAGCGACCGCCAGCGAGGGGTCGGAGAAGTACAGCGGGTCGGAGAGGTCGGCCGGAGGGCCGACGTCCAGCCAGTTGGCGCCGCGGTCCGCGGTCGCCAGCACGCGGCTGCCGAGCCGCGCGTAGAGGCGGGGCGGGTTCTGCCCGTCGATCCCCAGCTCGTCGATCCCGAAGGCCATCCCCCGGTGCGAGGTGTTGAAGGTGGCGGCCCGAGCCGGCGAGAGCCCAGGTGCGCCCGCGGTCGGTGCTCCGGTGGAGGCCGCGCCCGGCGACTCCGGCGTAAAGGACGAAGGGGTGCGAGGGGGAGGCGGCGAGCGCCATGATCCATCCCCCGTCGGGACCGATGGAGGTCCAGGCCCCCTCGCCCGCAGCGAGCGGAGCGGCGGAGAGAACCAGACACAGAGTCAGGCAGATCCACGAACGCCGAAAATCCATGTTTGTTCTCCGAAGAGTCGGACGATCGAATGCGGCTTCAAGACTTATACGAGACTGCGCGGCGGACTGCCACGGGGAGCCGGCTCCTTCATTTGAGAGACTCCGGCGCCCGCCGTCGTTTCCCCGGCTGGCACGAGTCGTGAAGAAGCCCACGACATGCGGTCGCCAGGTTAGACCGCAAGAGGTTTTATAAAAGAATGTTCGGAGGTCTTCACCATGTGTGGTCTGGTGCGGATGCGGCTCACAGCCGCTTCCCTGCTGCTCATAGTGTCTTTGTTCGTCCCCCACGCGATCGAGGCGGTGGTTTCCGGAGCTCAGCCTGACGTCCGCAAGTTCGCTCTGTCCCGCCTGTCTGATCCGTCCCCTCTGTCAACTCTGTCAGCCCCGGCACGGAAGCCGCTCCCGGCGACCGGCGAGGTCCTCGTCCGCTTCAAAGACGGCGTGACCGTCTGCGCGGACGCTCTCTTCCACAGTGGCCAGCCGTTCCGGTCCGCGACCGCGGATCGTTCGTCCTCTCTCGATCTGCTCTTCCGGCAGCTCCGGGTTCAGGACGTTCGCGCTATCTTCCGGGCGTCCTGCGAGACCCTCACGTCCGTCGCCGAGCTGCGGCTCCGCGAAGCCGCGGCGGTGAACGGGGTCTTGGTTCCTGGGCGTGGGGTGTCAGGGCGGACGCCCGAGCTCTACCACATCTACCGGCTCGCGCTCGGACCGGGCACCGATCCGGCCGAGGCTGCCGCGTCGTTGCGGCGCGATCCGCACGTCGCCTATGCCGAGCCGAACCGGCTGGCGGCCACCGCGGCACTCCCCAATGACCGCTTCGTCGATCCCACCCGCAAGAACGCCTTCAAGAGCGGCTCCTGGGCTCAGCCGTATGCCGACATGTGGGGCTTGGAGCGGATCGGTTGGGGACAGGTCTGGCGGCGCCAAGCCCAGATCTGGCCCGATCCGGCCCGCCGCGGCGGGGGCGGCGTCATCGTGGCGGTGATCGACACCGGCGTGGAAGCCGGTCACCCGGATCTCGCCGCCAACATCTGGCGCGACGCTGCCGGGAACCCCGGGGCCGATCTGGTCGACGTCTCCAGCGACACCCTGACCGCGCTCGCAGAGGCCGGGTACTCGATCGGTTCGGAAGAAGACTATCGGGACCCGGATGGCGACCCCGCCGATCACAACGGGCATGGCACGCACGTCGCCGGCACGATCGGCGCCGTGACGCGCAACAGCCAGGGGATCGCCGGAGTGGCCTGGCGGGCAAAGATCATGCCGGTGCGGGCCGGCTTCGACGTCCGCAGGAACGACGGCACGCACCTCGGCTTCCTGGAGGAGGACGACATTGCGGCCGCGATCCGCTGGGCTGCCGACCACGGCGCCGACGTCATCAACATGAGCTTCGGCGTGCGGGGAGAGGAGTCGCAGACGATCGCTTTGGCCGTGGAGTACGCCGCGTCTATGGGTGTGGTCCTGGTGGCGGCGGCGGGGAACAACGGCGCCGACGGGGGCGACACCTGGCCGGCGGCCAACCCGCGGGTGATCAGCGTCGCGGCCACCGTGTCGAGCGACCGCCGGATCTTCTTCTCCAACTGGGGCGGGAGCGTGGACATCGCCGCGCCGGGCAGCGAGATCCTGTCCACCCGGGCGAGCTCGACCTCGGTGGGCGGGACGAGCGGCGTGGTGGACGAGCGCTATACCAGGGCGAGCGGCACCTCGATGGCGGCGCCGCACGTGGCCGGAGCCGTGGCCCTGGTGCTCTCGGCCTTCCCGCGGCTGAGCCCGACGGAAGCCGCGGCCCGCGTGATCGCGACGGCCGACCCGCTCCCGGGCTTCGAGACCCGCGGCGGGCGCTCCCAGGCCCTGGGCAGCGGCCGGTTGAACGTGCTGCGCGCCCTCACCGCGCCGGAGCGCCCCTCGTTCGTCCTCCGCGCCTGGGAAATCGTGTCCGACACGGATGGCGACGGAGTGGCCGAGCCGGGCGAGACGGTGCGCATCCGCCTCGATCTGGAGAACGAGTGGCGCGCCGTGCAGGGAGTCTCGGTCCGGCTGGTGTCGGACGGCCCGCAGGCCACGGTCCTCTCGGGCAACCTGCCGGCGGAGGCCTGGCCGTCGCGGCGGGCCGGGAGCATGACCGTCGAGCTGCGGGTGGCGAAGGAGGTCTCCTGGGGTACGAGCGGACCCCTGCGTCTGGAGATCCGCGGCACGGGTGTGCAGCAGGACCTGCCGCTCCCGCTCGTGCTCCGCGGCCCCGCGGTCAAGACCGGCTGGCCGGCGGCCGGCGAGCAGGAATCGGACGGGATGATCACCTCGCCGGCTCTGGGAGATCTGGACGGCGACGGCGATCTTGAAATTTTTGCTCTCTCCAGCCGGGGCGATGCTTTCCTGCGCGAGGCGGACGGCTCCCTCCTCCCCGGATGGCCGGTGGCGTTCCCGGGCAAGACCCAGCAGTCTTCCCCCCTGGTGGAGGACCTGGACCGCGATGGCGAGCCCGAGCTGGTTTTCGTCCGCGACCGCAAGCTCCACGTGCTCGACGCTTCGGGTAAGGAGCTCGCCGGCTGGCCGCAGGAGATCGGCGGCTGGGTCCTCGGCTCGCCGGCCGCGGGCGACGTCGACGGCGACGGCCGCGAGGAGGTCGTGGTGGTCTCGGACGACGCCCGGGTCCACGTCTTCACCGCCGCCGGCCGGCCCCTGCCGGGTTGGCCGCGAAAGGTGGGCACGGCGAGCAACACGGGTCCGACCCTGGTGGACCTGGATGGCGCGCCCGGTCTGGAGATCCTGGCCGGGACCTCGGAAGGCTCTCTGGTGGCGCTGCGGGCCGACGGCTCGGCGCCCGCCGGGAGCTGGCCGGTCCGCCTGGCGCCGATGGGGCCCTCCTCGCCCGCCGTGGCCGACCTCGACGGCGACGGCGCGGTCGACATCGTGGCGGCGAGCGTCACCGGGCGCCTCTACCGGATCGACCGCGCCGGGCGCGTGACCAACCTCGGCAAGCTCCCGGGCTCCTGGGTCTTCGCCTCGCCGGTCTTGGGCGACGTGGACGGTGACGGCCGGCTGGAGATCGCCATCGGCAGCGGCCAGTTCGACGGCACCGGCTTCTTCTCGGTGGTGGACGGCACAGGCCGCCTGCTGCCCGGCTGGCCGGTGGCCACCGAGGTGGCGGTGGCCGCCTCCCCGGCGCTGGCCGACCTCGATGGCGATCACCGGCCGGAGGTGATCGTGCCCGATCTGGGCGGACGCCTCCACGTCTGGCAGGCCGCGGGGCGCACCTTGACCGGCTGGCCCTACGACCTCGGCGGCGGCACGCTGGCCGCGCCCGTGGTGGCCGACCTCGACGGCGACGGCACGCTGGAGATCGTGGTGGGCAAGACGACCTCCGCGGTCGCCGGACAACCGGCTCCTCTGCTGGAGACCCTGGAGTTCGGGCTCTCCGACGGCACCTCGGCCTGGCCGACCTACCAGGCGAACGCGCAGCGGACCGGGTCGCCGGAGTAGACCTTCCTCCCGGGCCTCCGTGCTACCCTGGAGCCTCCAGACCCGGAGGTCTCCATGGGCACGTCGGTGAGGCTGTCGTCCGTCGTCCTGCTTCTCCTGAGCCTGATCCCCTCGCCGGGGCGAGCCGTCGCTCCGGCCGTTCCGGCGGCCTTGGACCCCGCGGCCGTTCTCGCCGCCAGGGCCGAAGAGCGCCGGCTTCCCCGCATCGTCCCCGGACAGGTGCTCGTCCAGCTCCGCGACAGCGTGACCGTCGGCGCGGAGGCTCTCTTCCGCCGCGGCGGATCGTTCCGGGACGGCACGGCCGACCGGTCGTCCTCGCTCGACCTCCTGTTCCGCGAGCTCGGCGTGCGCGACGTCCGGCCGGTGTTCCGGGAGGCTGCGGCGGACCTCGTGCCGGTGGCCGAGCTACGGCGGCGGGATGCTGCGGAGCTGCGCCAGGCCGCGTCGATCTCCCCGGAGCGCGCCCGGCGGGTGGGCGCGCCGGCGCAGGTTCCCGAGCTCTTCCATGTCTATCTCCTGGAGCTGGGGCCGGGCGTGGATGCTGTCGCCGCCGCGGCCGCGCTCGGCCGCGATTCCCACGTCGTCTACGCCGAGCCGAACCGCCTCTCCTTCATCCAGGCCCTGCCGAACGATCCCCTGATCGATCCCACGGGGCACGACGGGTTCCATACCGGCACCTGGGAACAGCTCTATCCCGACCTCTGGGGGCTGGAGCGGATCGGCTGGGGCGACGTCTGGCGCAACCGGACGACCCTGTGGCCCGATCCGAAGCGGCGGGGCGGCGGCGGGATCACCGTGGCCGTGGTCGATTCGGGAGTCGACGTCCAGCATCCGGACCTGGCGGTCAACGTCTGGCGCGACGAAAAGGGGCGCCCGGGGCGCGACACGGTGGAGGTGCCGGACTCTTTCTGGAAAGAGATCAAGCCTTTTGGGTACGGACGCACCCCCGGCGAGGACTACCGGAAGCCGGACTACGATCCGGCGGACAAGGTCGGACACGGCACCCATGTATCCGGCACCATCGCCGCCGCGGCCGACAATCGCGAGGGGATCGCCGGGGTCGCCTCGGCTGAGCGGAACCTCCATGGCGGCTCCACACGTCTCCGGCGCGGCCGCCCTCGTCCTGTCGGCGTTTCCGGACCTGAAGCCCGAGGAGGCGGCGGGGCGGCTCCTCGGCACGGCCGACCCTCTCTCCAGCTTCGTCGTGCGGGAGGGGAAGCATCTGGCTCTCGGCAGCGGCCGCCTGAACGTCCTGCGCGCCCTGACCGCCCCGGCCGGCCCGGTGATCGCCGTCCGCTCCTGGGAGGTCCTCTCCGACACGGACCATGACGGCAGCGCCGAGCCGGGAGAGGACGTCCAGATCCGGCTCACTGTCGCCAACGTCTGGCGGACCGCCCGGAGCGTCTCCTTGACTCTGACCGCGGGTCCCGAGGCCACGGTGGTCCAGGGCGGCTCCCTGAGCATCGGACGATGGCTCCCCGGCACGTCCAGGACGCTGACCACCGATCTGAAGATCGGCGGGAGCGTCCCCTGGGGCCGCGAAGGGGTCTTCCGTCTCGAAGCGCGCGGCGGCGCCCAGCAGGACCTGATTCTGCCCCTGGTCCTGCGCGGACCGGCAAACAAACCGGGCTGGCCGGTCCATGGGATCCAGATCGGAGACGGCATGATCACGTCGTCCGTCCTGTCGGATCTCGACGCGGACGGCGACCGCGAGGTGATCTCGCTCTCCGTCCGCGGCGACGTCTTCGTGCGCGATTCCGACGGCTCGGTGCTGCCGGGATGGCCGCAGCGCGTCGAGTCGTTCGTCGAGCAGTCCTCCCCGCTGGTCGAGGATCTCGACCGGGACGGTGACCTGGAGATCGTGCTGATCCAGCACAAGAAGGTCCATGTGCTCGACCTCCAGGGGCACGAGCTGCCTGGCTGGCCCCAGGACGTCTCGGATTACGTGATCTGCGCGCCGGCGGCGGGCGACGTGGACGGGGACGGCGACCTGGAGATCGTCGCGATGGGCTACGACGGCCGGCTCTCCGTCTTCGACGCCGCCGGCCACATGCTGCCGGGATGGCCGCAGCACCTGGGGAGCGCGAGCGCCACCTCACCGCTCCTGGTGGACCTGGACGCCGACGGCTCGGCCCTGGAGATCCTGGCGGCCGGCACCAACGGTCCCTTGTACGCTCTCCGCGGAGATGGGTCGGGCGTCGGCGGAGACTGGCCGGCCGAGCTGGCCGGCTGGGGGTCCGCGTCCCCGTCCGTCGGAGATCTGGATGGCGACGGCGAGCTCGACATCGTCGCCGCTCTGGGCGGAGGTCTCTTTCGGATCGATCGCCGCGGGACGGTGCGGCAGCTGCCGCGGCCGCCGGGGAGCTACACCTTCGCGCCGCCGACGCTGGGAGACCTCGACGGCGACGGCCGGCAGGAGATCATCCTCGGCACCGGCCTGCCGGACGGCTCGGGCTACATCTCCGTCCTCGACTCCGAAGGGCGGGTGCTCCCGGGCTGGCCCGTGGCCACGAGCGATCTCGTGGCGGCGTCGGCGGCCCTGGTGGACGTCGACGGGGACGGCCACCCCGAGGTGATCGTTCCGGATCTGTCGGGAGAGCTCTGGCTCCTGCACGCGGACGGCCGCCCGGCCGGCGGTTGGCCGTTCGACGTCGAGGGGTATGCTGTCTCGTCGCCGGTGGTCGCCGACCTCGACGGGGACGGCACGCCGGAGATCGTCCAGGGGCGGCTCACGCTCGGGCTGAACCGGGATCCGGTCCTCATGACCCACACGCTGGAGTTCGGCGAAGGCACCGGAGTCCCCTGGCCCACGTACAAGGGGGACTCGCGGCGGACAGGAGAATGGCGGCCATGAAGCGCGCAACCCTCGCCCTCACCCTGACCCTTTGCCTGCTCCCGGCCCTGTCCCAGGCCGCGGCCCGGGGTAGGGGTGGACCGGATCAATAGAACCGCAGTCCGAACGCGATGGCCGCCTCCGTGTTGTCCGACAGCGTGACCTTGCCCTGGACATAGGGCCGGATCGGTCCGCGCTTGCTGAAGCCGACGCCGCCGAGCAGATTCAAGCCCAGATCCGTCTGGTCGTTGCTGTCGCAGTTGCGGCAGCCCCGCGGCGGATCGATGCTCGAGAAGATCACGGCAGGTCCGCCGCCTGCCCAGACGGCGAGATTCGAGTGGGTCGGGAAGTCGTAGTGGAAGTCGGCGTTCGCCGTCCACAGGCTGCCGTCGTCCACGAAGACATACTCGATGTTCGGGTTGAAGTACCACGCGCGGGTGAGGCCGATCAGCGCCTCGCCGCCGAGGAACCCCGCGTCGGCGTCACTGTAGAAGCCGCCCCGCACTCCGAAGTCCACGTCCGCCTGCGCCAGGCCTGGCATGATGAGAAGGCCGGCTACGGCCAGCATCCATACAACGCGTCCTGTCGTTCGATTCATGGCAAGTCTCCTTCGCACACGCGTCACTGGAGCGGGCACACGTGCCCGTCCTTATCGACGTTTGTGCAAGTCGTTTGCCAGCCGCTCGATCCCGTCGACCAGCCGCGGTCCCGGACGGCTGAAGCAGCCGTTCGCGTCCACCGGCTCGACCCGCCCTTCCCGCACCGCGCGGAGCTCGCGCCACTCGGGCCGATCGGCGATGAGACCGAGCTGCTCGCGGGCCCCGGCCTCGTCGAACCCGCAGGGCATGACGACCAGGAGATCGGGATCGGCGGCGCGGACGTCGTCCCAGCTCAGCCGCCGGGAGTGGTCTCCGGGCTTTGCGATGACGTCGAGACCGCCGGCGATCTCGATCATCTCCGGCACCCAATGGCCGCCGGCGAAGAACGGATCGAGCCACTCCAGAGCCACCACCTTCGGCCGGGGCCGCCCCGCGACCCGGGCGCGCACCGCGTCCAGACGCTCCTCCAGGCTGCGGAGAAGCGCCTCGGCCTCCTCCGCGTGCCCGGTCACCTCGCCCACCTGGCGGATGTCCGCGAAGACGTCCGCGAGCGACCTGGGATCGAGCGACACGATCTCCGGGCAGCGGGGGAGGGGGCGGACGGCGCCGTCCACCTGCGCGGTGCTGACCGCGCACACCGGACAGAGCTCCTGGGTGACGATGAGATCGGGAGCCAGCTCGGCGATCCGCGCCTCGTCCGGCGTATAGAGGCTGAGGCCGCTCCCCACCTGGGCGGAGACCGCCTGGTCCACCTCCGCGGCGCTCATCCCGGGCGTCAGGGCGCTGCCGGTGAGGATCGGCCGCGTCCGCGCCTCCGGCGGGTAGTCGCACTCGTGGCTCACCCCCACCACCTGGTCCCCGGCGCCCACCGCGAAAAGGATCTCTGTACCGTTCGGAACGAGCGAGATGATGCGCATGATCAGATTCCCGTCGACCGCAAGTCGAACACCATGTAGTCGTCCGTATTGAACGGCACGATCACGCCGGGCGTACGGCCGAGCTGGCTGGCGAGCGTCTGGTAGGCCGGCTGCTTCCAGATCGTCACCCAGCGCGCTCCGAAGCGCTCGCGGATGGCCCGCGCCGGCTCCGGATGCCGCCCCTGGACGATCCGCACATAGGTCTCGAAGAGCTCCGGGTCCTTCGCCAGGAAGAACGTCGGGTCGAGGACCACCAGCGACTGGAGCTGCGGCGCGGCGTAGAAGAGCGGCGCCGAGTCCGCCCACTGCGCGGTGAACACCCGCTCGCCCTCCGTCCCGCGCTCGCCGAGCCACTCGGCCACCGCACGCGGAGGCGACGTGGCGCCGAACCCGTACGCGCCGGTCAGGAGCCAGGTCCAGGCCGCTCCCAGCAAGATGGCGACCGCCGCCGCGATCGGCCACGCCTTCGAGCGGTGGCGCACCGGCTCGTCCGCGTGCCGGTCGCGGACGGCGAGCGCCAGCGCAAGCAGCGAGAGCGGCGCGCCCAGCTCGAAGAAGCGGCGCAGGAAGAAGCTGCCGATCACCAGGAAGGCAAGCCCGAAGACCGCCGCGGTGATCGTGGCGCGCGTGCGCAGCCGCTCCCGGAACAGCAGGAGCCAGACCACCAGGAGCGGCGCCACGAAGGCCGGGAGCTGCTCCAGGAGGACCATCCCCTCCGGCGGCGTCAGCTCGTTGCCGATCTGGGACCGCAGCGCGGCGCTCCCCGCGGTCGACTGGTACGGCACCACGAAGTTCTGCAGCCAGAAGAGCCGGAAGTTCTCCGGCACGTTCGGATGGATGAGCTGCCCCAGCAGCCAGCCGCCCGCCGCCGCGCCCAAGGGCCGCCAGTCGAGCGGCCGCTCCTCCGGAGCCTGCGACAGGAGCCCGGCGACGCTCCAGACCGCGGCGAACGGGATGGCGATCCAGCCGCCGGTGTGGGCCAGGCCGAAGAGGGCGCACACGGGGAGGAGCACCTTCCACGACGCGTTCGTCGCCAGCAGGCCGAGCACCAGGAGCGAGAACCCGATCAGCCAGATGTGCGGCCGGCACATCTCGGCGCGGAGCGCGAACATCGGCCCCAGGGCGGTCAGAGCCAGCAGGAACAGAGGAGCGCGCGGCACCCGCAGCCGCCAGAGGATCCAGGCGAACACCCCGACCACGAAGATCTGTCCAAGGATCGTCCCGAAGAGGCCCGCCCGCTCGAGCGGCAGCCCCGCGAACGGCATCAAGAGGACGTGAAAGAGGGGCTCTTTGTCCGCGAAGTGGTCGAAGAAGATGGAGAACGGGGTCCAGCGGAACGACTCGATCCGGACATCGGACCACATCTGGCGTGCGATCCCCAGATGGTAGTACTCGTCATAGGACCAGGGCTGCGCCGCGCGCGCCCGGAGCGATACGTAGAAGGCGAGAACGGCGAGGGCCGCAACCGCCAGCAGGGGAGCCGGAGCATGCCGCCACCCCGGCCGGCTTTCGACGGCAACCGGTGCGGCAGCCCGCCGGGCGGGGACCGGCGCCGGACGCTTGCCTTTGCGGGAGCGCTGAGCCATGGCGCGGAGTCTACACTTCTCACGCCCCGCCCAAATCGAGCACCAGGTAGTGCCGCGCGTTGAGCCGCACCAGCACCCCCGGCGTGCGCACCAGCTGCTCGCCGAACGCGCGATACACCGGCTGTTTCGACACTGTCACCCAACGCGCCCCAAACAGCTCGCGGATGGCCCGCGCCGGCTCCGGATGCCGCCCCTGGACGATCCGTACGTAGGTCTCGAAGAGCCGCGGGTCCTTCGCCAGGAAGAACGTGGGATCGAGGACGACCAGCGACTGGAGCTGCGGCGCGGAGTAGAAGAGCGGCGCCGAGTCGGCCCATTGCGCGGTGAAGACGCGCTCGCCCGGCCGGCCCCGCGCGCCGAGCCACTCGGCCATCTCGCGCGGCGGTGAGAAATCTCCCGAGTCGTAGCTGGCGGTAATGCGCCAGGTCCAGATGGCACCCAAGAGGATGGCGACCGCCGCCGCGATCGGCAGAACCTGCGACCGGCGGCGCACCAGGCCGGCCGCGTGGCGCTCGCGGAGGATCAGTGCCAGCGCGAGCAGCGAGAGCGGCGCGCCCAGCTCGAAGAAGCGGCGCAGGAAGAACGTGCCGATCCCCAGGAAGGCGAGCCCGAACGCCGCCGTGGTCAACGTGGCGCGGGTGCGCAGCCGCTCGCGGGACAGCAGGAAGCCGACAACCAGGAGCGGGATCAGGAACACCGGGAGCTGCTGCGCGAGTACCCAGCCCTCCGGCGGCGTCAGCTCGGTGCCGATCTGGGAGCGCAAGGCGGCGCTGCCCGCCGTCGACTGAAACGGGATCACGAAGTTCACCAGCCAGAAGACCCGGAAGTTCTCGGGCATGTTCGGATGGACGAGCTGCCCCAGCAGCCAGCCGCCCGCCGCCGCGGCCAGAGGCCTCCTATCGAGCCGCCGCTCCTCCGGCACCTGCGACAGGAACCCGGCCACCGCCCAGAGCGCTGCGAACGGGATCGCGATCCAGCCACCCGTGTGGGCCAGGCCGAAGAGAGCGCAGACCGGGAGGAGCACCTTCCACGAAGCGTTCGTCGCCAGGAGGCCGAGCACCAGGACGGAGAACCCGATGAGCCAGATGTGCGGCCGGCACATCTCGGCGCGGAACGCGAACATCGGCCCCAGGGCCGTCAGGGCGAGCAGGAACAGCGGAGCATGGGGCACGCGCAGCCGCCACAGGAGCCAGGCGAACACCCCGATCACGAAGATCTGGCCGAGGAGCGTCCCGAGCAGGCCCGCCCGCTCGAGCGGCAGCCCGGCGAGAGGCATCAGGAGGACGTGGAACAGCGGCTCCTTGTCCGCGAAGTGGTCGAAGAGGAGGGAGAACGGAGTCCACCGGAACGACTCGATCCGGAAATCCGACCACATCAGGCGAGCGAGCCCCAGATGGTAGTACTCGTCGTAGGACCACGGCTCCCCGGCCCGCAGCCGGAGCGACGCGTAGAAAGCGAGGACCGCCACGGCCGCCACGGCGAGGCCGGCGGCCGGAGCAGGGCGCCATCCCGGCCGGGATTCGCCGGCCGTGGGGGCGGCGATCCGGCGCCCGGGGCCTGCCGCGGGACGCTTGCCCTTGCGGGAGCTCTTCGACATGGCGCGAAAGTGTACAGGGGATCTGTGCTTCACCGCTCTCTGGGATAAGATGCGAAGTATTCCATGGCCACCAGGCTCGAAGATGATCCCGAGCTGCGGCGCACGATCGCGGAGCTGCAGACCGGAGCACGCGCCGAATCCAACAGCCGGCGGATCTTCGATCTTTTCTATCCATGGGTGCGCCGCTTCTTCATCCGGCGTGGCTATACGGCGCAGGACAGCGAGGATCTGGCGCAAGAGACCTTCGACCGGGTGTTCCGCCAGATTGAGTCCTTCCGCAACGAAAGCTCGTTCAAGTCCTGGCTGTTCGCGGTAGCGGCCAACCTGCACCGCAACGAGCACCGCCACCGCCACCGGGAGAAGCGGGACGCGCCGGAAGTCTCCATCGACGCCCCGGCCGGGGAGGATGCCCGGCCGCTCGATCCTCCATCCGCGGACGCCGCGCCCGACCGGGCGGCCTACGAGAAGGAGCGCCGGGAGGCGCTGGCTCGGGCCATGCGCGAGCTGCCGCCGCAGATGCGGCAGGTCCTCTCCCTGCGCGTCGACCAGGACCTCAAATACCGCGAGATCGCCGCCGTGCTCCAGATCTCGATCGAGACGGTCAAGGCACACCTCTTCCAGGCCCGGCAACGCCTGCGCGCGGAGCTGGGCGAGGACTTCGGGGAATGGACGGATTGAGCGCGGGCCTAAACAAGCCCGCGGACACGGTTTCTGATCAACAATGGGTCCGGCACGGGCGGGACCCCAGGAGGATGCGGCATGCCGTCCAGCTCTGATCCGACCGATCGACTGCGGGCGCACCTCCGCGGCGAGCGGGACGCCACCGGCCGGCACCCCCCTCCGGAGCGGATCGCCGCCTATCACGAGCGCCGGCTCTCTCCCGGTGAGGCGGACGAGGTGCGCGAGCATCTGGCGGCCTGCCCGGACTGCACGGCCGAGCTCCTCGACCTGGCGGACCTCCTCGACGACGCGGAGGACCAGGGAGCTCAGGACGATCCGGACGCCGCCTGGCAGCGGCAGCGGTCGCGGCTTTTCCCGCGCGAGAAGGTCGCGCCGCTGCGCCGGGCCTGGACCGCCGCCGCGTCCCTGGGTCTGGCCGCGGCGCTGCTCGCCATCGTGGCTCTCGCCCAGTGGCGGACGATCGCCAGGCTGAGTCAGCCGCAGGCCAATCCGCCCCTGGTCAACCTCGAGCCGGCCGGTGCGGCGCGGCAAGGCCTCCCAGCGGCTCCCGAGCTGCGGCTCGCTCCGGAGGCGCGCCGGGTGTGGGTGATCCTCAACCCGGAGGCGGAGCTGGACGCCCCCGGCTACGACGTCGAGGTGGTGGCTCCGGACGGCCGGACCGTCCTCCGCTTCGAGAACCTCCAGAGCAGCGAGGCGGGCAACTTCCGCCTCGACGTTCCAGGCTCTGTCTTGCAGCCCGGGGAGTACCGGATCCTTCTCTTCGGAAAGGCCGAGGGAGGCCGCCAGGCCATCCAGGAGTTCAAGCTGAGCGTGCGCCGCGCGCCGCCAGCCGCGCCGTGAGTGCGCACCGCATTGCGGGCTCTCTCCTCGCGCTGGCCGTTGGCGGGCTCGGCGCCATGGGATGCGGGAAGGGCCAGGTCGAGGCCGAGAGGGAGGCCCGGGCGGGGCCACCCCAGCCACGGAGCTACGTGCTGACCCTCCAGGCGGGCCAATATCTCCATCTGGTCGTCGAGCAATTCGGTCTCGACGTCGTGGCCACCCTCCGGGACGCCGCGGGTCATCTCCTCCTGCGGGTCGACAGCCCGAACGGAGGTTCCGGGCCGGAGGAGCTGTTTCTGGTGGCGGGTACGACCGGCCGCTACGCTCTCGCGGTCGAGCCGTTGGAAGGCTCCGCCGGCGGCGGACGCTTCGCGGTCCGGGTGCAGACCCTGCGCCGGGCGACGCCGGAGGACCGGCAGCGCGCCGCCGCCGCCGCTGCCTTTTCCCGGGCTCGCCTCCTGGAGCGCGAGCACCCGGGGACCCTGGAGGCCGCCGCGGGCTACCGGGAAGCCGGCAGACTCTGGAACGAGCTGGGGGAGGAGGCGCGCGAGGCCTGGGCTCTCTACCGGCTGGCGAGGCTCTATGGCGAGGATCCCGTCCACCGCCGGGAAGGCGCCGGGATCCTCTCCCGTGCGCTCGACCTCTTCGGACGCACCGGGGAGGTGCGGCAGAGAGCCATCGGTCTCTCCCATCTGGGCGATGCATGGTCGCAGCTGGGGGAGATCGACAAGGCGGGCCGCAGCTTCGAGCAGGCGGTCGCCCTCTGGGAGAAGCTGGGCAATGTGGAAGAGCGCACGGCGCGCCTGAACGATCTGGCCAACGTCCGTGTGCGCCAGGGGCGGATCCATGCCGCGATCGATCTCTATGTCCGGGCGGTCGAGGTCTGGCAGAGGCTGGGGGCCTGGAAATCGCTCGCCACCACCCGCACGAATCTCGGCCTTCTGTATGCCTCCCTGGGCGAGAGCCGCCTGGCCCTGGACCAGTACCGGCACGCCCTGGCGCTCTTGGAGCGGCAACCGGCTCCCGCTCTGCGGGCGGTGATCCTCAACAAGCTGGGGGACGTGCTGCTGCGGGTCGAGGGCCCGGAGCCCGCGTTGGAGCGGTTCCTGGAAGCCCTGGAGCTCCGCAGGAGGGAGCGCGACCTGCGGGGGCAGGCGGTGACCCTGAACAGCATCGGCCGCGCTCATCTGGAGGCGAACCGGCCGCAGAAGGCGCTGCGGGCGTTCGAGGCAGCGGCCGAGATCTTCCAGCGTGAAGGAGAGGGGCAGTCCGTGACGGTCGTGCTCAACAACCTGGGGCTCGCCTACGAAAAGCTCGAAGAGCCGGGCCGGGCGCGCGAGCTCTATCGCCAGGCCCTCGGCCGGGTCGCCGCGGAGAGCCCGTATCCGCAGGCGGAGGAAACCTCCCGGTTCGGGCTGGCCCGCGTCGCGCGGATGGAGGGAAAGCTCGCCGAAGCGGAGCGCTGGATGGCGCAGACCCTCGACGTGGTCGAGGCGTTCCGCGGCCAGGTGTGGCGGCCCGACCTGCGCTCGTCCTATCACGCCGAGCGGCAGGAGCAGTACGCCTTTCTCATCGACCTCCTGGCGGAGCGCCATCAGCGCGAGCCGGGGCGCGGCCACGATGCCGCGGCGTTCGCGATCGCCGAGCGGGCGCGGGCGCGGAGCCTGCTCGATCTGCTTTCGGCGGCCCGCCACAGCCCGCGGCCCGAGGAGCTCCGCCGCTTCGACGAGCTGAGCCGGCGGATCAACGACCGCCACCGCGAGATGCAGGCGGTCTCGTCCCAGAAGATCGCGGATGACGGTCTGGAAGCGGAGCTGACAGGATTGCTCGAAAACCTGCGGCAGGCGGAGGCGGCGGTGGACGGCCCCCGCCTCGCGCCGCGTGCCGTCCCTCCGACCCTGTCGCTCGACCAGGTGCGGACCCGGCTGCTCGACGAAGAGACCCTGTTGCTCGAATACTTCCTGGGTGAGGAGCGGAGCTTCCTCTGGGCGGTGACCCCCTCGACGGTGCGGTTCGTCGCCACGCTGCCCGGCCGGGAGACGATCGAGGAGGCGGCGCGCCGGGCCGGTGCACGGATGGCCGAAAGCCATCATCAGACCAGCGAGGTGGCGGCCCGGCAGGCGGCGGCGCGGCTCAGCCGGATGATCCTTGGACCGGTGGCGGACCTCCTCAGCCACCGGCGCCTCGTCGTGGTGGCTCCCGGCGCTCTCCAGACCGTCCCCTTCGCCGCCCTGCCCCACCCCGGCGCTCCGGACGAGCGCCCGTTGATCGCGGATCACGAGATCGTGAGCCTGCCCTCGGCCTCGGTCCTCGGCGCCCTCCGCGCGCAGCTCGCGGGCAGGAAGCCGCCCGCGGGTCTGCTGGCGGTCGTGGCGGACCCGGTCCTGGGACCTGACGACGAGCGGTTCCGGGCGCGCCGTCCTTTTTTGGCGGTCGCCGGGCGGGGCCCTGCGCTGAGCCGCTTGCCGTATACCGGCCGGGAAGCTGCGACGATCCTCTCCCTGGCCGGCACCGAGCCGGTCCTCGCCGCCTCCGGCTTCGCGGCCAGCCGGGAGCTGGTGCAGAGCGGACGCCTGCGCGGCTTCCGCATTCTGCACTTCGCCACCCATGGCCTGTTCAACGATCTGCATCCCGAGCTGTCGGCTCTCGCCCTCGCCGCGTTCGATCCCTCCGGCCGTCCGGTCGACGGCCAGCTCCGCGCCTACGAGGTCTCCTCGCTCGATCTCCGCGCGGATCTCGTCGTGCTGAGCGCCTGCCGCACGGCGCTCGGCCAGGACGTCAACGGCGAGGGGCTGGTCGGCATGACCCAGGGTTTCCTGCACGCCGGCGCGCCGCGGCTGATCGTCTCGCTCTGGGACGTCGACGACCATGCCACGAGCGAGCTGATGCGGCGGTTCTACGAGGCCCTCCTGCGCGAGAGGCTCTCTCCGGCAGAGGCCCTGCGCCGGGCCCAGATCTCTCTCTGGCGCGACGAGCGCTGGCACGCGCCCTACTACTGGGCCGGCTTCCTCCTGCAAGGTGAGTGGCGCTGAAGGGATTCGCAGCGACCCGCCGCTAACCAAACCGCGCTTCGCGGGTTCTCCCTCCCCCAAACCTTGAACGCCCTTCCGCCGCCCGGGCTTTCGGGCGGCCGGAGACGGCAGGAGGAGGAGGAGATGAAACACCGCAAGCTCGTCACAGCCCCAATCCAGGAAGGCCCCGTGAAGGCGAAGCCCGGCGACATCGAGACGCCGGAGCAGGGCTCGGGCCCGAAGGTCGTGGACGTTCCGCCTCCCACGCCGCAGACGCCCGGGGACGGCGACGCTCCCATCGACGCAGAGCCCGGTCGCTGAGGCGAGCATGGTCCCGAAGCGCGGAGCCCTTCTCGCGGGACTGGCTGTGCTGCTCCTTGCCGGGGGGACCGCGGGGTGCCGCGGCCCCCGGGCGCGCTCGGAGCGCTCATTCGACGAGATCCAGGCTCTCGTCCGCGGCAAGACCGCGGACCAGATCCTCCATCTCCTGGGCGAGCCGGACAGCCGCCAGGTGGTCTTCGATGCCGACGAGCGCTGGATCTGGTGGAACTACACGTTCCTGGACGGCAACGACTGCCCGCCCGAAATCCGCGGCCGCGTGGTCCATCTCGAGATCGTGGTCCGCAATCCCGACCGCACCCGCGCGAGCCGGCGTCCCTACTCGGAATGGCTGGTCGACGATGCCTTGGGGATCACGTACCGGGCGCCTTTCACGGATGGTTGAGCGAACACCAAGGAGAGTTTCATGCCATCGACCGGACACCGGAATCTGTTCCCCAACGGGATCGACGCCTCGACGGGCGAGCCGCTGCTCTCTGCGACGCTCGAAGAGATCGCAACCATCGCCTGCGGCGAGGATCTCCCCGCCGCGGAGGCCGAGGAGCTCAGACGGCAGACGGCCCGCCTGCGGGAGGATCACCTGGACGCCCGCTTCGGGGCCGATCTCCGCGACCTGGCGGAGTGCGGGTGGGGCGTGATTTTTCCCGAGGGCCGGCAGGATGAGCTGCGGAACGCTCTCGCTCCGCTGCTCGCCCTGCGGAGATCGCAGGCGGGCCGCATCCGGGAGAACCGGTACCGGGAGCTCGTCGCCCGCCCCGGCGAGTCCAAGGCGCGGTTCCTCGCCCGCCATGGCCTCGGACCCGGACCGGCCGACCCGGACCGCCTCCCCTATTACCTGCTCATCGCCGGCGATCCGGCCGGGATCCCGTTCCGTTTCCAGTACCAGCTCGACATGGAGTACGCGGTGGGCCGGGTGTGCTTCGCCACGTTGGAGGAGCACGCGCGCTATGCCGAGAGCGTGGTGGCGGCGGAGCTGGGCGCCCTCAGCGCAGCCCGCCGGGTGTCGTTCTTCGGTGTGGAGAATCCCGGCGACTCCACCATGGCGCTCTGCCTGCGGGATCTGGTGGCGCCGCTGGCAGAGCGCATCGCCCGCGACTGCGACTGGCCGGTCGAGACCGTCTTCGGCCCCGAAGCCACCAAGGCGGCTCTCGCCGAACGGATGGGAGGCCCCCGCACTCCGGCGCTCCTCTTCACCTCCAGCCATGGCGTGGGGTTCCCCCTGGACGACCCAAGGCAGGCTCTCCGCCAGGGAGCTCTCCTCTGCCAGGACTGGCCGGGCCGCGAGGCCTGGAGCGGGCGCATCCCGCAGGACTTCTACCTGGCGGCCGACGACGTGGCGGATTCCGCCTCGCCCGCGGGCCTCGTCGCCTTCCACTTCGCCTGCTACGGCGCCGGCACTCCGCAGTACGACAGCTTCGAGAGGAACGGAGAGCAACGGCAGATCGCCGCCGAGAGCTTCGTCGCCCGGCTGCCGCAGCGCCTGCTCGGCCATCCGCGGGGCGGCGCTCTGGCGGTCGTCGGCCACATCGACCGCGCCTGGACCTTCTCGTTCTCCTGGCCACAGGCGGGAGCGCAGCTCCAGGTCTTCGAGAGCGCCCTCGGGCGGCTGCTCGCGGGCTATCCCGTCGGCGCGGCGATGGACTACTTCAATCACCGCTATACCGAAATGTTCGCGGATCTGCTCGAAGAACGGGAGGAGATCCGCTGGGGGGCCAAGCCGGACTTCCTCGGCATCTCGGCACTGTGGACCGCCGCCAACGACGCCCGGTCCTACGTCGTGCTCGGCGACCCGGCGGTGCGCCTCGCGCCCGGCGTAGGAGCGGAGGAGTAACCGAGATGGCGGCACCGGAGGCGGCCTATCTCGACAGCGAGCTCGAGCTGTCGAGCCTCCAGTCGGCCCGGTTTTCCTGGAGCGGCGGGGACTACCGGGGAAAGCCGGCGCTCGCGCCGGAGCTGGCCGAGCAGCTCCTCGCTCTGGAGGGCGAGCACGAGGCGTACGGTCTCGCGCTGTACGAAGCCGTCTTCCCCAGAGACAGCGAGCTGCGCGACGGGCTGCGCGAGGCGATCGTCGCGGCGGAACGGGAGAAGAGCCGCCTGCGGTTCCGCCTGCATCTCTCGCTCGATCTCCCCGACTGGGTCCATGCCCTCTTCTGGGAGCTGCTGACCGATCCCGACCGCCACCTGGCTCTGGCGCGCTCGCCGGACACGGCGTTCTCCCGCTACCTGGACGCGCGGCGGGCGCAGGGCGCGCCGGCCCCGGGGCGGCCCCGCCTGCTCTGCGTCGTTTCCGCGCCGTCCGACGTCGCCCGCTATGGGATGGCCGAGATCCGGCGCGACGAGGTCCTGAAGAGCCTCGAAGCCTCGTTCGGAGAGCTGGCCGACGCCGTCGAGGTGGTCTTCCTGGAGCCGCCGGCCACGCTGGGCCGGTTGCGGGACCGCTTGATGGAGAAGCGGGGCTTTCAGCTCCTTCATTTCTTCGGCCATGGCCTGAGCCGCAACGGCGTCTCCGCCCTGGTCCTGGAGACCGAGCAGGGGCAGGTCCATCCGGTCGACGAAAAGCTGCTGGCGGAGGTCTTCCTGGGTGTCCGCGAGCTGCGCCTGGTCACCCTGGTCGCCTGCCACGGCGGGGCCCCCTCGTCCGGCGATCCCTTCAGCGGCCTCGCGGGGCGGCTCGTCCAGCGCGGCGTGCCGTCCGTGATCGCCATGCGCCGCGCGGTCCGCATCTCCAGCGCCCACCTCTTCACCCAGCATCTCTACCGGCACATCGCCCAGACCGGCCGGGCCGACGCGGCGGTCAACGAGGCGCGGCAGCAGCTCTTTCTCGCCGCGCCGCAGGGGATCGACTGGAGCAGCCCGGTGCTCTACTCGCGGGTGAGCGATGGGCGGCTCTGGCTCCCCCGCACCGAGGGACCGGAGACGGCCGATGCGCCGGCGGGTCCGCTCGTCCGCGTCTCCCTTCAGCGCCTGCGACGCCCGCTGCCCTGGGTGCCGGCGCTCCTCGCGCTCGTGCTCCTCGTCCTCGGCCTCTGGCCGGCGGCTCGCGCCGAGACGCGCTTCGATCTTCGGACGTCCCAGCTGTTCTTCCGGCTCGCCAAGAGCTCCTCGGTCGTCGAGCGCCTCGACCTCCAGGAGATCGCCGCCACCCAGCTCGCCGCCCTGCGCCTGCCTGCGTCCTTCCCGGTGCCGAGCTCCTGGGCGCCGGGAGGTGGCGGCATCAAGGGATTCATTGTCTCTCTTGCCGGCGCCACCCGCGGCGACGGCGCCCACCTCACGCTCCATACGCCCCCGCTGCCGGCGGGCACCGGCATCGCCGTCGAGCACCAGGAGGAGGCCTCTTACCGGCTCACCATCGCCGAGTCCAGCCAGCCGCTCCGCGCGACGTTTCAAGGCGAGGTCCGGCTGCAACCTCTCGGTTTTCCGGCCACCATCCTCCGGCTCGATCGCCCGGAGGCGCTCGTCCTCTTCCCCGGCGGCCGCACCGCGGTGGTCGACGTCTCTTTCGCGCGTTTCGCGGCGGACAGCTTCACCCGCGAGATCAGCATCGACCGGCTCGATCTGCTGCGGGTGATCGATCAGCAGACCCCGGAAACGACCCTGTTTCAAAAGGAGTCCGCGCTCCTCGGCGGAGAGGTGCGGATGCCGGCGACCGGCCGGCGGGTGCGGTTGGCGCAAGGCGAGACCCTGCGCTTCGCCGCGCTCGACGGCTCGCTCACCGGCCTCCGTCTCGCCGCCGACGGCATTCATGCGGGTTTCCAGGGACGGGTCTCGCGGCTCGAACGCGTCCGCCCGGGGCTCCCGCCCGAAAGCTTGATGCCTTCCGTTCTCGATCTCTGGATCGCCGGGCCGGCCCGTGGGGCGGTGCAGGCGGCCTCCGCTGCCGTGGCGTTGGCCGTTTTGCTGTTCACCGCCCTGGATATTTCCATCCTCAGCAAAAGGAAATCGAAATGATTCTGAAAATCTCCCCGCTGCTCGCCGTCCTGCTCCTGCTCGCCAACACCGCTCCGGGTGTGGCACAAGTCGAAAAGAGCCTCTACAAGCTGGGACTTATCTCAGGAGAGAAGGACCCGCGCCATGAAAGCGAGAAGGAACGGCGCCTTCGAGAGGACGTCCTCAACGCGGCAACCGACGCGTTCGTCGCGACGCGCCGGTTCACCATGGTCGAGCGCAAACAGCTCGACGCCGTCTTCACCGAGAAAAGCCTGCAGGAGTTCATCGGGGGCCAGGTCAACAACAAGCTGACGGACGTCCTCGGGCTCGACCTCGTGGGCGTCGTCGGCTACACGCTCGACGTCTCGAAGTCTCCCAAGGGAGAGCCGGTGACGAAATGCATCATCGACGTGCGTCTGGTGGACGTGAAGACGGCCGCGCTCCTCGCGACCGTCACCAGCGACCGACCCAGCGTGATCCTGCCCTCCTCGACTCCCAGAGAAGCCGGGCAGCTCCTCTACAAGAGCATCCGCGACGCTTTTCCCCCTCTGGGCTACGTGGTCAGCGTCAGCGGCAAAGAGGTCGTGATCGATCTCGGGAGCGAGGCGGGGCTGAAGAAAGGGGACACCCTCGAGCTCGTGCAGGAGGGGGAACAGATCATTCATCCCGTCACCGGGAAGGTGCTGTCCTCTCCCATGAAAGTGATCGGTGAGCTGAAGGTGGTGACCGCCTCGCCGCAGGTGTCCACGTGCAAAGCCAAGGTGAAGGGGGAGGTTCCCGTGGCCAGCCTGGTCCGGCTGAAGGGGAGCCGTTCCCTCTTCCTCGATTGGGCCGCGCGGGTCCCCTTCCTCAAAAAATCCGCGGAAGACAAAAAGGAGGAGCTCGAGAAATGACTGCCATCCGCGCGACCTTGTGTCTGGCCGCCCTGCTCCTGCCGGCGGGAGCGGCGGGAGCGGCCGACCTCTGCGATCCGAACCTCCCGCAAGACTCGAAAAGCCCGATGGCCTACCACATGCGTGGCGACCGCTGTGAGGGAATCTACGCCCAGCAGGTGAGCTCGATCTCCATCGAGGTCCGCTCGCTCGTCGCGGGCTTCGGGGCCTTCGATCCAGCCAAAGACCAGGAGCTCGTGCTGGCCTGGACCGCGCCGCCCGGCAGCGCGCGCGACGTGCGCCTGCGGGCGTTCAGCTTCAAGCCGCGCACCTATTACCGCATGGACACGAAGGTGCCGCCCGGCCGCGGCACCTATCTCTGGCCCACCGACGTTCTGACCTCGGCGGAGCTCGGCAAGGACGATCTCGGCCTCATCGCCTGGACCGACCTGCCCGGGCCAGGAGAGGGCGCGAGCCGTCCGGTCTTTCTGCCCCTCCGTGCCGGCGCAGGCGCCGCAAAGGGGAACGACGGCTACGAGGTCACTCTCATTCCTTCCGTGAAGCTCTCCGAGGTCCGCATGACGGTGAGCCGGCTCGACGACAAGGGCAATGTCGTGGCCACGGTGCAGGACAGGGAGCTCGGCTTCGGCTATTACCCACAAGCCCTGCCGACCGTCTTTCCGACCGGCAAGCTCGGGCCGGCCGGCTTCTACCGGCTCGTCATCACGGCCATTCCGAAATCCGGCCTCTCCGTCGAGCAGGACGTCGAGCTCTACCACGCAGGTGATTGAAGGAGACCGCACGTGAAGATCAGATACCCAATGCAGGCGTTGGCGATCGGATTGCTTTTGACCGCTCCGCTCTTTGGCGCCGGCGGCCGCGCCGACCTCCACCAGGATTCGGAACGTGCCGAGCTGCTGGTCGTCCGCATCACCGCGCCGAACACCGAAGGCGCCGGCATCATCGTTCACGTCGACGACCGGTATGTCTATGGCATCACGGCCAAGCACGTGGTCTTCCAGCGGGGCAAGGTGATCGACGGCCTCCAGGCGGAGCTCCGGGGCTGGCCGGGGCGGCAGCTTCCGATCGAGGCCTTCAAGCTCCATTACCAGGAAGACCTCGCGGTGTTCCGCGCCGAGCTCGCTCCTCTCGGGCTCTCGCGCGCGGAAGTGCTCCAGGGCGTTCCTCTGGACCAGCTCGGCGCCTCCAACGAGCTCGATCCCGGGGACGCGCTGTACAGCCTGGGACACTCCACGGCGAGCGCCTGGATCGCTCCCAAGACACCGGTCCGCTTTGCCAAAGGCGATGGTGCCACCGCCTTCCTGTTCGAATCCGACTGTCCGCAGGGGCACTCCGGAGGCGCGGTGTTCGACCAGCAGTGGCGGCTCGTGGGGATGATGATCGAAGAAGAGCGCCCGTTCTGCCGCGCTCTGCGCATCGATCCGGTCCTGAAGATCGTCCAGGGCTGGAAGCTGGACGTGAGCCTGCGTCCGCCGCCGCTGCAGGAGCGTGACACAGCCGCTTCCCGGAAGATCAACGTGGCGGTGATGGGCTTCGACAACCGGAGCACCAAGGACCTCCCGAACCTGGGATTCGTCGCGCAGGACATCACGGCGTCGTACCTGCACACCCTGCCCGGCGTCGTCCTGGTGACCCGCGACCGTCTGGATTCAGTGCGCCAGGAGATCGAGCTTCCGGAAACCCTGCAAGCCGGAAAAGGAATCACCAAGATCGGACACCTGCTCCAGGCGGACGCCCTCGTCACCGGCTCCATCGTGCGCTACGACGTCGAGCGCCGGACCTTCGAGGGCTACGGCACCAGCGCCCTCCAGGACGTCTTCCGCATGTCGATCAGCCTCCAGATCCTCGACGTGAAATCCGGGCGGGTGCAATTCTCGAACACCTTCGACGTGGAGCGCACCAAGCAATACCCCAAAGCCTCCTCGGCGCCGCGCGAGCCGATCGACCTCACCAGCGAGCTCCTCCAGGCCCTTCTCGCCCAGGCGCAGCCCGAGATGCGGAGCGCCCTGACCCAGGTCGTCGGAGGGCTCGGCGCGGCGGGGCAGTTCATCGACGTCCCCGTCAGCTCGACCCCCGCCGGAGCCGACGTGATCCTGAACGGCATCTACATGGGAAAGACGCCGATCACCCTCCAACTCGCCCTCGACCTCCACGAGATCCGGATCGTCCTGGCGGGCTACGAGCCCTGGACCCGCCGCTTCCGGACCGAGGTGGGGAAGGGCATCGAGGCGAATCTGGTGCCGACGGCCCGCTGACCGGCCGCGAAATCACGAGGGACCGCTCCGGAATGGATTGGGGCGACGGCGGAACAGAGTGGGGGAGGAGCCGAAAGGATTGGGGCGAAGGCCGAATAGACTGGGGGCGAGGCCGAATGGACTGGGGGCGAGGCCGAATGGAGTGGGGACGAGGCCGAATGGAGTGGGGGCGAAGCCGAATGGACCAGGGATGAGGTCGTCCCCACTCGGGCGGCCACGGAAAGGAATGGGGCGAAGGCCGAACAGATCGGGGACGAGGCCATCCCTCTTGGGGACGTGGCCATCCCTGCTTCATTGCATCGCATCCCCAGTCTGTTCGGCTTCGTCCCCACTCGATTCGGCCTTCGCCCCGATCTGTTCGGCGTTCGCCCCGATCCTTTTCGTCTCCGCCCCGGTTCAATCCGTCATCGCCCCGACCCATTCTGCGTTGGCCCCGTTCCATTCCACGTTGGCCCCCGTCCATCGGGCATCCGCCCAAGTCGTCTGGTTTAAAGTGGAGGGATGAACGCGCACCTTCTCCTGCTCTCCCTCGGTCTCGGTGCGGCTCTCGCGGTGAGCCCTCCCGCTCCCTCCGGCCCGCGCATCGTCGTCCTTGGCACCACCCAGGACGGCGGCTTTCCGCAGACTGGCTGCGAGCATGCGCTCTGCGCGGCGGCGCGGCGCGATCCGGCTCTCGCGAGGCGGGTGGCCAGCCTGGCGATCGACTTCCCGGCGAGCGGCCGGACGTTCCTGGTCGACGCCACGCCGGACCTGCCGGCCCAGATCCAGGCGGTCCACGCCTTCCGGCCGCACCCGGAGGGGAAGGTCGACCGCGCCCCGTTCGACGGCGTTTTCCTGACCCACGCCCATATCGGCCACTACCTCGGGCTCGCGCACTTCGGCTTCGAGAGCCTCAACACGAACGCGCTGCCGGTCTGGGCCTCGCCGCGCCTGGCCGAGTACCTGCGGACGAACGGCCCCTGGAGCCAGCTCGTCCGCCTGAAGAACATCGAGCTGCGCGAGATGCGGCCCGGCACGCCGGTCGACTTGGGGGAAGGGGTGACAGTGACGGCGTTCCCGGTGCCGCACCGGGACGAGTATTCCGACACCATGGTCTTCGTGATCCGCGGCCCGAAGAAGGTCCTCCTCTACGTCCCGGACACCGACACCTGGAAGACCTGGACGCGGCCTCTCCCGCGCTTCCTGGAGGAGGAGAAGGTCGACGTGGCGCTCCTCGACGCAACCTTCTACTCCCCGGACGAGCTGCCGGACCGCGATGTCACGAAGATCAAGCATCCGCTCGTCACCGACTCGATGGATCTCCTCGCGCCGCTCGTCAAAGCCGGCAAGCTCCAAGTCTTCTTCACCCACCTCAACCACTCGAACCCGGCGCTCGATCCGAACGGAGCGGCCCGGAAGGCGATCGAGGCACGGGGGTTCCGGGTGCTTGCGGAGGGGGAGGTGGTGGGGTTATAGGGGCTGACTCGGATCGCTTAATTGGCGGCAGGGTCATTCCTGCGTTGCCTTCTGTCCACTCTCATCCATTAGCCTTCTCTCCTTGACCGGGAAAGCCGTGTTCCTTCCGTATCTTGCGCCCCAGAATTTTAAGGCGACTACGCGCGTCCTCAGTGGAACAGATAACGACTGCAAGTCGGTGCTCTCGGAGATTCTCACAGACCGTGCCCAATCCCTGCTCGCCCGTCGCATGAAGCCACGGCAAGGACCCGGAGATGTAGGAGCAGTCTGCCATCTCATCGTCCGTTGGCTTGAACCTAAGAACGAGGGGATAGCCTCCGAGCGTGCGGAGCGCCAGTGCGAGAAGCTCTCGGACAGAGAGGACCACCAACTCGCCCTCTTTTCTCGTTTTCATGGCATGGGAACGATAAGGCGGAACCGCTGCAAAGAAAGAAATGCTGTGGCGGAGGGACACTCTGTCCCTCGGATAGGGCGTACAAGATGAGGAGGGCGGCAGCGATGCCGCTCGCCCTCCTCGCCCAATCCGGCCCTTATGGTTTGCCGAAGGGATCGAGACTGCTGCCCGCATCCGAGTTTGTGATGGGCGGCGTGCCAAAGGGATCAAGCGAGCTGCCCTCCTTCTGCCAGAGCTTCGAGAGAGTGTTCCAGGTGTCCAAGATGAGATCCCACACACCGACAGTTGGAGAAGAAGCGGCAGCGCCGCCGTTGGCATATACGACTCCGGCGAAAGAGAAGCAGAAGACGAGCGCCACCACGAGAGAGCGGGAGATGAGACGGTTCATGCCCGGGCTCCTTTCGAGACACGCATCTCGCCCCTCCGGGATTGGCAGGGCGGAGAGGTCTCGGCTCTCCATGGTGCACCGAGAGAGGGACAAACAGCCCCTCTTGAAGTACAACTTGATCCACAGGGCGCACTTTACCTCGAATTCACACACAGGTGACTCGCTTGCCGGTACTTTCCGCACTGTCCACTTGCGGGACGAAGTTCGTCCTTACGGATACCTATAGGAGGAGATGAGAATGAAGGACACGCACCTCACGCACGAGGAAATAGAGGACCTGCTTGACGATGACCCGGAGGCAAGAAACCGGCTCCTCCTGCACCACCTCACCGTCTGTCCCGGCTGCTTTGCGGTCGCAGGCTACATCCTTGACCTTCACCGGGAGGGAAAGCTCGATGACGACTTCTCGATCACGGCCATAGGGCTTGGGAAATCGAGGCTGGAGGCGCCGGCCCTCCGCGACCAACTGCATCGCCATTCGTTCGAGCGGCAGAAGGCCTTGGTCGCCGACACGAGCCGCTTCAAGAGCTGGGGGCTCGCCGAGCTCCTGTGTCTCCAGAGCGAAGAGGAAGCGGCCGGAGATCCGAAGAAGGCGGCCGAGATAGCCGAGATTGCTGTGGCAGTGGCTCTTGCTCTCGGCGAGAATGAGCCCGCGGAGAAGCACTGGCTCCATCTCCTGCGTGCCTACGCGTATGCCCATCTCGCCAATGCCCGCCGGGCAGAGGGAAATCTGTGGGCTGCGGAAGACGCGTTCATCGTGGCCGACTCGTGGTGGACTCCGGCGTTCCAGGATGTTGGCGACGTTCTCGGCTACGAAGCGCGTTTCCTTGCTTTCAAGGCATCGCTCCGAAGAGACGAGCGACGCTTTGAAGATGCCCTCGATCTTATCGAGGAGGCCCTTGAAGCGGATGCCCCTTCCTCCCTCAAGGTCCGGATTCTCATCAACAAGGCAAAGACTTATGAGGAAATAGGAGATCTCGAGACAGCGATCGAAGTTCTGAAGGAAGCCGAATCTCACGCACAAGAAGGGGATCGTGACCCTCGCGTCTTACTTTGTCTTGCACAGAACCGCCTCGACTACCTTTCCAAGGCCGAGCGCTACATGGAGGCCAAGCTCGCGCTCGCGGATGTAGAAGAGATTGCCCGGGAGCTTGGTACCAGACTCGACAGATTGCGGCTCCGATGGACTGACGCGAGGATTACGAGAGGTTTGGGTAATACCGAGGAGGCGATCGCGAGCCTCCAGGAGGTCCATGAAAATCTCGTCGCGGAGGGACTCCTCTATGATGCGGCCCTCCTGGCTCTTGAGCTTGCTCTGGTCTTCACGGAAATCCACCAGCCCTCCGGAACCAAGGAGTGGGTGAAGGCTGCGCTTCCCATTCTCACGTCGCTTTCAGTGGGGCGCGAAACGCTCGCCGCAGTGTCGCTCCTCGCGAAGGCAGTCGAGGAAGAGAGACTCACCGTAGAGCTTGTTTCGCAAGCTCTTGACGTGTTCAGGCGGGTGAAGCAGTAGCGGTGTGCCAAGGGAGATGCCATGGAAGAGAGACGAGCAAAGGGAGGTTCTCTAGCGGCGGTAACGGTAAGTCTCGGCGGGGCGCTCCGACAGCTTCGCGTCTCCCGGGATCTAACCCAGACAGAGCTTGCGCGGCGCTCAAAGGTCAAG
>DATFPH010000554.1:0-6494 GCA_035264905.1 Thermoanaerobaculia bacterium
TCCCCGGCAGCGGCTCCTTGGCTTCTTGAGCGCGCAGCCAATCGCAGAGGCGGGGCGTGTGGAAGCCGGAGTCGCGCAGATAGCGGAGCTGCTCCGCGAAGGCCTCGGGCGTCACCCGGTGGCGCGCCGTTGCCGAGGCGCCCCTGGGAGCGATGCGGTGATAGAGGAGGATCGGCAGGCTCGAGGTGCGGAGGTCCGGCGACGCCTCGCCGACTCCGGGCCGGAGCCCGGCCGGCTCGCCGAAGAGGTCGGGTGCGTACTCGACCCACCGCGGCGCGGGACGCTCGGGAGAGAGGACGACCGCCTGGCCGGTCACCAGGGCGAGATCGAGCAGCTCCGGAAGGGCGTCGGCCGGCAGGAAGGCGCGGCGGGAGGCGGGGCCCGCCAGGGGAGCTCGCGGGTGGCGGGCGAGGACGGCGCCGCGGAGGTCGACACTCCCGCTCGCGGTCTGCCGGCGGCGCCGGCGGGCCGCTTCGGCCAGCCGTTCGCGCAGTGTGCCGGGAGCGTCGAGAGGCTGGCCCAGGAGGCCCTCGCGCACCGCGGCGCGGCAGAGCTCGAAGCCGCTCACGCCGGTCAAGAAGGCCCGCAGCTCGTGCGCTCCCATCGTCCCGCCCGTGCGCAGGAGGCGCACGCGGCCGATCGTGGAGCCACCGACGCGCAGCACCGCATCGGCTGGACCGGTCAGCTTCACGGCCGGGATCTCGCCGCTCGCCTCGATCTCGATCCGGCCGTCGCGCGGATGGATCAGGGGCGCCTCGTCCACCACGGCCGATGGATCGTAGAACCGGGCCATGGGCCAATCGGGGCGCCCCCAGATTTCCTGAAGGAAGAGCTCCCAGCCGAACGGACTGCGGCCCTGCCTGTCCAAGAAGCGCCCGAGGACAGTCCAGGCGAAGCGGTCCGCGAGGGTGTCGGCGAGGAGGGAAGCCGGCACAGTCTCCGAGGTCACCGGCAGCTCGATCGTGCCGATCTCCTCTCCTGCGAGCGTAACCGCCGCGTGGAGCCGTTCGGCGGGTATGGAGGCCTGGACGTCCGCGATCGGCGCGGTGAGCTCGATCCGGACCGCGCGGGTGGAGCCGAGGGTGAACGGCCGCGACTCTCCGGCGTGCTCGACCGCGAGCCGCTCGATGCTCCGCCGGGCCAGGGCGGCCAGGTGCCGGGCGCCGGAGGCCTCCTCCAGGGATTCCAGAAACGCGGTGAGACGATCCTCCAATTGCGGCCACAGCTCGCGCCAGGCCTCGGGAGTCCGGCCGAGCGGCAGCAGCGCGGCCTGAAAGAGGTTGCGGGCCGCGGCGTGCGGATCGAGACCGGGCTCCCGGTCCTGGGCCAGCCCGGCGAGCAGCGGCCGGGCGTCCTCGCCGCGCCCCAGGGCGATCCCGGCGGCCCAGCAGGCGAAGAGCAGCCGCGCGGACGGCAGCCCGTGAACGGGGCGTCTCCCGGCATCCGGTCCATGGCCTTGATCGATCACCCGCAGGCCGTCGTCGAGCAGGCGCCGGGGATCGTGGGAGAGCGAGCCCGGGCGCAGGCGATAGAGGGCCAGCACCTCGGGAATGCGTGCGAACCGGGCGCCGGCGCAGGCGATCCTCTGCCAGAGGTCCCACTCCTCGCAGGTGAGGAGCGACGGGTCGAATCCTCCCGCCTCCTCGACCCGGGCGCGGCGGACCACGCAGGCGTGGATCGCGAAGGCGCAGTACCGGGCCAGGCATTCGAACAGGTCGCCGTCCTCCGGCAGGTGGGCCGGCCCGCGCCGGCCGTCCAAAGCCAGCCAGGTCCAGCCGCAGATCGCGCCGTCCATCTCTCCGCTGTCTTCCAGCACACCGGCCATCCGCTCCAGGTGCGTGGGCTCGAGCAGGTCGTCCGCATCGAGAAAGAGGAGCCAGTCGCTCCGGGCCTGCGCGAGGCCCGTGTTGCGCGCCGCGCCCGGTCCCTGGCCGGGTCCGGCAACCACGCGGACGCGCGGGTCGAAGGCGGCGGTCTCGCGGGCGATCTCCGCGGTCCGGTCGGTCGAGCCGTCGTCGACCACGACGGCTTCCCAGGCGGAGAAGGTCTGGGCGCGCAGAGAGGCCAGGGTCTCCGCGAGCGTCGCGGCGGCATTGCGGGCGGGGAGGATGACGGAGATCTCCATGAGCCTCCTCAGGCATACGCCAGGCTGGAGTAGACCGCCTCGTACCGCGGCGCAATCCGTTGCCATGACAGCTCCTCCGCCCGTTCCCGGGAGCGCCGGCCGAGCTCTCGCGCCAGGTCCGGCTCGTCGCGGAGCCGCAGCACTCTCGCGGCCAGCTCCTCCGGATCGTTTCCTTCCACGAGGAGAGCCGAGCCGTCATGCACGTAGGCCTCGATCGACGGCAGGAGGCTGGAGACCACCGGCAGGCCGCAGGCGATCCCTTCGAGCAGGGCGTTGTTCGCGGTGGACTGCGTCACCGGGAGCAGCAGGGCGTCGGCCTGCTGATAGAGGGCGAGCAGGCGGCCGTCGTCCAGGTCCTGGTGGCGGTGGACCCCTGGGAGGCCTTCGAGGCCGGTCTCCCGGTTCGTCACGATGTCGAACGCGAACCCCCGGCCCTCCAACCGGTGAACGATCTCGCGGATGGCCGCGAAATCCCGCAGGTAGTGGCCGACCGTGATGCAGCGGAACGGACCGTCGCTCTTCCGCTTCTCCTCGCGCGGCCGGAAGAAGCCGGTGTCGATCCCGTGGAGGATCAGCTCGACCCGCTCGGGGCCGAGGCGCTCGGCGAGCCAGGGGACCTGGGTCGGCGAGACCGCGATGGCGCGGTCGAGCCGCCGCACGGCGCGGTCGGAGAGCACGCCGCCGAGGAGCTCCGGGGGCTGGTGGAAGCTCGCGACCACCGGCACGCCGCGGCGGGGGAGGGTGGGGAGGTACTGCGCCGAGTGCTCGCCGTCCAGGTAGTGGACGAGGTCGGCGCGCCCGCTCCAGCAGCGGACGAAGGCCGACGCCTCGGCCCGCAGGTCGCTCAACTTGTACCAGCTCATGCCGTTGCGCTGCACGAGATCGCGCAGGCGCTGCCGCAGGACCGGATGGCGCAGCGGGAAGTCGTCGTCGCCGTCGGCCGCGGCGTGGACCTCGATCCGGAACCGGCCGGGATCGAGGTGGCGCAGGAACTGGTGAATGCCGGAGTGCCGGCCCCAGTGGGGGTAGAGGGTCCGGATCACGTGAAGACGGGCAGTCATGACCCGTTCCTCAGCGGCGCGCCGCCCCCAGGAGGCCGAGCGTATGGCCGACGGCGATCCAGGCCCAGCACTTGGCGGTGAAGCGCCCCGGCTCGTCCGTGGGCAGGAGCAGGGCGGCGACCCACGCGGGGCGGCGCAGGAGGTCGCGCAGACGGCGGGCGGCCAGGCGCAGGCGGCCCACCGGCGACGGACGCTCCTCCAGGAGCTGCATCACGGCGTCGGACACCCCCTGCCAGTAATAGCGGCGGCGGAACCAGGGCTGGCGCAGGCGCGCGGCCGGCACGTGATGCCCCACGGCCATGGACGGGTGATACCAGCAGGCGAGGCCGAGCTCCTGGACCTGGCGCTGGAGGAAGACGTCGCCGCTCGACAGCAGGCTCTTGCCCGCGCGGTCGAGGCCGTCGGTGAAGCCGCCGATCCGCTCCAGCACGTCGCGCGGGATGGCGAGGTTGGCGCCCACCAGCCACTCCTGGGAGAGGTCCGGGAGGGGATGCGGCGCGTCCGTCCAGTCGATCGCGGTGAGGCTGGTCAGCACCTCGTCGGAGAGCCACGGCGGCCGCGGCGCCTCCCAGATCGGCTCTACCCGGCCCCCCACACAGCCGGGCCGGGGCGTCACCGCGGCGAACACCTCCAGGATGCGCTCCAGCCAGTCCGGCACGGCGACCGCGTCGTCGTCCAGATAGGCCACGAGCGGCGCGCGGGCCGCGCGCCAGCCGGCGTTGCGGGCATAGGAGAGCCCGAGGACAGGCTCGAACAGGTAGCGCAGGTCGATCTCCCCGGCGAACCCTTCGGCCACCTCGCGCGTCCGGTCCGTCGAGCGGTTGTCCACCACGATCACCTCCCAGGCGGAGCGCGGGAGGGACTGGAGCGCAAGGCTGCGCAGCGCCTTCTCCAGGTAGGCGGCGCGCTGGTGGGTGCAGATCACCACGGAGAGGGACAGGGTCATGGCGGCGTCTCCCGGCGGCCCAGCCGGCCCAGGGCCTTCAGCGCGTCGGACGCTGCCAGCCGTGGCGAGCGCAGCGCCTTGCGCACGAAGCGGGGGAGGGAGGCCCGGCGCTCCTCGTCCGCCGCGAGGCGCCCGTGGGCGAGCCGCTGGAGCTCCCGCAGGTCGCCCGCCGGCGGCACGAGGGAGCGGGAGGCGCCGCGGCGCGCCGCCTCGCCGCGAAAGGCGAGATGCTCGGCCAGAATTCTCTGGTTGTCGCACGCGCGGGACACGGCGTCGGCCGCGCGGTGGCCCATCGCGCGCAGCCGCTCCGGCGGCGCCGCCAGAGCGCGGCGGAGGGTGGACGCCAGGGCTGCTGGATCGGCGGCGTCCGCGAGCCAGCCGCTCGCGCCGTCCTCGATCAGCTCGGCCATCCCTCCCTGCCGCGTGGCCAGCACGGGCAGGCCCGAGGCCATGGCCTCGACGCAGGTATTCGGGAAGTTCTCCCAGCGCGACGGGACGACGGCGATCCGGGCCTCGCCGAGGAACCGCGGCAGCTCGCTGCGCGGCCGGCCTCCACGGAAGACGAAGCGGTTGCGCACCTCCGGCGGAATCCGCCGCTCCACCAGGTCCTCTCCGGAGATCCAGAAGAGGCCGAGCACGTTCGATCCCACGAAGTCGAAGCGGACCTCCGGGTCCTCCACGGCGACCTGGACGGCGGCGTCGATCCATTCGAGCACTCCCTTGCGCCGCTCCAGCCGCCCGACGTAGCAGACCGGCCCGCGGGCCCAGGCTTCCGGGCTCCGCTCGATCGGCCGGCCGTCGCCCAGCGGGAGATGGATGACCCGCACGCTCCCCGCCGGCAGGCCGTAGCGCTCCTCGGCCTGGCGGGCGAGGAAGCGGCTGGGGCAGAGGAGGGCGTCGGCGGCAAGGATCGTCTCCTCCTCCATGCGCAGGGCCGCCACTACGTCCGGCCGCGACAGGTCCCACTCGTTGTGCACCGCGATCGGCTCGGTGGGGGAGTGGAGGTGGACGAGGCAGGGGGGCTGCCGCCGCGGTCCCATCCCCAGGGCGCGCCGGAGCTGGAAGAACCAGAGGGGCGCCTCGTACTCCTGGGCCTCGATCAGGTCGATCCCCTCGCTTTCGACGAGCCGCTCGGCCAGCAGGGCGGCCTGCCAGGCGAAGGCGCGCGGCGGGAAGTCGGAGCGGACCAGGCGCGCGGCGGTCGGATCGGGCGGATCGATGGGGAGGCGGTGGACGACCAGCCGCCCGCCGCGCTGTCCCGGCCGCTCCTCGATCGCCTTCTCGGCGCCAGGACAGAGCTGGCCGATGACGTGGACCGTCTCGCCCGCGCCGGCGAGGAGGTCCGCCAGGTGGTCCACATAGGTCCCGATGCCACCGGACGGCGCGGGCGGGTACTCCCGGCAGACGACGAGGTGCCTCACGGCGCCCCCTTCCGCGTTGTCCGCGCGAGGGGAGCCGCGAGGCCGAGCACCTTCCGGGCCGTCCGCTTCCAGAGGGGTTTCGCCTGGGCTGGGCCGGCCGGCCGGGCCTCCAGGGTCTTCAGGCGGTGCTCGATCTGGAGGGCGATCTCGAGGCCGAAGCGCGCGGCGGTCTCCCGGTGGGTCTCCAGGAGCCGCTCGCGCATGACCTGGTTCTGTACCGGCGTCAGGGTGCGCAGCAGCGAGTCCGGCCGCACCCGGTACCTGGCCAGGAAGGCCGGGATGGTGACGATCGGCCAGCCCGCGGCGAGCAGCCGCACCGACAGCTCCCAATCCTCGTAGTTGTAGCGCTGGCGGGCGTCATAGCCGCCGAGGCCGCGCAGCACCGCGGTCCGCATCAGGCAGGGGACGAACACCAGGTTCTCCACGAAGAGGAGAGGCAGCTCGGGATGCGGCGGGTTCCAGAAGCCCACCGGGCCAGCCGGCCCGAAGCAGACCGACCAGGCCGCCACGCCGCCGAGGCGCGGATGGCGGGCCATCAGATCGAGCGCCAGGCGGTAGAACGGCGGCTCGACGAGGTCGTCGCCGTCGAGGAATGAAATGAAATCGCCGCGGGCCGCGGCGAGCCCCGCGTTGCGCGCTCCGACGAGCCCGCGGTTGCCCTGGCGCAGCACGGTGAGGGGAAGCCCGCGCGCCGCCGCCTCCCTCTCCAGGCCGGCCAGGCGCGCGGGAGTCGCCTCGTCGGTCGATCCGTCGTCGACCAGGAGCACCTCGTCCGGCACGCGCTCCGAGGCCCAGACGCTCTCGACCGCCGCGCCGACGTAGGTGCCGAGGTTATGGCAGGTGAGGACGACGGAAAGGCTGTGCGGGCCGTCCCCCCTGGGACCGCCGGCGTCCGGCCGGCCTTCTGTCTTCCAGGACGGCGGCCGCGTCCGGTCCAGCAG
>DATFPH010000555.1:0-6234 GCA_035264905.1 Thermoanaerobaculia bacterium
CAACACTGCCTCCGTTGGCGTAGACTCTGCAATGCGGGTCGTCTGGTTCATCGGGGTTCTCCTTTCTAACCGTTAGAGTTCCCCGAAACATACAACCAGCGACCCGCTTTTGCACCCCCCCCTGCATAGCATCTGAGGCCACAGGCCGATGCCCTGGGTAGAAAGGCGATCAACGACCGCGGCCTGAAAGGTCGCGAGAGTTTCTACAGGAGCCGGCTCAGCTCTCGGTTCAGGTTCTCGCGGCCTTGCAGGCCGCAGGGCTGGGGGGCGTTGTGAACCCAGGGCATCGGCCTGCGGCCTCAGCCCTGGGCTGTGCTCTGCCGGCCCGTTGGGCCGGTGGGAAGAACCGCTTTTCGGAAGTCTGCCGTGGCTTTGTGGAACTCCTCGGCGTCTTCCTGGGTCCAGGTCCCCGCGAGAGCATCGAGGTCGTGGAAGACTGGACGCTCTTCCTGCTGCGGATTCGACTTGGCTCTTTGCTGGATCAGCTCGATGACAATCCTCTCCACGTCGATACCGCGGCGTTGTGCCTCGGCGTCAAGCCAATGCACCGTCTCCTCGTCGAGATTCCGAATCGTGATGTTCTTGCTCATCCCTGTCTCCTCCTGACGATATTACCAGAAGCCTCGGTGACAGCTGACGCGCGATACAAAAAAAGGGGGCGTGGCCAAAGCCACGCCCCCTCGGGAGCAGGTCGGGATGGGAGGATCAGGCGTTCGGGGTGGGGGCGGGCGCGGGCGGCTTCACCTCGGTGGGCTCTTCGGGCTTCGCGGTCTTCTTGCCGCGGAACGGCTGCAGGCTGAACTCCACCAACTTCTCGGCGGTCCGGCCGTACCGCTCCCGGATTCCAGCCTTCAGGAAGGCGGCCACCTTGCGGCCTTCGGCGACCAGCGCCTTGAGCTGCTTGGAGGCTTCCTGCTTCGCGGCGGTCAGGGCCGCCTGCTGCTTCTCGATCTCTTCCACCTGAGTCATCAGGGCCTCGAGCCGCGTCCGATGCCCCTCCAGGTGAGGCGTGTCGCCGTTGTTGGTGGAGAGCGGCTGGACCAGGCGGCGCCACTCAGCGAAGGTCTCGGGATACGTGTTTCGTGCCATCTTCATTCTCCTCGGGAGCTGATAGGGCTCCCAGAAACTCCGGCGCCTTCATGGCGCCGGAAGATTGATTTGAGGCCGCGACAAGCCTACTCTGGACTACAAGTTGCTTGATGCTTCGCCATCCTATGCGCGCGCCCAGGCGCTTGTCAATACCCCTCTCTTGACTGGCTAAGCGGATGGGTGCGATGCTATGCGCATTGCGACGCGGCTGGTCCGTCGTCGCTCCCGAGGAGAAAAGCGAACCGACCATGCCGACCGATTCCGAGCTCCGCCAGCACCGCCAGGAGCAGATCCTGAGGATCCTGCAGGAAGGGAACCGGTTGTCCAGCCAGGGGCAGATCGTCGAGAAGCTGCACGCGCTGGGGGTCCCTGCCACGCAGTCGAGCGTCAGCCGCGACTTGCGGGATCTGGGGGTGTACCGGTACGGGCGCTATTACCAGCTGCCCGAGGACCCCGAGCCGGATGCGGAGAGGGCGCAGCGCGATCTTGAAGATCGTGCCTCTTTCTTCCTCGTCGATCTCCGCACCGCGGGTCCGAACCTCCTGGTGGTCGAGACCCAGCCCGGGGCGGCGCAGACTCTGGCCATCGTCATCGAGAACATGAGATGGGCCGAGGTGGTGGGGACCATCGCCGGTGACGACACGATCTTCGTCGCAACGCCGGGCACGGCCGAGCAGCGACGTATCATCGAACGCCTCAAAAAGTTTCTCCCCGAGAGGTGAAGCCATGAACAACGCCATTGTGCTCGCCTTCTCGGGCGGGCTGGATACGTCTTTCTGCATTCCGTGGCTGGCGGAGTCGCTCGGCCGGCCCGTGGTGACGGTGACGGTCGACACGGGCGGGATCGATGCCGCGGCGGCACGCGATCTGGAGGAGCGCGCCCGTGCGCTCGGGGCCGTGGAGCATGTGCTGGTCGATGGCCGCGACGCCTTTTTCGAGAAGGTGTTGCGCTTCCTGATCCTGGGGAACGTGCGGCGCGGCGGGGTCTATCCGTTGTGCGTGGGGGCGGAGCGGGTGATCCAGGCGCAGGAGGTGGCGCGCGCCGCCTCTCGCCTCGGCACGCGCACGGTGGCCCATGGGTGCACGGCGGCGGGCAACGACCAGGTGCGCTTCGAGGTGGCGCTCCGCACGCTCGATTCCGGGCTGGAGATCGTCGCGCCGGTGCGCGACGAGCCGCGCCCGCGGCCCGAGCAGGTGGCGTTCCTCGAAGAGCGCGGCCTTCCCATCCCCCCGTTTGGGGCGGCGTATTCGGTGAATCGCGGCCTGTGGGGTGTGACGATCGGCGGCAAGGAGACGCTCGGGTCGATCGAGTCGCTGCCGGAGGCGGCCTGGGTGCTCACCCGCGGTGCGTTCGACGCGCCTCTGCCGCCAGCGCGCCACACGCTCGGCTTCGCGGAGGGGATTCCGGTCTCTCTCGATGGGGAGGAGCTGCCGCCCGTGGCGCTCATCGAGCGGCTGGAGGCGGTCGCGGCTCCGTATGGGATCGGCCGGGGCATCCATCTCGGCGAGACGATCCTCGGGATCAAGGGACGGGTCGCCTTCGAGGCGCCGGCCGCGGAGGTGCTGATCACCGCCCACCGGGAGCTCGAGAAGCTGACGCTGACCGGCCGGCAGATCCGGGTGAAGGAGTCGGTCGCGTCCACCTATGGCGACCTGGTCCACGAGGGGCAGCATCTCGATCCGGTCTGCCGCGACATCGAGGCGCTGCTGCTCAGCTCGCAGGAGCGGGTGACGGGCGAGGTGCGGCTGCTGTTCCGGCCCTGGACCGTGTTCGTCGAAGGGATGTCCTCGGCGTATTCGCTGATGGCGGCGTCGCGCGGGGTCTATGGCGAGGCGGCGGGTGAATGGACGGCGGCGGATGCGCGTGGGTTCTCGCGGATGGTGGCGCTGCCGGGAATGTTGCATGCACGGGCGGGCGAGGGGGAGGTTTCATGAAGACCATCGGGCTCGACAAAATCTCTTCGGTCACTCGCGCCTGCGGCCTCCAGCGCGAGGTGCGCATCAGCTCCGAGATCCCGTGCGAGGAGGGGGTGGTGGTCGCGGTGCGGGTGCGCCACGACAAGAGCACGTACAACCAGCTCGAGCTGCCGTCCGGCCGCATGGCGCAGGTCAAGCGCGGCGACGTGATCGCGGGCGCTCTCGGCCACCGGCAGGCGCTGTTCGGCTATGCCGGGCATCTGCCGGAGACGCTGGCGCCGGGGGACACGATCCATCTGCTCAACATGGGCGGCGTGCTCGGGGTGTTCGACGGGGGGAGCCCGGACCTGGGGCCGCCGTTCGAGTGCGAGGTGCTCGGCGCGGTTCTCCACTTCCCGTATCTGGGAGAGCGGATCGGCGTCGCGGCGCGGATCGGCGGCCTCGCGCTCGATCCGGCCGCGAAGCTCGACGCCCACGGGGTGCCGGTCGCGGCGCTCGTGGGCTCGTGTATGAACTGCGGCAAGACGGCGGCGGCGGTCTCGCTGGTGCGCGAGCTCAGCCACTCCGGCTGGACGGTCGACGGCTTCAAGGCGACCGGCGTCTCGCTGCGGCGCGACGTGCTGGCCCTGGAGGATGCCGGAGCGCGCACGACCTCGATCTTCACCGATCTGGGGATCGTGACGACTACGGAAGCCAATGCGGCGCCGGTGACGCGGACGCTCCTCTCCCGCCTGGCCGCCGGCAAGCCGGACGCGATCGTGGCCGAGCTCGGCGACGGCCTGCTCGGCGCCTATGGGGTGGCGTCGATCCTCGACGATCCGGGGATCCGCGCCGCGTTCACCGCGGTGATCCTGGCGGCGAACGATCCGGTGGCGGCCTGGGGCGGGGTGCGGATGCTGCGCGAGCGGTTCGGCATCGAGCCGGTGGCGGTGACCGGGCCGGCCACGGATAACCTGGCGGGGACGCGGATCATCGAGGAGCAGCTCGGAGTGCCGGCGATCAATGCGCGGACGGAGGGGGCACGGCTGGCGGCGGTGGTGAAGGAGAAGCTGACCGCCCGCCCGGCCCCTCACCCCCTGGCCCCCTCTCCCACCCCCTCGCTTCCGCCGGGAGAGGGGGAAACTGGCCAGGACGTTCCGAAGCATGATGGGCGGGGGCGCCCCTCTCCCGGCGGTCGGGTGGGGATGGGAGAGGGGACGGGGGTGAGGGGCCACGAGGTTTCGAAGTGACCACCCCCGCGGTCATTCTCGGCGGATCGGGCTACGTCGCGGGCGAGCTGCTGCGGCTGCTCGCCGGCCATGACGGGATCCGGCCGGGCGCGGTCATCTCGGAGAGCCAGGCGGGGGAGCTGGTGGAGACGGTGTTCCCGCATCTCGCGGGGTGCTATCCGGATCTGAAGCTCTCGCGCCGCGAGGATCTCCGGGATCTCGTCGCGAGCTGGCCGGCGAGCCGATCGGAAAACCGGGTGGCGGTCTTCTGTGCGGCTCCTCATGGCGCCGCGGCGGCGCTGCTCGACGAGGTGCTCGGCGAGATGGAGAGCGCCGGCCGGACGCCGGTGGCGGTCGATCTGTCGGCCGATTTCCGGTTTGCGACGGCGGAGGCGTATCAAGAGGTTTATGGGCATCCGCACGGCGCGCCGGGGCGGCTGGCCTCGTTCACCTGCGCGGTCCCGGAGCATCTGGCGGAGACGCCGGCGGGGCACGTGGCGCATCCGGGGTGCTTCACCACGTCGGTGCTCGTGCCGACCGTGCCGCTGCTGAAGCTGGGGCTTGTCGAGCCTCGGATCTCGGTCGTGGCAACCACGGGGAGCACGGGCTCGGGGCGGACGCCGTCGGCGGGGACGCATCATCCGGCGCGGCGGAGCAACCTCTATGCGTACAACCCGCTGCGCCACCGCCACGCGCCGGAGATGAAGGCGCTCGCCGCGGTGGCGTCGGGGGTGGAGCCCGAGATCCACTTCATCCCCCAGTCGGGGCCGCACGCCCGGGGGATCTACGCCACGGTGCAGGCACGATTGCTGCGGCCGATGCCGGCGGCGGAGGTGCGCGGGGCGCTGGAGGATTTCTACGCGGGATCGCCGTTCATCCGCGTGCTGGCCGACCCGCCGCGCCTCCAGGACATCGTGGGGACCAACCGCTGCCATCTCGGCGTGGCGGTGGACGGCGATCATCTGGCGGTCTTCTCGACGCTGGACAATCTGGTGAAGGGAGCGGCGGGGGGCGGCGTGCAGTGGATGAACCGGCTGCTCGGGCTGGAGGAGACGATGGGGCTGCGGGGGGCGGGGGTGGGGTGGATCTGACCTTCGAGGAGAGACCGATGACGACCGGAACGCTGTTGGAAGAGCCGACGATGACCCATCAGGAGCGGCAGTGGCTGCTCCCGGTGTATCCCCATGCGCCCATCGAGCCGATCCGCGGCTCCGGGGTGATGCTGACGACGCGCGATGGGCGCGAGCTGATCGATTTCTATGGCGGGCATGCGGTGGCTCTCCTGGGCTATGGCCATCCGCGCCTGCTGGCGGCGCTTCAGGAGCAGGCGGCGACGCTGATCTTCCAGAGCAACGTGGTGCCTCTCGCGGTGCGCGCCCGGGCGGGGCAGAGGCTCGTCCAGTTCGGGCCGGAGGGGCTGACCCGCGCGTTCCTGGTCAACAGCGGGGCCGAGGCCAACGAGAACGCGCTCCGCCTGGCGTTCCGCAAGACCGGCAAGACGCGCATCGTGGCGCTCGAAGGGGCCTTCCACGGCCGCACGGCCGCGGCCGGCGCTCTCACCTGGGGCTCGGCGAAGTGGTACGGCTTCCCGCGGGCGCCGTTCGACGTGACGTTCATCCCGCGCGGCGATCTGGACGCGCTGGAGCGGGAGCTCGGCAAGGGCGACGTGGCGGCGCTGATCGCCGAGCCGGTCCAGGGGCAGGCGGGCGCCTATGCGCTCGGCGCGGAGTGGCTCGGCGCCGCCCGCGAGAGGACCCGCCGCGCCGGGAGCCTGCTGATCTTCGACGAGGTGCAGTGCGGGATGGGCCGGAGCGGCGCGCCGTTCGCCTCCCAGATGTACGGCGTCACGCCCGACCTCCTCACTACGGCCAAGGGGCTCGCCGGCGGCTTTCCGGCCGGCGCGGTCCTGGTCTCGGACGAGATCGCCGACATCCTCAAGGGGGGTGATCTCGGCACCACCTTCGGCGGCGGCCCCGTGGCCTGCGCGCTCATCGAGGCGGTGATCGACATCATCGAGGAC